>JAHBVI010000082.1 GCA_019637635.1 Anaerolineae bacterium
GCTGCTGTCGATATTGCCGGTAGGGTGTCGCCCCCAATTGCGCCAGGCGGTTGTGAGCGGCTACCACCAGTGGGGTGGTGGGATGGTTTTCTCTCATCCCTTTAGGCGGTCGGGCGTCACTACTATTCATAAGGGACAAGAAGTCGTACAGGGTGATTTCATCTGCTTCGGAGGTTATCATTTCCACCGGCAACGCCTGAATATGCCGCCCCTCTTTCCAGTAACGGTCGCCGGAATGTGCCCGGCCCTGGAGCTGCTGCCAGGCAGTTATCCACCCGGCCAGGCTGTCCCATGACAACCGGGTACCCGGCGTGGTGATAACCCGTCCAGGCCGCCATTTGGCAGCTTCTGCCTGCAATTGTCTTTCTTCGATCCGGATATCCTCAATAGTGGTGGTCGGTGTCTCCACCGGAACGCGCTCCCAGGTCATGTCGTGATAGGGGGCCAGCAACGTTGCCCCGCCCGGCAGCCGGACGTGATACTGGCCAGGGTAGGTTTCGGCCACCCAGACCACCCAACCAGCCCGCACGCGAGGGACGGCCGCCGGCGGCTTAATGAGTCTGGCTTTGAAAACAGCCAGCGCCAGCCGCAAGCCGGGAAAGACCCTTCGGCCTTGCTCAGGGCATGCCTGCTGCTCTTCCGGTGTTAAGTGGTGCAGGCCGTAACGGGCGATCATTTCATCTTCCGGCCAGGGAAAGGGAGCTTCCACCGGTTGGTTCATGATGTTTCCTCTCGTGGTTCGGCGCCGGTCAGAGCATTAGCAGCCAGACCATAGTGGGTACGTAGATACCAGGTTCGCTGGTGTTCTTTTAGTAGCTGGAAGAGTTCCGGCAAGGCTTTGTATCGTCTAAAGGAAAAATTCTGGCCGGTTCAATGGCCTGACAATGTTTTCTCAAGCTGGTCTAACGAAACCAGAAGTGCATTTCTGGCTCGCGCTTCCTCGCGAAGCGCTTCTGTAAATCCTTCGCGAGCAAATAACACATATTGTGTCGTCCATCCTTCGGCCACCTGGGGCATGCGCTGGCTGCGCTCAATGAGATCGGTCAGCAGACGGCGACTTAATGTTCCCTGGCTCCATTTGGCTTCCCCAATTAGCAGCTTCTTCTCCCGGGGCGCGGCCGCCACCACGTCGAGCTGCACCCCCAGACTACGATGTACGCGCCAGTAGGAGCCTACTTCTTCTGGTCTAAAGTCAAGCTGCCCGGCCGCGGCCGCCGCCCACACCCATTCCTGGCATAATTCCTCAAAGATGTGGGTACCGAGAAAGGGCTGGAGCTCCGCTTCAATTCTCTCTACCGCCACCTCTTGATAATCGCGGGCAATGTTGCCCAATTGGGGCACGATGAAGCGGTAATAGAAGCGAAGAAAGTGGTCTCGCATGTAATAACGACCGCGCTTGCCACTGGGCCGGGAGAGGATGGGTTCACGTTTTTCAATAATTTCTAGCTCTTGTAGCACCTTGAGATAATGGCCTAACGCGGTGTCTGTCACGATGGCCATCTTGGCGATGTCTGACCATTGGTGAAACCCACCGGCAATGGCTGATAAAACAGATTCATAGGATTGTGGATCCTGCAACTGTTCGTACAGAATGACGGGGGGATCGGATAAGAAGATGCTGCCTGCGTCTAGCCCATATCCCTGTAAAGCACTCTTGAAGTCGCCGGTACGGGTAAATAACTCCAGATAAGCTGGCACACCGCCGGTCACGCCGTAGATGGCTACTCGTTCAACCGCTGTTCGCTCTGGGAACAGTTCGGTCAAAGCAGCATAGGGCAGCGGCCGCAGGCGAATCTGCGATGTCGCCCGGCCGTATAAAGGCGCCTGGTAGGAAATAACCTGGCGGGCCATCATGCCTATCAGGGAGCCAGTTAGCACTAATTTCAGCTGGGGAATTTTGGAAAAGCGATGATCCCACACTTTCTGAAAGACGCTGCTGACGGCCGGTTCATTGCGCAACAGATACGTGAACTCATCCAGGATAACCAGGTGTGATTGTGTATTTAAGACGACAATATCGGCCAGATGATTCAGCGCATCTTCCCAACTGGCAAAGGTGAAATCAGCAGTAGGAGGGGCGGCCATGCGCGGGTCGTAACGCAAGACGGCCTGGGAAAAGTCACGCAACTGATATGCCTCATTGTGCGTGGTAGCCATCCAATAGAAAGCCTGAATATCCTGGTGCTGTTCCAGAAAGTGGGTCATTAGCCAGGTTTTGCCTACCCGGCGACGGCCGTATAGGATGAGCAGGCCCGCTTGTGACGACTGAATCAGCTTTTCCAGAGTTTGTAATTCCCGTTTTCGGCCTACGAATTTCATAGTAATATCTCAATCACTATATAATTGTGTACTCAATAATTGCACAGACAATTATATAAGAAAATTTCATTTTGAGAAGACGGCCGTGCCTGCAACTTGTGGTGGAAAGGAGTTCCAGCGTAGATCAAACGGTCCTGTGGCTATGCATCACGATACCAACAACTCACTAATCAGCAAGCGCGGCCGTGGTACGGGCGGTTTGTGATCATCAGATAGGGCTATTTCTTCTTGTTGGTGGGGGGCGCAGTTATGCTTGCGCTGTTCCTTTCCATTGATAGTAGCCGCGATGCCATTTGGCTTGACCTGGCCGCTTGAGAACAGAGACGGCTGATGCGTGTGCCCGTTTACAGGTTGCCCATTACCGGCGATGGCCGGCAACGGCCGCTGTCGAATCGGCTCATCTGTTACGGCCGTTTCCAGTTCATCATCCTCGTCATCATCCACAGTGCCGTATTCACCAATGAGAGTATTGGCCTGGCGCAGGCTGGCATTGGCTTCGGCAAAGGCCTGCTGGAGACTGCGAGCCTCGATTTGGGTCTCGCCGGTCACGATCTTGGCCAGGGTAGCTACCAGATCGCCGCTAGTCAGTTCATCCAGGTCGGCCAGGCTGTCGTCACCGACCGTATCCCCGTTGACCCGTAAGGCAGCCGCCACCTTCGCCGCGACCAGGTGCAGAGCATCTTCCTGGATGGTCTCTTCATAGGCGAAATAGTAAACCTTCACCGGCCGCGTCTGGCCAATGCGCCAGGAGCGGCGGCTGGCTTGCAGCACGGTGTAGACGGAGTAATCTATCGCCATCCAGACGATGGTGGGGAAGTCGAGGAGATCAATACCTGTCTCCACCTTGCGCGGATGGGTGATGATCACGTCCACACCGGCTTTGACCTGCTTTTCGACCCATTCTTCCCGTTTATTGGGGGTGGCGCAGAGAATGGCAGCCTTCAGCCCAACTGCTTCTAACATTCCCTTCCACTCTGGCTGGATGTCCAGGGTGTCAGTCTGCTGGCATAGCAAGAGGACGCGGCGGCCCTGAGCCTTCTCTTGCAGGCACAGTTCGATGATTTCTTCTTCTTTAGGGCCGGTGAAATCATCAGGCAGGCCGGGTACGGAAGCGACCACTTTGCCAGTGCGAGGGCAGCTGACCACCTTGGCCCGGCGCGGCGAATCGGGCCAGAAAAGCAAGGCGTAGAGATAGCCGGCCAGCAGGGATTTGTCGCCGCGTATGAGCCGCTCTTTCAGTTCTTCTTTGAGCTGCTCCTTGAGGTCTTCGTACAGTATGGCCTGCTCCGGAGCCATCGGCACAGAGATGGGGATTTCGTTGTACTCCGGCAAGGGGAAACCCATGTCGCCCAACGAAAGGAAGACCGAGCGGTTGAGTAACCAGGGCAGCATCGCCGGGCTGCCGCCAGGCAATTCTTTATAGCGGATGTTGGAACGGCCGTTGGCCGTCTGCTTGCCATCTTCATCCAGCATAACGGTCTCAATCCGCTGCAAGATGCCGTAAGCCGAAACCCAATCCCGGCTGCGCAGGCGACGCTGGCCGGTGGCTTCCGGTTCGATATACGCCCGGCACATTTCTGGGGCCAGGCGGAAGAGCAGGTAAAAGAGGCTGGAGGCTTTGCCGCCGTAAATGGTGCCGGTGAGGGCCACGACTTTCTCGGCCGCTTGGGCCAGGTGGTGCATGGCATACCCCTGGTCGCTGTCAATGCTTTTGTACTGATGCACTTCATCCACCAGGAGTAAAGCCAGCCTGCCTTTAGCCCGTTTCTTGATGTAGCCAGCCAGGGGGACCTTGCCGTAACCAAAGGTGTCACGAACGGCCGTACCATGCCATTTTTGTAGTTCATGAAAGGCAACTGACTGTCCCTTGTCCGTGTAGCCGCGAATGATTCGCTCGCGTTCGGCATACAACTTGAAGCTGCCTCGTATCTGGGAGTCGCTGCGCCGGCGGGTGAACTGGTAGAGTGGGGAGCGGCATTTCTCGTTGCTGCAAATGCGGGTGGCTGTTTTGAGTTCATTGACGGTTAACGGCCGTCCGCTGAGGAATTGGGTAGCGCCACAAACCGGGCAGCGAATGCCGCGCTGCTGCAGAGCGCGGATCTGGTGTTCGGTGAACGGCCGTTGTCCTTCTGGTAAGTCCATCAATTTACGGGCGGATAACATCTGGCCCCACGGCCGTGCCACGTCGGTGTAACCATTGCTACCATAATTATGGCTGGCCGGGCCGCCGTAGTCGTAGGCGTGTTCCCAGCCGGACGCGCTGCGGGCGGTTGTTTGCTTAAGGACACCAACCAACGGGACATCATCGGGTTGGTCGGCAAAGAACTGGTCTACGTCGCTGATGGTTTGCAGATGCATGGTACGCACGCCGGGCCAGACAGCTTTGAATTCCCGCTGCCATTTGTCTACCAGGTGGGGTGGGCAGACGATGATGGTACGTCGGGCAATCCGGCCGGCGGCGATGGCAGACCCTATGGCGCTCTTGCCGCTTCCCATTTCGCCAACGATCACAGCATCTGGCTCGGTTTCCAGGCGGGTCAATGCGGCCGCGACCGCATGTTTTTGGGCCGGGAGAAGTCCTGATTTGCCATTCATACCGGGAATCGGACGCTGCTTGCTCAGGCTGCCCAACAAACGGCCGTAGCCATTCAGGTCAAACTGGTACACCGGCGGGTAATCCTGGGCCACAATACCGGTCAGGTGGGTGATCCATCGCTGCAAGAACTGTTCCAGTTCTACGCCTTTGTAGCTGGTGACCTGGCCGATGGTATCCACGGTGGTGATGTCGGTGACGACTGTTTCTGTTTCCATGTACGTCACCCGGGTACGGCCGTCGGGCAGCGGTTCTTCATATTCCTCAGCGCGGGTCACTTTGTAGTTGCGGCCTTTGATAAGCAGTCGCTCGTTGTCACCAGCCAATACCTGGTTATTGAGATGGCCGGCCGCAATGACGCTGTTCATATGCCCGATTTTGAGGGGGGTTAACGGCCGTAAGGGCACATGGGCGCTATCGGGGTCGAGATGCTCGCGCCAGGCCGGCTTGGCGCTGGCGCCCAGCTGACGAGCTTCAGCCAGGGCATCGGCCGGGTCTACGAAGTGGGAGCGGAATTTGAATTGCCCCTTCTTGACTGCCAGAGGCGGCAATGTATAGACTGGCTCTGGCGCAGCCGTTAATGGAGCCAGCATTTCTTTACCTACAGCCAACTGCGCCAGCTTCTCCACCATCTCGCTATCGGGGGTGACGGCTTTCGGCCGGTGGATGCCAAAGAGGACAATCTGGCGGAATTGATCGTAGGTGTCATCGGGAAAGCGGTAAATCTGCACCTGGTCATACCAGGAGAGGATATAGCGAGTGGCCTTGCGGAAGCGGAGCATGTGTTGTGGCACCACCCAGAGCAGCAAGCCGCCCGGTTGTAGCCAGGAACGGGTATGGACTAACCATTGGTATTCCAGACGGCCGTCCTCCTCATCATGGTCATATGGTGGGTTGACGTAGAGCAGGTTGTAACCGCCGCGAGAGGTGACCAGGCTCAGGTAACTGTCACTCAAGATATGGGTAGGGACTGATACGATGGTATTGGGTTCATCACGAGTGGCAATTAACTGCCTGACTGTTTCGCGGGCCGCCTTCGCCCGGCCCTCGTGCAGTTCCACACCGAAAGGTTCCAGTCCCAGTTTTTCAGCCAGCCTCGCCAGGGCCGCCCCTTCGCCGGCGCATGGGTCCAGGATACGACCGCCATGTGGGGCGGTGATGTGGGCGGCCAACAGGTCAGCGATACGGGGAGGCAGGGGGAAATATCCTGCCTTTTCTACATTGGCTAGTCGGGTCATCTTTACACCTTTAGGAGAGGGGTTGAGAGGAGATAACGAAGGCGGAAGTGTGAGATTCTAATAGGCGTCGTTGCACCAGGGACAATTGGCTCTGGATGGGGGCGGTGGTTCAGCCACCACCTGTACAACATGGAGGGACAGAGGTGTACCGGTCTCCGTCTGCATGTTGTATCTCTCTTCATAATACTGTTCCAGTGCCACGCGAATGATGTCTGCATACTCCTGGCTTTCCGTGACAGCCATGACCAGGAACTCATGTAGACATGCCGGCCTGTCAACCAGACCATGCAGTCGCCTTCCTGGTTCACCGGCAGCCAGAAGGACCCCATATGTTACATCGTCCGGGAAAAAGTTGAGTGGTTCTAACATGATTGACTCCGTGTATTTACAGGGTGATTGGATAGCTCCTTAATCCGGCTTGCACGATCTGTATCTCCGGCGCCGACGGTCCCCGCCAACAGCGCAGCCCTGCCCTTCGCCGTTATCCAGCAAGGTGATGAGGCTGCGTTCACGGCCGTTTGCTCACAAATACTCACACCAACTCGCCAGAAGCGGCAGTGCCAGGCATTTGTTGAGTATCGGATAAAACAAGGGCGGAATTGGCCTCGTTGACTTGCCCAACTCCATTGGGCCGCTCAGTCCAGGCTGCATGCCAACATCCAAGAGATAGAAAGGCTGCTCCGGATTCATCATCTTCAGGTTGGCCTACTTATTAGTGATGGTTTTTGGCTGCCCAAACAAAAAAGAGCATCTTATCTGAGATGCTCTTTTACGCTTTCAGGTTGTAGGGGGAGCGGTGTGGGGTGAGAGGAAATTGATGAACCACGCTGGTGGAAGGGGACAACGCCGCCGTTCACAGCCGGGCTAATACAGCCTGCTCAAATGCCTCCAGTGTGTCACTTGTAATGGCCGGTCGCTGCAACCCGATTAAGAGCTGTGGATCATCAATCTGCTCCAGCAGGTTCACGAATTCTGCCGGCAAGTCGCCGAAGCGGGCTTCTAAGGTTTCCAGCAGCATCTCTCGCCTACCTTGTACAAGACCTTCTTCAAGACCTTTTTCAAGTCCCTGCTCCAACCCACGCTGGCTGGCTATCCGCTCCACACTGGTAACATAGGGTTTTCTTTCCCGCTCTTCATAGGCAACTATATCGGTCATAAACTGTTCCTCCAGTTCCGGTGGTAGGGTCATAATCCAATCGATGAACCGGAATAGCTCTAAAATCTCGCTGCGGCCGTAACCTCTTTGGTAAAGCAGTTTAGCCAATCCCAACTTGGCCTCATAGCGGGCGGCAGCCTGTTGTCGTGTCCGGCGTGTTTGTAAATGGGCCATGACCACGACGGCAAACGGGTTAGGCGATGCTTCCAGTACGGCCCATTGGCTCTCATAGTCTAACAGCTTCGTAGTGGGGAAATCAAGCTGCACCCGGCAGCCTAAAATATCGTAGCCAAATTGATGGGGCCGCCAGGTCAGATTGTCATCAGTCAGGATGGCAAAACTGGCTATCCGCCGGTCGTATTTGTCGAAAAGCCGGTAATTGTAGATATACATGCGCCGGGGAAAAGTGGCTTCCTGGTCACCCTGAATCTCAATATGGATCAAGACCCAGGCCTCCTGACCGCTCTCCCGAAGCATCACCTTCACCAACTTGTCTACCCGGCGCAGCCCGGTTTCGGCATCGCGCACAACTTGTTGCAGCTCTTTGTCCATAAAGGTGTAACCCTGGCTCCAGTCGATAGCGGCATGCGCATCAGGGAAGAAAAAAAGCATACATTCCGGGAAAAATCGCTCCAGGATTTCTTTCCAGGGCGAATCGTAATTAGGATAGGAACCTGTGAAGTTGTTCATCGTCCACCATTATAGAATATTTGTGCTATTTGTGAACCATTTCTGGCCGTTAAAAAGCAATTGCCTCAGACTGCAATCCGGCCTGCACGACAGATTGCCACACCTCATGGGCCGGCAGCACCCGCCAGGCGGCATAACCCTGGCCTTCGCCGCCATCTAGCAGGCCAATGAGTTTGCGAGTACGGCCGTTCTCCCACAAATACCCCGCCCATTCCGGCAACAAAGGCAAAGCCAGACACTTGTTGAGCATCGGGTAAAACAGCGGCGGGATTGGCTGCGTGCCATCATCCAGCAGGTAAAACGGCTCTTCCGGGTTCATCTCTTTCAGGCTGGCCTGCTTGTGAATGAGAATATGGTTGGCCCAGCCACAGGGTAGAGTGCTTTGTATTTTGACGTGGCTCTTCATCCCGTCCAACTGGATACGCTTCCGGCCCAGCCAATGCACCTTGCCCCCGCCGACCAGCGCCGCCCAGTTGGCCTTCACCGACTGCTTGGCCCCCACCATCTCCAGGTAAACCAGCGTCTCGCCCACGTCGTCAATCGCCAGCGCCGGCGTCAACACGGCCAATCCTTGGGCCAGTGACAGCTTGCTGGTAGGGTCGTTTTTGACGCGAACTTCCTTGAGAATCACGCGCTGGGCGTCATGATCTGCCCGTTTGGGCTGGAAATGATAAGGCTGACACCAGGTCAGTTCGGTCTGGTAGCCCAACTGCCGCAATGCCTGACTGACACGGCCGTCGGTCACCAACTGCTCCGCCTGCCACTCACTAATGGACGCCACGCCAAGGGCGTCCACCACATCCCGCAGCAGCAAGGCCTGCCCAAACTCCGTTATCACCGGCGAAATGGCCGCCAGCTTCTCCAGCAGGTTTGTTTCCGCTTCCGCAGCCAGCGTCACGGGCAGCGGCCGGTATTCGCCATCCTGTGGGGTGGGGCGGTAGCCGTGGGCTTGCAGTGTCTCGCTGACGATGGTTTGCAGCACGGGAGCTAATTCATTGCTATAAAAGCCACGGCCGTATGCGCCCACCTGCGCCTGGTAAATGACGCTGCTGACCAATACCGGACGGCCGTTTTCGCGGCGCAGCAGATCCATCAACTGATGGCGAGCGGCGACTCCATTCACGGGCAGCGGCCGGATGTAACTGCCGGTGGCGCCGCGCTCCTCTTTATGCCAGCCGGACTGCCCGGCGATCTCCTCTACCTGCGTCTGGATGTGGGCCTGTTGGGCGGGCGTGAGCTTACTCCAATGGTTCCCGTAAACAGCCAGCCCCGCCTTGTTCCAAAGGATCGTGCCGGCGATTTCCTGCCGGGGGTGCGTACTGCTGGTTCCGGCCATTTCCAGTTCATCGCGCATCATCCGGGCATCCACCGGCGGGATCTGCTGGCGATAAGCGCCACGCCGGGCAAAGGGCACGGCTGGCGGCCCCAATTCAACTTCGCCGCCATACCCCATATGGGCGCACGCTTTCTCGGTCACCTGGCAAACCGTCTGGTAGGCGGCTTCGGTTTGAATGCCATCGGGATAGAGAACGGCCGCCACCACTTGCAAACTCTCGTTGCTGGGCAGGTACACATCCTGCCCGACAATGACAGTCTCAATGGCGTTCAGGCCGTCGAGAATGGCCTGCCGCTTGCCTTCTTTGTCATGGCTGTAGGTGTGCGTCTCACCTTTGATGGACAGGGTAAACGTTTTCCCGTCAGCGGAACGGGTGGCAGACTCTATCATGATTTGTCTCCGAAATGGGCAGAATGAGAAGTGAAGGATGGGGGTCAATCGAAGCCCAGACCTCTTTCCTTGAGCGAGTTAAAACCCTGGGTGGCAATGATGAGGTGATCCAACACCTCAATGTCCAGCAGTTTGCCCGCCTGCACGATCTGTCTGGTTACCCGGATATCCTCAGGTGAGGGAGCGGGGTCGCCGGAGGGATGGTTATGGGCGACAATGATAGCCGCCGCAGCCAGTTCTATCGCCGTACGGAAGATTTCGCCGGTACGTACGACACTGGTATTGAGACTGCCTTTGTACAGTTCGGCAATTTTGATCACCCGGTTGCGCGTGTCCAGCAAAATCACCCACAACTCCTCTTGCGCCAAATGGCACATCCGGGGCAGCAGCAGGTTGGCGCCGTCGGCCGGCGTGGTGATACGCGGCCGTTTGTCGGCTGGTGGGGTTTGCAGGCGGCGGCTCAGTTCCAGCATCGCGGCCAGGCGACCGGCCTGCGCCTCGCCAATGCCCCGCACCTTGAGCAGTTGCCCTTTACTGGTACGCGCCAGTTGGTGCAGCGAACCGAAATGGGCTAACAACTCCGCGGCCAGTCCGGGGGCGTCGGCCGTGCCCAATATCAGCGCCAGGAGTTCTGTGGTGGTCAGGGCGCTGGAGCCGACGTGATGCAGGCGGTAAAGTGGCCGTTCTTCGGCCGGCAAGTCACACACCCGCCGGCGCACCGGCGGGTGATTCTGTGCCGGTGCATAGACAACGAGAGGTAGTTGCGTGGGCATGGGGTATTCCTCCTTTGCGAGATTCACCCCATGCGGCGCGTTTAGCGCCCAGGTTTATTCAGATTGATTCTGCTCCCACATGGCGCGCCATACCCCCAGTAACCCCAGGCGGGCAGCGGCGACATCTAGTTGTGCCCGCTCCACTTTCTTCCCCTGTAGACGAACAATTGAAGCAATGTCATCCAGATGGCGAGTGGATTGGCTTTCTTGATAAGCACGCAGCTTGGCCACAATCACGGCCGTTGGCGTCAGGTAAGCGGCGCGACGCATCTCGTCAAATGGCAGGTAAATCCGGTCAGCTATCATCGCCTGCAATTCTGGCTCCACCGACACATAAAAATCGGTCTTGATGTGATACCCCAGATGAATGACATTAAAATAGCCGCCGCTCATGGCCCGGTTCACCGCGATTTCGTCTACATGGTAATGCATCTCGTGTAAGCGACGCACAAAAGGGGAAACAGCAAACCGGTCAGGACTTAACAGGATATCCATGTCCTGGGTAAAGCGTGGTTCACCATAAGCGACGACGGCCACGCCACCCCAGATCGCGTACCGGGCGCCAATGGCTTCCAACAAATCAATGACCCCACCAAAAGCCTGGCTTTGTTCATACTCGGCCATGGTCAACTCTCCTCTCCCACACCATAGACCAGCCGCCGGGCTTTTTCCTCTATCTCAACCGCCGACCAGTCTGGATGTTCTTCGGTCAAAAGGAGACGTTTCTGGCACAGGGCGAAATCGGCCGCGGCGAAAGCACGTTTGTTTTTTTCAGGCACAGACAGGTGGCGTATGGCTGTGATGAGTTCCCAATTCGGTGCATCGTAGCGTGGGATGGACGGCCGTTGCAGACTGGGATATTGCAGGTAGTACCCCACTGTCTCCGGTTGCCTGGAATAAGCGATACGGATGCCCCCACGGCGTAACGCCGACAGATCGCGGGCTAACGCTTCAGGGGGCCGCTGGCCCCAACACTCTTCGCCGATTTGCGCCGCAATCGTTTGCCAGATTTCTTCGCGGGGATGGGGACGGCCGTCGGCCAACAGGTCAATGAGGGCGGCCCGACGGGCGGCAACTTTGTCCAGTTGCATGTGCCCGGCCATGGCAGCCAGGCGCAGCCAGGTTTGGGGCAGATGGTCTGGCTGTCGAGCGGCTCGTTTCCAGGCCAGGGCCGGATGTTCGTCTCTGGTTTCCATACAAACATTATAGGCAAATATGTGTTTGAACACAATTTTGCTCACAGATTGACAGGTATCTCTCCATTAACCAGTTTCCTCGGCATCACGACGCCGTTGGTGGTTAGCTGGGCGGATAGCAAACAAGAGTCAGTGGCGGCATGATTATTCACTCTCCAGGCCGGCCATTGCCAGCCGTGTTTGCAACCCCAGGGCAATGAAGTCATGCTCAATGTATGGCGTTTTTTCTCGCGCCGGTGCAGTGGTGAGCGCCTGGTGCAATGCCTGGCTTAATGTCCCCTGCAATTCCAACAGGGTGAGCAAAATGAGTCTGTTTCGCGGTTCTGGCTCCCGTTGCTGGCCCCCGCGTACGCGGGGGGCCGGCGATGGCCAGGTACAGCATGTTGGCCAACAGGTTGAAGGCTGACGCTTCTGACGGCATGTATGCCGCCATGCCCGGAATGAATTCCAGGCGTAGATTTAGGAAACGGTTAAAGGCTACGACGGGTTTAACGGCCGTCAGCGTTTCCGGCGTATGTTCGGCAGTAAATGTGAGATTTTTGTCACTGTCTACGGCCAGAACGCCGGGCTTCTCTGGATGAGAAATGGCCACGAACCACTCCCCGTCTGGGGTTATCTGTACCAGGTGGGCTTGTTTGTAAATAGATGCGGTCATGTGTTTATCTCCTCGCTGATGGGTACCAACACCGCCCATAGCCTGTCCTGAGCGTGCCGAAGGATTCGTGGGCTATCAATCCAGATTTGGGCGTTGGGGATGTGCGCCAGCAGCCGTTTGGCGCGCCACTTGGGGCGCAGCTTACGGGCGATAACCCGGAACTGTCCGATGTCTGCACACCCCACTAAATCGCCAGGTTGGGCATTCTCCCAATGGACAGGTGTCCGCCTGGACGAATACGTTTCTTCAGTGGCCAACGTGTGCTGCATCGCCACCAACGCCCGCCGCGCCGCCGACAGCAGGGCGCTGTCAGCGTTGGCCTCTCTTTGCATACAAGCGGTTTCCAGCCACCGGTATGCTTCCGCCAGTAATTGCAATGGATCTTGGGTTGCCGGTTGGTATGGCTGGAAACCAAAGTGTTCCACGACGTAGAAGTTCCCCTCATGGTCGGCAATCAGGTCACCAACGGCCGTGCTGCGTAAATGGGGAATGACCTGAGGGTCACTAAACCAGCTTGGATAGTTGTAACCATGCTGCGTCTGGGTATAAGCCGCCCCCAGTTTTTCATTCAGAGATAACGCTGCGGGCACCAGGATGCTGGCTACAGGTTGGGCGGGGGGCACAATCTGGCTGTGGTCGCCGTTATAGTCGAGAAAGTGTGGGTTGTGGTAGACCATCATATAATGCATCGCTCACCTCCGTAGTTTGTCCCAGAATGCCGCTGGAAATTGAGGATCGCCAAACCGGGGCAGGTTGCGATTGAACCGTTCATTCATGTACTGGTCTTCGATCTCCGGCGGGGGAATACCCTGGGACTCACACGCCGCCACAAAACGGCCGTAGTCGCAGTCTTCTTCCAGGTAAGCATAACGGCCGTCAATGAAGGAGTATTCGCTGATAGTCTCCTCAATGCTCAGGGCGGCTATGTCCGTCAGGGGCACACGCAGCCAACCATGACCGGGGTCGGAGATAAAGGTTAAGCGGGCACTGATTGTTGCCATAGTCTGGCTCCTTTTTATAAGAACGATGGGCTGTGAGAACGATGGGCTGCCTGCGTAAGCGCCTCTAAACAGCCCTCACCCCATACCCGGCGTTAGCCGCACAAGGCCGCCAACCGGCGCACCTCAGCAAACAACACCAGATCGGCAACCGCTTCAGGATTGTCACGTAATTCGGACGGCCGTTCTGGGGCCGACCATTTAGCCCACACTTCAGCCACCAGGTCTGGCGGCAGTAGTCTGCGCCGCAAGATGTATTCGGTCATGCGTTCGCCATGCCCCCACAAACCGCGAATCTTCTTCAGGTTGATTTGCGCGTGTGCTTCTAGAATGACGATGAGCCACATCTCTTCGGGGTGCAGCACATCAATCTCTTCCGGGTGCATAGCGGCGCAAAAGACGCAGGCGGAAAGGCCGGGTGAGGGCAAACCCGCCGCGACAATCACCGCTTCGCAGCCCACCCTGTCCAGCCCTAATAGCTGCAACGGATACACATACACATCGTGGGATCGCGGCCCATCGCGTTTGGTCTTGATGGAGAAACGGGCCGCCCGGTACCCTTCCGACAGGTCATACCCAACCAGGCGGTAACACGGCCGTTGGCCGTACTGCGCCGTCACCCAACGGTCAATCTCCGCGCCCTTGAACTTCAAACTACAGCTGTGGTTGCGTCGGAAGCTGATGGAAGGCAGGGTGCGGTTAGCCAGGCAGTTTCCGGCCAGGCTCCAGTATGAGAAGTATCGCGGCGGTCGCTGCATTTCGTACCAGACGTAGCTGATGGGGGGAAACCCGGCAGCAGCCAGCCACGCTTCCAGAACAGGAAGGTAGCTGTAAAAACGACGATGTTCGTTACCATATCCAGCACGCCCCACCAGGGCGGTGATGATGGCATCTGGCACGATGTTGAGACGACGTAGTTCCACCAGCATGGCCACCGAATCTACGCCAACTCCGTTGGAAACGATAATCGGAGCATCACCGGCTAATGGGCCACAGATGCGGCCGTTCTCAACTGAGATCGCTGGCGGAAAAAGGGTTAACTGGCGCATAGAGTACACACAAAATGGCAGGGAAACGGCCGTTCCCTGCCGGAAACAAAAAACCGGCCTCTCGGCCAGCCACTCAAACACAAACAAATGGGGGATTGTCCTCAGCTGCGATATGTTGCGGCCAGGCTTCGACCTGAGCTCTGCCGAAGGTTCATCGAAGGTGGTGGCCGCCACCCCTCAGGCAGCAGCCAGAGATGATAGACGTGGGCATCATTGACCAGTTCTTCCGCTGGCGGATATAACTCGATTGCCCAGCGACCAGGATACACATCACTGAATGCCTGCCACACTTGCACCCAATTCAACTGTTTATAGTCTGGTGTATAGACCTTCAGGTGTGTGACCGTGCCCCACTGTGGTGTGTGGAAGGCAGCTAGAGTTTGTACCAGGACTTTACCTATCATGGCCTTCGTTTTCTGCCAGGAGTGGGTCAGATCTCCAGGTAGCCCGCAACGGCCGTGTCTCGCCCATATCAATCACCCCAGCAGCACAGACTGTACAGCCTTTTTCGGACGCGACTTGTTCCAGGTAAGCAAGGACCCGTTCTTTGAGCGCCTCGGCCTTGTCCCAGGCTGCGTCGTATTCCTGCCAGGTGGGATCCCCCTCCCGACGGCCGTTATACAGTTGGATGTGGGCTACGGGTAAATAACATGCCAGGATGTGACCGTTGTCGTTAATCGCCCGCACATGGACGCCAATCCCGGCCGTGCGCAGACCGGGGATTTGCCCGGAAACGCTTTCGGTGATGTCCAGGACCACTACCCGGACCAGGTTGCCTTTGCCTAAATCTTCCCGAACGAACTCTTCCAGCTTACCGAATTGAATGACGAGGGTTTTCATTGTTTTCTCCTACCAAAGCAAGACGCCGGCACTTGCCGGCGTCATCATATTCAAAAGGGGGCAATCCCGCCCCTGTATTTCAGGTGGTCTTCTCTACGCAATACGCATTGCCCGCGTACCGTCACGCCAGGTTGTCTTCTCCCTCTCGATTGCCTGACGGCAACTTTTGGCGCTGTTCCAGATACGACTGGTCGCTTATTACCTGACGGCCGTGCTCCTCTTCAAAAGCGCGCCGGGCTGCCCCGGCCGAACGGCCACCCTTTTCGGCGGCATCATAGTTTTCCTCGTAACCCTGGGCATCGTCGCTCTGGACATTGGCAATTGTGGCTTGCTCGGCCACATTGATAAACGCCAACTCCAGACCGGTCATGTGGTCACGCACTTCACCTTTCTCCACCCCTTTGAAACGCAAATGATCGGAAGGATTCATATTGAACGCGCCACGATGAATGACGGCCGTTAAGATGCCATATTGTCCACCCCGCACTCCTCGACTTTTCCACTCATCCGTCAACTGATTACGGGTTTCAATGGTGATTTGTCGCTGCTTGATCCACGCTTCGTCATAGCCCTGACGTAGATATTTTTGCCGCATCGCTTCCATTGCCGATTCAGCACTGCCAGTGAATGCCGCATCAAGAAATAAGTGGGCCTCGCGCTGCCAGCGGATCACAGACTCTCTTAGCTCTTCCCGAACTCGATTGGCATTAATCCCAAACAGAAAACCAGAGAGATACTGCTTGGGTAGACAAACATAATACTTTGCACCCTCCCCTCTTTCCCGCAGCATTTGCGTGGGTTTTATAACCACAGAAATAGTTTTTATTTCCTCACTCAGGACGGGATCTCGCTTAATTCTCTGTAACTGACCGGACCAATCAAGACCAAGCGCCTCCACAATGGGACGTAAAGCCACGTAAATCTCACCATCCTCACCTAGTTGAACAATCAAGGCGTCTTCATAAAATGGAATGGTCACTTCACCGATAGAAACAAGTTCTTTCCCGGATTCGTCATTCATATAACTTTCCCCTCGGTTTCAGCTTGTTGCCTTTACCACCATGTACCGGACTTACATTACAGACCAGAAACATCCGGTCGCCAGAAATCCTCTTCTTCCAGCCCAACGACAGACATGATCAAGGCATACGCGCCGGCGCTGGACAGTTCCGCCATGCCCCGGCCCCTGGCATAAACAGCCAATTGCACATACCGGTCTTGCCCCATTAACGCCTGCTGCAATCTCTCCCGTTCCACCACGACAACGGCCAATGGCTGCTCCTGGGGCACTGCATCGGCAAAGTTTGGTAAACGATTATGGGCTTCATTGACGGCCAATAAGCCATCTTTACCAACAGATACGCTGCCTTGTCTGTCGAGAGCAATCGGCCGGGCATGCAGACTGTAGCCATCCGTGGCCCACAGTTGACGGCCGTCGCTGTAAACCCGCCGCAGGTTTTTCTCTCTGGGTGCTGTGGCCCGTTTTAACCATCTATACCATTTCCGAATCTGTTCCTGCATGGCGCACCTCAACATTTTTTCTGCAACGCCTGGCGCAAAAAGCGCAGCACGTCATTTATGTCTGCCAGCGTTGGCTCTGGATAACCCAACGTGCGGGCCAGCGCGACCAGGTTATGAGCATAGAGGCTATTGTCGTATTTTTGGCTAAATCCAGCGCCATACAATTTCAGATTTTGTTCAATGACTTCTTTTTGCTCCGGTGTAGGGCACTTGGGGTCAATAACGGCCGTCTTGGGCGCCACGCCTAAACCGGGTAGTGGCAGTTGCGTCACTTTCTTGGCAAACAAGACCAGCAAAACAGCCAGAACAAGTGCTAACGCCAGCCACAATCGCCAATTGCTTTTTCTGTGTGCTTGTACAAACATAGTATACCTCCTGATAGAACATATGTACAAAATCAACCCATTCAGCCTGTTAAGGCCAGGGAGTACAGCGGCCTGGCAAGGGAGGGGTGGGGGTGTTGGCGTAAGGGAACGTGTTCGGCGTCCGGGTCATTGAGTGAGACCAGTTCCACCACCGGCGAAGCGCCGCGCCAGCCAGATTTGTAGGTTTCGTCTTCGGTATCAATGCTGCTGTGATGCCATTGTAGGGCTGGGCGCTGCGCCATGAACGTTTCCAGATAGCGCATGTGGTTGGTGGTACAGATGTTTTCTCCGGGCCGGCGGCCGCTGTAGCGATAAGGCGTTTGTGTCTGGGGCAAAATGAGGGTGATGCCCAACCGGGCCACGCGCAAGCCGATAGCCGCTACCGTCAGTCCGGCCGGGCCGTGATAACCTATCCAACCGGTATCGCTATCCGTTAAGACTTGACCAAACGGCGGGTTGCTGACTGCTTCATCAAAACGAGGTAATGACTGCCACAGGTGCAGGTCATACAGATCTCCCTGCACCCAGGCCACTTCCGGCAGCAAGTGCCGGCCGACCTGGACGTACTCCGGGTTGATTTCCACGGCCGTTACCTTGACTCGCCCTGCATCCCACCAGTTGGCGCACAAAACGGCATACGCCAGACGGCCAATGCCCGCGCCGATGTCAACCACCTGGCGGCCATCGCCACCAATGTATTTGCCGGCATCTATCGCCAGGGGCAGCGGTGTAAAGTAGGCTTGATTCCTGGCTACCTGTTTTCCGGCCAGGGCGCGGGGATCCCAATGCTCCAGACAGAAGGCAACCTGCTCTGGGGTCAGCTTTTTGTCGCTGCCCCACAGCAACTCTTCTGTCTGTTCGTGTAATTTGAGTTGTTGTTTGGTTATTTTTCCCATCTGGCTGCCTCCTGAAACAAAAACGCCGGTCGTAATGACCGGCGTTACTGGTGATACTGGCTGATAGCAGTCGCGGTAATTAACCGGCTGCGGATAGTCGGGGGATCCAGGTTGAAGGTACTGCCTAGCTGGAGAACTTGCCTTTGCAGGACAAAGGTGGCGACGTATTGGGCGGCAATGGCGGCTGCCATCCGGTTGACCATGAGGCTTTGGGCCTCGGCCAGGGTCAATTCCGCACAGGATTGGCTGTGCGCTGCCGGGTCTGGTTCCAATAAATCTGGCTCCTGGACGTAGGGAGAGGGCAGACCACGGCACAGCCCCAGCCGGTCCAGCCTGATCCGGCTTACATCCGTCAGGTTACCGATGAGCACCTGCCCGGAATGTTGCTCATTGCCACTGTCTATAGCCCAGATACGGCCGTCAAACGCCGTGATGGTCCTGGCAATCTCCTGCCTTCCCAGATGGTTGTCCACACAGCCAATTATCAGGCGCGCCAGCGCAGACCCGTTGGTGTCACGGTGATACCAACCACGAGCCAGACCCGCTTCATATTTGACGGGCCAGGCCTCAATACCTAACCCGTAAGCGGCATTGAGCCGCAGTGCCAGGTCAGCCACTTTGGGTATCCCACCCACCTGCGCCGCTTGCAGGCTCACTGCCTGACGGCCACAATTTTTCATCTCCACCACATCGTGATCCACCAGCGTCAGTTCCACCTGGATGCCTTTCTGCCGGGCATGAAACGCCAACCCCGCCAGAAACAGGGCCAGGGTGGAGCCGGTACCGCCAGCGCCCACGACCATAATGCGAAAGCGGTTGACATCACCCAGCACCACCCGGTAGGTGGGTTCAATGGTGAGCGTGTCCATCAGGATCGCCTTCTGTTGACGGCGGGGACACGGCCTGCACTGAGCGGCGCAACAGGGTTGGGCTTGTCGAAGCGGCCGTTTGCCGGAGAAACAACCTGCGCTGAGCCTGTCGAAGCGGCCGTTAAATCCTCCACCGGAATGGTTGGCAAACCAAAGAAGCCGCCGGTACCCCCATTTCCCCGGGCGCGGGAGATTTCATCCTCGACGTTGGCCCATAGGCTCTGCCACATGCGGTCCAGCGCCATGTGCAGTTCACCAGGGCTGTGCGCCACATGGCGCACGTCGGCCCAATCGGTGTAGCCGGGGGTAATGCTGTTGTAATCACCCAGATTCACCTTGTGAACCAGACTCACGCTGACAGTGCGGACAAAAATTGGGTCTGCACCACCGGCCGGCGGCGGCTGTAATCCCAGGAAAACCACTTCCGGGTTGCCCTGCAACCGCAGCAGCTGCGCCCGCACATTTTCTCGCGCCATGCGCCGCACCCGCTCTTTGGCGTGATGCAGATCGAACGCTTCCCCTTCGGCCGCCACGCTCTTAACCCAAATGGTGATGGCCGGATTCAACGATTCAAAGTTGCCTGTGTTGAATTTCCGGTCATAAGTGACGGAAAATCCTTTGACCGTGATCGGCTCTTCCAATTCATAAGTGAAGCCGGTGAAATCATCATCATCGGCTGAGTGACCGGCGGTCTGACCGCTGGCCGAGCGGCCGCTGCCGGGGCGGCCATTACCATTGCTATGTCCATTTGTTGTCATGATTCATTCTCCTTCTGGTACAAATCTTGGAATGGGCCGCTGCCGCTGAAAACGGCCGTTACCGGCAGCGGCAGCCAATATCCATAAACGCCCACCCGCAGCCGTATCTCCGGCGCTGTATCCAACTTACCAATGACGGCATATACCTTCGCTCCCTGCTCATCAGCATCATCCGTCCGACTGAAAAAGGCGTGCATGTTGCCATGGGAATGCAGATCACAAAGGATGCGCTCATCATCCACGCCTGCCGCCAGGACAGTCACGGCCGTAGCCTGTTGGGCGGGTTTCTTCACCTGCACCGTCTGTCCATGGTGATGGAACTGGTAGAGAACCTCATTCAAGCCACTATCTGGCCGCCGGGCGCGGCGGGCATCGGTCAAGAGGGTGTCCAGCAGGCGCGCCGGTATCCGGGCCACTTTCAACCGGAAGCAGCGGCGCAGCGGATCCAGGCCGCGCACAGTGCAGGCAGCAATGGGCAAAATCGCCTCGAAAAAGCATGTTTCCGCCCGGATGAACAGACCATTTCCGGCCAGAATGTATTGGTAAGCCAGCGCATCGCTGGCAGGCAGCGGGGCCTGGCTGTGTACATGATGGGTGACAAGGTTGTTGAACATGAGAGGTTTCCAAACGAAAAAAGCCGACAATTGCTATCTGTCGGCTTGATTTTGATATCTTTTGTGAGATTTAGGCGTTTTCTTGCAAGGGGGTGTCGCTGAGCAAAAAGGTCTGTTCCGGCCCGTTCAGAAGCAGATAATAATCCTCTAGCCAATCGCGACCCAGAATGACAAAAGGTAAACCGGTCACCATAACCTGCATCTCTCTGGCGGGCTGATTGGCGTATCCAAGACGAACGCCATAGAGGAATTCTTCTCGCGTTTCCCCAGAAAAATCTTCCAGGAGCTGCGGTCTTACAGCATATAACTTCAGTCGGGAAACCAGGTTAGCTGGCACCGCAGTGAAGTCAGATCCGGTATCCAGCAGAGCAGGAAGTGTGACACGGGGGCGGGAATGAACAATACCTGTGAGTTGCACAGCAAGCACAGGCGCCGGCGGGTCAAATTCAGTGCTGTAGGAAATCATGGGCGGGCTTTCCACAACGAAGTGATACGGACTTTGCGTAACGGAAGATCATCCACGCGATCAATACAACAAGGAATGGGGCCATATTGCTGATGGATGTGTCGTAGCAGAGCAAACTCATCTTCACCACTTCCAATGACTTGGCCCCCGTAGATAGCCACATACTGCCCGGCGTACTCTGGCATCAAACCAGGTTTCAATCGAGCAAACGCTTCAGCTTCAGCATTCAATGCTGTCAACCACTCTGTCTGGGTTTCTTCGTCATCTTCTAACCGTTCTGAGAGCCACTCGACCACCAGGTTTTCTGGTGACGTTTTTCTGACGAGTGCTTTCTGGCGCACGGCGGCAAACAGGGTATCAGGAATTTCGATGGTAGCACTCATAATGGCATTCCTCCATCAATCAAAGGTTGCATCATAAGGGATGATGGGTGCACAACACGAACAGAAGGCATACGAACCGTTCGCGGCGAATCGAGAGCGACTTTCTCGATGTAGCAAACGATGTGCCCAAAACGCTCACGCACCTGGTCAAGCAAGGCTAGTTTTTCATCGCCGCTGGCCACCACTTCCCCCTGATAGATAGCTACATATTGACCAGGATATTGCTTTAATAAAGCCGACCTCAGCTGCTCAAAAGCGGCTACTTCTTGTGCAAATGCCCTGGCAATTTCGTTTGTTTCCGATTCATCCAGATGCTCGGACACCCACTCAATGACCAGATCCTCTGTTGATTTCTGTTGGGCTATCGCCTTTTTGTGGATAGCGTCGTACAAGCCTGGCGGCAATTGAATTGTATTTTGCATAATCAGCCTCCGTTCACACGCTTATTATACACCAGGCAGCAGTCATCAGAGCAGCTTCCCCAACGTCATTTGTGCTGGTACCAATTCTGACAGGGGGAAACGTCTACGGCCGTGCAACACTTCCCACAAACGGCGCACATCCTCCGGATAGGATTGGCACTTGCTTTGGCTCAGGTGGCTGTTAAACAGGCTGCCTTCCAGGAACAGGTTCAACGCTTGGTGGACGCTTTGTATGCTGCAGGCGGGGAAGGGGGTGTTACCCTGACAGATGCCACCATGACCAAAAACGTTGGGACATGGGGCATTGTATAGAGCGTCACTTCCCCGGTCTGGCCGTCGCTTCACCGCAAATATCTGGTAAGACATACCATAGCCCACAAAGACAAACGGGGGCATGGGCAGATGGTACGTACTGCTTTCCGTTTGCACCTGCCAGCGTCGCGCCGGGACGTAGATAGCCAGCTTATCCTGATTGCCTTGCCGTTTCCAGAACAGCGTTTCTGGCGGCAGCAGGCCGCTGCTCAATTCGATATGCGTGCAGGCGCTGACCACGTCGTGGACGGAGACGGGGTAGGTCTTCACACGGCCGTCATCCAGCCATTGGCTCATCAGCACGGCCGTGTGGTAGAAATCCAGTCGCAGCCGTGGATAGGGTGACTGGGGTTGTGATGCGGTTTGTTCGTCCATAATGATTGATTATCCTGACCTGGCCGCCGCTTCTTCCGGCGCCCACAACCGGTAGGCGGCCAGTAAGATGGCGCGCACGGCCGTTAACTTGTCAGCAATTGCCTCTGGCGATCCATTTTGCCAATCCAACAGATCATTAACCCGCACCAGCACTGGCTCCGCCTCTTGCCACGCTTCGGTCAACCACTCTACCTCCTCTCGCTGCCACTGAGGAAAGCCGCCGCCTTCGGCCAGCGCCATTTCACTCACATCCAGCCAGGGGTTGCCGGTTTGCTGCGCCAGCATTTCTATCAGATCCGGCAGAGCGTCCAGCGGCGCGGCAATGGGCACACCCGGATTTTCCCCGGCGCCCATCTGACGCAATGTGTCCACCAGCCGGTGTGGCGCCAGCGCCAGGGGAACCTGGTGGTCGGGGTACAGATCGGCAAATGAGTTTAGCCGATAGTGGTTGTCTTCGTGAGGGCGAGAGAAAAACAGGTGCAGCAGATACGGGATCGGCTCTGAAAACTCTTCCCACTCCTCATGCCAGAAATCAAAGCCAAAAGGGGCTACCGGGATTTCGTCCAACCGCCATTCGATTAGCTCTAGTTCAGATTCCCAACATTCGTCGTGAACGGGGAATAAGGCGCTCACCCGTCCCAGGAATTGCTCGACGGCCGCAACCACCTCATCCTCCGCTGTCCAGTCGCCAATCTCTTCATCCAACCAGGTGATCCGGTCGGGGAAAACCATCTCATACAACTCGGCCAGCCGGTCGGCCAGCAAGAGATGTGTCAGTGGAGGCAGGTCAACACCGGCAGGTATTGCTGCGGGTGTGACTTCTTGTAGGGTGGCGCGGCAATCTAAAAGCCCAGTGGCAGGGCCGGCAGTGGGGTAGGGGGGATGTGTTGGCATGAGGCAATCACCTGGTTGACGGCAAAGGTCTGGTCATGGGCCTGCGCCGCCCGCTCTTGTAACAGTTGGCTTTGCTGCCGGACGGCGCGTAAGGTCAACGGACGCTGTTGGCCGAGTGCCTGGTAAAGAGGCGTCAGTGGGTCTTCATAGGCGGGCACGGCCGTTAGCGCAGCCAACAGCGCTTCTGTTGCTGATGGACCATCCATCACAGCCCCTCCTGTCCAGCACCCTTGCGCGTCACCTGCTTGCTGAAGGTAATTTCCAGCGTACCGTCCGCCAGCGTCTTTTCTTCGGTTTTGGCATGGCCCAATTCGGGGAAAAAACCTTTGAGATGATTAAGCACCTGCTCCGGGGTATATTCGGCGCCGGGGTCGGGAAAACGCTTGTCACCATACAGGAAAACACGACGGGTATACGTTGTTTCGGGCATTGTCATGGGAACACCTCTTAAAAGAGCGATAGGTTTTTCGCTTGTGGTTGGGGAGCGGATAAAGAAGGCGGCGGCGGTGGTGGCGCTGGCTCATCAGCTTCGGTGTCGGCGGTCGCCAACAGTTGTTCTTCAACAGCTGCAGCCGCTTCCTCTTCTACCGCCGTTTCGGCCACCTGCGCCCGGATGCCAAAGGCGGTCCAGGCTTCGTGGATAAGCGCTGGCGCATCGCCAAACATCCCTGTTCGGATCACCGGCATCTGCTCAGCCACGCCCACGCTGATCAACGCGGCGCGTTCCTCACGGGCACGGTCGCCGGCAGCCAGGGTGATGATGATGGTCACTTCTTGATCCACCAACGGATCGGTCATCGTCAGATTGCTTTTCATGATTCCTCCGCTGCCCGCCACGGCCGTTCGGCGTAAGTGGCAAACTGGACGCCATGCCTATTCACAGGCAGGCTGAACAGGCTGTTCTGCGCCCGCTGCCATTCGGCATGCGCCCAGACAAACAGGGTGAAGAGTTGCGCATCGCTCAGATCGCCGCCCTGGGTTTCCAACTGCTGGCTGAACCAGTCGCCATAGCCCTCATTAGCTCCCATCGGCCGGCCGGTGAGGAACTCAAACACGTTCCGGTCATTGCCGTGGCGGTTGGCTTCTTTGACCAGGTGCAGGCTTTGCGCTTTCAACCAGTCGCGCGGAATACCCGGCGGTTCAGGGTGGGCGGGAATCAGCTCAGGCCACAGCTGGTTGGGTGCAAATTGGCGGCAAACGGGAATGGGCAAGCTGGCGCTTGCTCCTGCGCCCTGGCCCTCTGGCACTAACAGTTTGAACGTCACACTGCGCAGCCGCCCGGCCCAGGCGCAGTGAGGCACGGATTCATCCCCGCGCAGGCGGGGATTGGTCGGGCTGCTGTCCAACCGGTGCCGGCAGCGACCGCAGAGGGTAGCAAAGGGATGGCCGGCAGCCAATTGTTCGTGCCGCTGCATAAAGTCAGCGATCTGGGCGCGTTGTTTGGCGATAGGTGAGTCCTTTGCCGGTATAGCTGGTTCGGTCGTTTCGTCTGGCTGGTGTTGGTTAACTGATGATGAGGCTTGTTTATGCGGTCCCGTTGATGTCGCCGCAGCCGTCTCTAATTCTTCATCAGCAGTAGCCACAGGTGCTTCATCTTCTGCCTGTTCTTTGGCGGCCTGCGCTTGCCAGACTACCAGTAACTCCTCGTAGCTCTTAATCCGGTAGTCACCGCCTTCGCCCACAACACCAGGATGCTGGCTCCACTCCCAGGGTACGCGCACATCAAAGCTGTCGTTGGGCGTCAGGCCGTGGATACATCGGGTGGCCGTTTCGCCGACACGGCAGGGCATCCCCAAGGAGCCGCCTTGTCCTTGCGACAGGTCCGAGCGCAGTTGCTGGTTGGGTAGTTGGGCAATGGGACAGGTCTCGCAGGCGACTTCGGTGACCAGGTATTCGACGACGGCCGTCCAGTTGATACGGCCGTCGGTAAAGTACGTGTCACCGCCCAGCGCCTGGAACCATAAGGTTAGCTTCTCTTTGTTACTCCAGGGGTCTTCGTGCAAATCACGGTAGATGAGCATGGCTGCGGCTGCGTAAGCATCTTCGGGATAGGCTTCGATCACCTGCCCCCACAACCGCACCAGCGCCCGGGCAATGTTGCGCTGTGACTGGTGCTTGACCATGAGCGGTACCTGCAAGCCAGACCACTTCTTGAGCGTTGTAGCGCAATCCTTGATGGCCTTAGCGGTCAACTTCCCCGGCTCATTAGCCAGGATGAAGATAGCCAGGCCGGTGCGTTTGGGTTCGGGCAGGTCGGCTACAGTTACGGCCACGCTCATGGGCAGTTCACCGGCGGCGATGCGCTGCGCCAGTTCGGGCGGGATTTCCGTCAGGGCTAGATGATTCAGCACGTAATTTAGATGTTGGCCGGCATTGCGGGCGATTTCTTCCGGCGTTGCTCCCGCTTCCACGGCCTGGCGGAAGCTGTGGGCCACGCCCAATGCGTCTGGCTTCTCGCTGCCGTAGTTCGCGGCTTGCAAAGCCAATATTTGTGCCTTCTGGCTGCCTTCAAAGGTGACAAACGAGATTTCTTCGTCGCCATATTTGGTAAGTAGGGAAGCTATCACCTTTTCCAACGAGCCGAGGGAGTCCACCAACGTGTTGAGCATGGTCCGTACTACTTCGATGGTGATCTCCGTGTCGGCATGCTCCTTCGCCCAACCGCGCAAGGCAAAGGCCAGCAGTTGGGCCATGTGTCGCCGGTGGCCCGACACCAAATAGTAGGCATCACCATGCGGCGCGGCCACAATGGGCTGCCAGTTGTCCAGGCCACGCGCGAACAGTTGTAGTGTCAATGTGGCCAGTGATTCAAGGTCATAGGTCGTGCGCATTTGGGCCGGGTGCGCTTTGAGTAGTTTGATTGCTGCTGTTGGCATGGAAGAAAGTCTCCTTATGGTGGATCAAGTTGATCTCAGACTGGCTGATCAACTTGTTTAAGTTCACTTGATAAATGGCTTGCTATGGATGAAAGGATACGATCATGGACATTTGTATATGCCATGACACTCATAGAATGGCCCTCAGGAGAAAAAATCTTGAACAATGGCATATTCGTCACCATCTAGCATTTCATTTTCGTGTAACACGCGAGCAACAACATCAAGGTGACACCCGTTGTAGCGGCTTAAAAAATCGGGGAGCGTGGTGTAATCTGTATACGTGCCATGAAACAAAAGACCGCCGTCATCCTCCTCATCAACTGAATAAACGGCATAAATTGAGCTGCCAGATTCAAGGTATTCTTTGTTTGTCCATTGCATTTGTGCCCTTGATTCAATTTTTTGCGCGATTGTTATAAGTTCGGGTGTCAACATCTGCATCTCCTTAGCACATGATAGATATGGCTTCCGGCAAACTCCCCATCATTCGTCATCGGAGTATGAGGCATAGTATGTATACCCGTAAGCAGGTGTAGGCACACAACCAAAGCAGGATTGAAATATCTGCGGTCAGGGATTTTCCGGCCACAGGTAAATATTTTCAGTACTCGCTGGGTTTCAAAACTGTAGTCGAACTGCGGTCACTCTCCGTGATGATCCAGATACGTTCCGTCTCCTCGTTTTCGATGGGCACGTTGTAGGCTGACAGGATGCGGTAGCCTTCTTTCACGGCAATATCGTTTTGCCGTCTGTCGAAGTTGTCCAGATCGCCCCAGTCACCCTGGGCATGCCTGGCTAAAAATGGGGCAAAGTCCACTCCCAATTCCGCTGCACCGGGGGTCATGAGTACGTGGCCCAGGTCAAACAAAACGGCCTGATCGCGCTCGTCAGCTAGACATATATAAAGGAAAGAAGAACCGCTGTTATCTTGCTGTAACTGCGCTTTGAACTGCCAGTAACGGCGTCTCCCCAGGCCGCGAATGATGACGGTGAACAGCCGTTCCGTGGGGCTGCTATCCTTGCCGCCAGCGATACACATACCCAATACGTCATGCCAGATTCCCTTGTAGTCATTGGGCCAGTCTGAGGTCACGGCCCGGTGCATGAGGTCAATCACGCCATTGGAGGCAGTTACCGGGATCCTGAAGTGCTGCCGGGTGACTTCTTCCAGTCCTAACTGGCTCAGGCGGGCGTCAAGAAGCAGGCCATCCTGCATCATTTCTACCCGGCCGGGACCAACATGAATCAGGATGGGGTCTGTCTCCGGGGCGGGTTGGAGGGCGGCCGTCCAGTATAAGCCCATCTGGGAAAACTGAACGTCCGGCGGCACGAGCTTTACCACGTCAGCGTACCCCAACTCGCGGCAAAGGGAGTCGGCCGTTTCCAGGATGCGCTTGTACCTGGCTTCGTCAATCTGGTCGGTGGGATGGGTAGGGGACCCTTCGGGGTACAAAAAAGCGGCCACCGCATCGGTGACCGCCTGGTAGGAAAGGTAAGTCTCGCCGCCTACCATGATGGTGGGTAAGGCGGCAATGCGGTTTTTCAATTTTTCCATAGGTCCTCCCGTGAACGGGGGTGTTAGAGGTCATGCAACTGCCGGAACGAACCGCTCATAGGAACGATCTCATAATCCCGGCCAGCTTCCAATTCATAAACGGCCGGGTACACAGTTACATTGTGGTCTGCGTTATAAGCGCCAGACCCGGATAGTTGCAGCTGGCGGTGTAAGTCATAAGCCTCGTGGATGACGATGAGCGTGTTCAGATGATTGGGCCAACGGCCGATCGCCAGCAATTGACGGGCAATCTCGATAGCCCGGTGGTGGGCGCCGGTGTCACTGCGGCCGCGCCCAAGTTTAACTTGTAGATTCTAGTCGGGTTTGGTCATAAGACATTCTCCTTACCAAGGGGCGGATACTCCCAAATAGTGACTTGCTCTGGCAATTGGGAAACAATGGGCAAAACAACCTCGTGGCGGAGACGGCCGTTGCCGATACCCGGGTAATTCAAATGAACGCTGGTATCAGGATGTTCGGTACACCAAGCACGCAAAGCAGCCGTGCTGCGCCGGACGAGTTCCAGGCTGGCCGCCTGACTGTAGTGTCGCTTCACCTGAAACGCACCTAGTTTCGCGGCTGGCCAGCGCGGGCTGGCGAGCAATCCGTAAATGCCCTGGTTGCCACAGAGGGCCTGTATCTGTCTGCCCAGAGCAACGTCCAGCCCTGGAAACCGTTCTTTGGCTTGTCGGGCGATGCCTCGACCCATCACCAATGCGTGGCCACTTTTCTTCAAGGTACTATTGGTGGTAATCAAGAAGAGGTCTGCGGCCGTGTAAGCCGTCCACATATCACCGGTCTTAAACTGGGGCATGCGGTCACCTCCTGATGGGGCCTTCGGTGGAGGGCAAACTTCACCCCATCGGCGCGGTTACGCGCCAGACGGCTGGCCAAATAACGGCCGCACTCACCCCAAGATACTTTACAGTTATGCTGGATCGATTAGCTCCAAACCCTCACCATACTCAGCCACAGCCTTGCGGCGTAGCTCTTCCCGCGCCTCATCAGACAGCAGAAACGCGGTACCCGAATATTCCCAATCTCGCTGCCGGATCAGGTCCCGCTCCAACATGGCGGCGCATACCAGGCATAATCCTGAGCAACTAACGGCCGGAACATATCACAGTAAGCGTATTCTCCGGCACGCTCCAGCGCCGTCTTGTCATCTTCGTACTGTGACCAGACATCGGCCTGCCGCGCCCGATCCCTGGCCCGCTTCTGTCTTTTGGCAGATGCCTGGGCGGCGACAGATTCCAGGACCCGCTCTTTATAGTCGGGATCAATCGGCACGCCCAACATCTCTAGCTCTGTGAACGCGCACTCGACGTCCACGCCGTACCTTTTGCGGTAAGCTTTGACAATTTTGTTGCCTTCATAGGTTTCCAGCCAGGTTTTGGCCGATTCCAGCCGTTGCGGCCGTTTCATGAGCTTGCGCCGGGGCGGTAGATTTTGTTTCCTTTTTTTAGCCACACCAACTTTTCCGTTTCCGTCTTCTTGTACTTCCTACTGATTGTAACATAAGGAACTGCGCTGCCTCATTCTATTCTTGCTTAGCACCAAACAGCCACAATACATAGAAAACGGTTGTTTCATCCTTATTTCCGCGTCTCAGAAGCTCCCTAAGAATTTTTTCGATTTTTTTCGCCAGAATTCCGACAAAAAATTCCGTGCTGAAAACGCACTTTATGTTAACTTTTATCTTAGGCTTGTAACATTTAATTGTTTAATATATCATAGTTATAACAATGATATTTATGATTATATATACTGCCAAGAGGCAACCATGTTCGTTGACCGGCACGAAGAACTTGCTTTTCTAAACCGTCTGCTCGCACGCAAGCAACCCGGACCGGCCCAGATGCTGCTTCTGTACGGCCGGCGCCGGGTGGGGAAGACCGAGCTGTTGAAACATTGGTGCCAGCAAAGCGGTATTGAATACACTTACTGGGCGGCCGACAAAGAACCGGCAGCTTTGCAGCGGCGCAGCTTCATGGCCACGATGCTGGATATGCCGGAAGAGCAGGCCACCGCCTTTGATAGCTGGCCGGCTCTGTGGCGCTGGCTGGCGCTGCGCCTGGCCGGGAGGAGTGATAAGCAGATCCTCATCCTGGATGAACTTTCCTATGCTTCGGCCGCTGACCCGGCCTTGCTCTCGGCTCTGCAACACGCCTGGGATCACCATTTGCAGGAATCCAATGTGGTTTTGGTGTTATGTGGCTCGCAGGTGACGACGATGGAAGCCATCATGCAGCACCAATCGCCGCTGTTCGGCCGTTTTACCGGCCAGTGGCATTTGCAGCCGCTGCCGTTTTCCAGTTTGCGCGAATTCTTTCCCGGCTGGCCGGCCGAAGAGCGGATAGCGCTTTATGGAGTCGTGGGTGGCATCCCGGCCTACCTGCGCTGGTTGGATAGTGACATGACGCTTGTTGACAACATCCGGCAGGTCATCCTGGAACCGGGCAACATCTTCCTGGCCGAACCGGAACTGCTGCTCCATGACGAATTGCGCGACCTGTCTACTTATCAAGCCATCCTGCGAGCCATCAGCAAGGGACACCATACGCTGAAAGCCATCAGCGACGATTGCCTTATCGGGTCATCAGGACTCACGTTCCATCTGAACAAGCTGCAGGAGCTGCGTCTGGTGGAGCGCCGCCTGCCGGTGACGCTAACCACGGCCCAACAACGTCAATCAAAGCAAGGGCGGTATCACCTGAGCGATCCCTTCTTCCGCTTCTACTTTCGTTTTCTCTTTCCCCATCTCAGCAAACTGATGTCCCCGGAAGAGACGACGGCCCACATCAAAAGCGAGCTGCGGGCTTTTGTGAGTCTGTCTTTTGAGAAGCTGGCGCAGCAGTGGGTGGTGGCTCAGGCTCGCGCCGGCAAGCTACCCTTTGCCCCGGAAGCGGTAGGTAGCCATTGGAGCCGCCGGGGGCAGGTGGATGTGGTGGCTATCAACCACCAAAGCCGGGAGATTCTGTTGGGCGAGTGTAAATGGGGGGAAGGAACGGTTAACCGGCAGGTGGTACGGGAACTCATCGAGCAGAAAGGGCCAAAGGTACGCCAGGAGTTACCGGACGGCGAAGATTGGGCTTTCCACTACGCTATTTTCGCAAGGGCTGGCTTTACGGAGGAGGCGGCGGCCGAGTTGCATGCCCGTGGGGGGTTGCTGGTAGACCTGCCGGCGCTGGATGAGGGGTTAGCAGCGTAATTCAGGATAGCAGGGATAAGATCACAAGTCTGGTACATCGCACTCAGAAAGAAGGCTCTTCGAGCTGCTGCATCATGGCAACCGCTTCTTCCAGCGCCTGATCCAATACCCAACCAGCCGCAGTCCCACAACGGCCGTCAAACGTTTCCACATCCACTTCTACAAAGCCATCATAGACGATACGAATTGTCACGAATAGCGGGAC
>JAHBVI010000083.1 GCA_019637635.1 Anaerolineae bacterium
CAACCTTCTCCGCTTCCAGATAGGTCATGCGACGTAGGCTGTGCAGACTGGCCGGTGCTTCCATCGTGCGCATCGAAGTATCGCTAATCACGCACACATCGGCCATGAGCAGGTCTACATGTTCTTTGATAAAGGGCACCAGGTTGGGCGAGGAGACTTCTTCTTCGCCTTCAATGAGGAATTTCATGTTAACCGGAGCGCGGCCGGCCGTTTGCAAATAGGATTCCAACGCCTTGACGTGAATGAATAACTGCCCCTTGTCATCCGTCGCCCCCCGTGCATAAATTTTGCCGTCTTTCTCCACCGGCTCAAAGGGAGGCGTGTGCCAGCCGTCAGCCATTTCCGCCGGCACCACATCGTAATGACCGTAGACCAGTACGGTGGGTTTATCTGGCCCGGCCCCCAGCCATTCGCCATAGGCCACAGGGTACCCGGCCGTTTCCATCACCTGCGCCTTGTCCAGGCCCAGCGATTGCATGTGGGCCACCAGCCATTCGGCGGCGCGGCGCATGTCGGCGGCGTGGGCCGGGTCGGTGCTGATGCTGGGGATGCGTAAAAGGTCGTGAAGCTCTTGCCGGAAGCGTTCGGCGTGTGCGCGAGAGTATTGGCGGGCGGATTCACTAGATAAGGACATCGTCTTTTTCTCCTTGACTGATAACCGCTTTTATAATGACTGAATTGCAACACAAAGACGTAAACTTCAATATGAACAAGTCTAGCAATAATGCCCGTTTGGGCAACAAGCTGGTTGCCGGGAACCAGCCACCAGCTACCAATCAAATCAGCCTGGCGGCTCGCGCAAAACGGGGGAGGTCTGCCAGTTATAGCGGATGCTCAACATGCGAATGACGAAGTAGAGAACGACAATGCCATAACCAGCCAACACCGTAGGCACATGCAAAACCTGATCGAGGATGACAAACAAGATGCAGACGACAATGAGCGCCGACATCAGGTATTGGCCGGGTTTGAGGATGATCGGAGTGTCGCCTACCAGCAGGTCACGCAACATGCCGCCGCCAACGCCGTTGACCACGCCCACCAGCACCACGCCGGGCAGCGGCACGCCGGCTTCCAGCGACAACTGCATCCCGATGATGGCAAAGGCGGGCATGCCGATGGCGTCAAAAACGCTGATCAGCCGATCTATAAACACCATGCGGTTAATGCGCTGCCGAAAAAAGCTGACCACAATGGTCGCCAACAGGATCAAGGGAATGTAGACCGGGTTGGTCAGGATGGGAGGGGTTTCTTGCAGAAAGAGGCCATCGCGCAGCAGGCTGCCGCCGGTAGAGGCGACCAGGGCAATGACCAACACGCCGGTAATGTCATACCGTTTGTGCATTCCGACAATGGCGCCACTGAGCGCCCAGAGAAAGGTCGCCAGATAATCGAAGGTGAGGGGGATACGAAATACGTCAAGCGGCATAGCGGTGGGGGGTGAGCAGGTGAGAGGATGATGGGGTGATGGGGTGGTTGATGGTGAGTATGTATCCTTTGTCGGTTTCAGCAGATGCAAATTTGCGCCTTCTCTGAACAGGATTTGCGGATTTTTCTCAGGCATATCTGATCCGTGAATCCTGCAAATCTGCTGTCAACCGGGTCACTACCAGATGATGGGGAGATCATAGCGCGGGTCTGTTTTTTGCACAAACGTTATCTGGGAACCCGACGGCCGTGAGCGGTGTATAGCTCATAGTTGTGGGGCGATTTTGAAAATCGCCGCACAAAGGAGACACAGGTAATGAAATCGGGTTCTACAGGCAAGAAAGGCAAATATGAGATAGTGGGGGTGGTGTTGTGGCTGGTATTCTGGCTGGCGGCCTGCGTGCCGACATCGGAACCAATTGCGATTGGCCCCACGCGGCCGTCGGCTACGGCCGTGTCCCCCACTACTACCCCTGTCATTTCCCCCACCATTACCAATCCTATAACCACCACCGCTTTGTTGGCCCGTTGGGATACCGGCACGAGCCGCTACGAAATTCGCCCCGTAGACGCCACCACAGGCCAGGATGTGCCCGGTTATACGCCGCTGCCGCTGGCCGGGGAGCGCACCTATACACCACAATCAATCCTGTCGGCGAACGGCCGTACCCTGGCTGCCATTGAAACCAATGGGGAGACGTGCGAAGCCAGTGGGGGCGGTTCGGCCTGCCGCGCTCGCGCCACCGGGCTGCGACTGGTGGATGTGGCGATTTGGCAGGGGGTGACGGCCAACCTATCTGGCGAGGGTTGGGTTGGGCCAATGGCGTTTAGCCCGGATGGCTCGCGGCTGGCGCTGGCATATCACCATGAAAATAGCAGCCTGATACTACTATTTCATGCGGCCAGCGGCATACAGTTGGGACGACATTTCTTCCCCTATTCTTTTCGGCCAACGTTGATGGCGTTTACCGATGATGGTTCATTGGTATTGGCCGGGGCAGCGGACGGGGAAAAGCGGGGCATCACACCGCCTGGCCCATTTACCGTGCTGCTTCTGGATGGGGTGACGCTGGCTGAACAATGGGCCCTGGCCTTGCCAGAAGTGGTAAGCGGCAGTTGGTGTACGGCCGTCTGCGATGGCCCCCACGACCAACAGCGCACCGAATCGTGGCAGCCGGGGGTGGTGGCCGCGCCGGGCGGCCGTGCCCTCTACATCGTTCACGCCAATGAGGACAAACTGACGACGGTGGACTTGCCCGGCCGTACCGCCCATACCACCGCCATTCAACCGGCGCAGACTTGGCTGGAACGTCTACTGGCGCTGACGGCGGAAACGGCCGTGGCCAAAAGCATGGGTGACGGCGCGTACAAACAGGTGGCCTTATCGGCAGATGGCCGACGATTGTACATCCTCGGTGAACGTTGGCAGGTGGTGACTGATGCGCAAGGTCAGCCGGTACAGCAGCAAGAATCTTTGGGTGTGCAGGTGGTGGATGTCAGCGACGGCCGTCTGCTGCAAACAAAAGAGACTCCGGCGAACCGTTTGCGACTGACACCTGATGGCGCATATTTGTTATTGGATGGATGGGATGACAACGGCCGTTGGTTTGAGGTATGGAATGCGACCACGTTGGTGATGGTGACGCGCCTGGAGGGGTTGGAGATCACGGCCGTGCCCTTGCTGAACAGCGAAGGTGGTTATGCTCTGCTCGCCGGGAACAACGTCGGCCACCAGATATACCTGCGCCTGATGGTGGCGCCCTATTTCAAATGTGCGCCGGTGTGGACGGCCGACGACCCCATCATCTGGCTGGCCGGATGGTGACCGCTGGTCCGTTTATTTTTTGGCGAGGATGAGCAGTTCTTCATACGGCCGTCGTTCCGGCACAGAATCCGGCGGTTTTTCGCGGTGCTGTAACGCGAAACCACGAGTCCCGAAGAGGTTAATGATCGCGTCTGGCTGCACTGTGAAAGGAGGGCCGCCGTCGCGTTTGCCAATAGGGAAAGCCAGGGTCACAAATTGGCCGCCGGGTTGCAGCAGGCGCGCCACCAGATCGGCGTATTCGCCGCGCCGGTGCGGTTGAATGGCGCAAAAGCTGGTGTAGTCGAGAACGTATTGGTAACGGCCGTTAAACGTCACCGGCAATGCAAAAAAGTCACTATGTACGATCTCCAGCGGGTAGTTTGGGTCAGCCAGAGTTTGCATGGCGGTGATGGCGGTGGTGGCAAAGTCTACGGCCGTGACTGCAAAGCCATGCCGGGCAAACAGGCGGGCGTCGTGTCCGCGCCCCGCACCCAACACCATCATGGCCCCCGGCAGCAGTTGTCCCTGAGCCGCCAGCCGGGCAAAAACCGGCGTCGGCCCACCCAAATCCCAGGGGAACTGGTTGTTTTGATAACGTTTCTCCCAAAAATGCGGTGTGTTGGCGTCCATTTTAATTGGGCATGGCCCGGACACCCTGGGTTTCCACCGGGCGTGCCGGAATTTTCACGGTGAAGGTGGAACCTTTTTGCGGTTCACTGTGGACGGTAATGTCCCCGGCCATCATCTGGCAGTAGTGGCGGCTGATGGTTAGCCCCAGCCCGGTGCCTTGATAGCGGCGGGAAAGAGAATTGTCTAGCTTGGTAAATGGCTGAAACGCTATTTCAGCCTGTTGGGGCGTCATGCCTATGCCGGTATCTTCCAGTTCAAAACAGATGGTGTCAGCGCCGGTGTTGAAAATGCAATGGTTACGAGTCACGTTGAGTTTGATCTCGCCATCCTCGGTGAATTTGGCGGCATTACTGAGCAGATTGAGCAACACCTGGCGTAGTTTCGCGGGATCGGTGTAAATGACGCCCAGGTCGTCGTCAATGTGCAGATGGAACACATTGTTGTTTCTGGCAATAAGCGGCTGGGCCATAACGGCTAATTCGTCCAACAGATGGCGCACGTCAAACAACTCTTCATGCAATTCCATCATGCCCGCTTCGATCTTGGACAGGTCTAGAATATCACGCACCACCTCCGATAGATGGTGGGCGGAGGTGGAAATTTGGGTCAGGCGGGGCAAGAGTTCCTCATACCCTTTGTTGAGCGCCAATTTATGAGCAATGTCGGTGTAGAGGGTGATGACGGTGAGCGGGGTACGCAGTTCGTGGCTGACGTTACTGAGGAAGGCGCTTTTGGCGCGGCTGGCGGCTTCAGCTTCCTGGCGGGCACGTTCGGCGGCCTCTTTGGCCTGGCGCATCGCCGCTTCAGCCGCCTTATTTTCGGTAATGTCTAGCAGTACCAGCACATTGCCATTTGGCCGCCGGGAGTGATCGCACAAGGGCATGACACGGCCGTCGAAAATACAATCACGGCCGTCTGGCAAAGTCACCGCAAATTCGGCGTGGGCAAAAGCGGGTTGAGGCTGGTTCTCAAACAGGGCGCTCAAGGGGGGGAACACGGCCGTGACCGGCTGCCCCAGACTATCAAAACCGCCGGCCACACGCCGCGCCGCCGGGTTCATATCCACAATACGCCGCCGCCTATCCACCACCACGACCCCATCAGCCATATTTTCAATGACCACATCATGCGCCAGCGGCGCCAGATCAAATAATTGAAACCGGAATAACGCACAGGCAATACAAACCCCGCTCAACACAAAAGCAAAGGCTGTGGGATTGATGGGCGCCGGCAATAAGCCAAAGAAATAGGTAACGCTGGCCGCCCAGGGGAAAAACACCGCCAGCAACATGGCCAGCAGTTGGTAACGGTAAGGCGATGCGGAACGCCCAAAGGTTTGCGCCAACGCCAGCACGCCCCACAAAATAAGCAGGTTGAACCAAACGATGTGTACCAGAAACCAGGGGCCATAAATGGCCTGCCATACCGCTGCCCCCTGATAACGCGCCATCCATACCGACTGCCAGACCAGACCATGACGTTCATTGGTCCAGGCGAGCAAAATGGTGATGAGCGGAACGGCCGTTAGCGCCAGCAGGCGTGGCCGGGTGAGCCAATGCCCCCGCCGGGTAATCAGTAGCGTCAGCACGAACCAGATGGTGGGCATCACGGCCACGCCCACATATTCCAGTTTGGCCAGGGTTACAATGGTATAGACATTCTGGCTGCCTAATTCCAACGTATACCCCACAGTGTAAATGGCTACAGCCACGGTTAGCAGCAAAAAAGCGCCAGCTTCGGCTGTATGGCGCTGCTGCCAGCCAACAAAAAACAAAGCCACGACCACTAACGTGCTTATGAAAAACGGCAGCATATAGGGGTGATATTGCCAGGCGATCATGGTTTCCCTCTTCCACATCAGGAAGTGCGCCAGTGTGTGGCCTGCCTGTAGGACTGGCCGGCCTATAGGCTTTGGATCTGATTGCTTCAGGTCAGTTTAACGATCACGCGGGTAAAGGCACACATTCCTCAACCACAAAACTTATACATGCCAAAGATACGCGCAGATGGCGGTCATGTCAACGGCCGTGCCCGCCCAAAATTGGCACACTGGAAACCGGCAATAACCAGGGCAATCGCATATTCCTCAATGCGGCAGATAAATCTGCACCAACAGAGGGCTAAGCCCACCTTCGTGGGCTGGGTTCCAGTCGGCGAAGGCCGACTTTGCCCGCTGTAGCCGCGATTTTAATCGCCGGGAATTGAGTATGCGATTGCCCTGGCAATAACCCAATCATCAATCGTGTCGGCGTATTTACGGTACAATAGCCACAATGATTGCGCTGAATTTGAAACCGATTTTATTTCTGAGCCTGCTGTTGCTGGGGCTGCTGATAGTGGGGGCGGTCACGGCCGTCAGCCGCTACCGTCGCCAAAAACAAACCGGGCTGGCTGTCATTACCTCGGCGAACTTGCGCCAGCAGCTAGAGGCGGCCCCGTTTGGCCTGCTAATTTTCGACCACAAACAAACCTTGCTCTATCAAAACCAGGCCGCCAACCGCCTGTTAACCGGTGAGCCGCTGGCCGTCTTGTTACAGGATGTGGCGCAGGCCGACGGCCGTACCACCGCCGATGGCCGCACGATGGCCCACACCCGCACGTTAACCCTGCCGGAAGAGCAAACACTCAGTTGGTGGCTTTGTCCATTGGAAAACGGCGCTCTGGTTTGGGTGGAAGACCTCAGCGCCCAGCGGCGGTTAGAAAAATCCACCCAACTGTTCCTGAACAGTCTGTCCCATGAACTGCGCACGCCGCTCACGGCCGTACTCGCCCACATCGAACTGCTGCGCGCCCCGGACCTGCCTGACGCCATCCGCGAAAACTCGCTCAACCAGATACACCAGGAAACCAACCGCATGGCCCGACTGGTGCAAGATTTGCTCACGCTCAGCCGCCTGGAAACGGCCGGCCCGTTGGCCGCCCGCCCCATTGATCTGGCGCTGTTGGTCGAGTCGGTGGTGTCTGACTTCATCCTCATTGCCGAAGAGAAAGAAATGCTGGTTTCGTTACAGGTGGAATCGGCGCTGCCCCCTGTTCTGGCCGACCCTGACCGGCTGCGGCAGGTATTCATTAACGTACTGGATAATGCGGTGAAGTACGGCCGTGCCGCCGACAAGATCACCATCCAGTTAACCCACACGCCCCCTCACGTCTCCGTGCTGATTCAAGACAGCGGCCCCGGCATTCCGGCGCATCATCTACCCCAAATTGCCAGCCCGCTCTACCGCGCCCGCACCGACGTGCCCGGCAGCGGCCTGGGGCTGGCAATTGCCGCCGAAATTGTGCGCCAACATGGGGGGGATTTACAGATCAGCAGCAGCACAGAAGGGGAAACGGGCACGGCCGTGACGTTCCGCCTGCCCACCCAAATGGGAGAATAGGCGTTATCAGACATCCAATTTTTTGGAAAACCGGATGTCTCGACGGTCAGGCAAGCAGCGCGGCTATGAGGGCGGCTTCCAGCGGTTTTTCTTCGGGCAGCAACGGCCGTACACTGGCCGGATTGTTGCTGCTGATAGTGTCCACGCCCCAGGCCAACAGCGTCTCATAATCCCAATAAAAACCACCGGGACTGCACGCATAACCGGCAGCCTGAATCATTTTCACCTCATCCCGGCTCAAAAAGTCGGTGGAAGGGCTGAGTACATCCACTTCAAACCGGGTGATCAGGTCGAGGGGATTACAAAACCGCCCGACGTAAATCAGGCTGGTGGTAATGTCCGGGTTCAATCGTTTCACCCGGCGCAGGGCAAACTGATCAAAACTGGTGACAACCACTTCATCTACCATGTCATATTGTTCAACCAGGGCTACCGTGCATAAGTCCAGATCCGGGTTGAAATGGGGCGGGGTGTGTTTGAGTTCAATCATCAATGGAATGCGGTTTTTGGCCCAGGCCAGCACTTCTTCCAAAAAGGGCATCCGTTCCCCGGCAAAGGCGGCGTTAAAATAACGGCCCACATCCAACGTGCGCAAATAATCGGCCTGGTATTCGCCAATCTGCCCGGAAACGGGCGTTTTCAGGCGCAAATCCGTGTCATGGAAAACAACCACTTGTTTGTCGGCCGTCAACTGGACATCCAGCTCCAGAATATCCGCGCCGCCGGCCAACCCGGCGCGGAACGCCGACATGGTATTTTCGGGGGCCACCTCCATGGCGCCGCGATGACCAACAAGAAGGGGACGGCCGTTTGTGCTTTGGCGTAAATCAAACATGATCAGGCTCCTTACTACTTAGACCTGTCAAAATGAAACTTGCGGCGGCCCGGTCTTTAGCCGGAACGCTGGCGATAAATATAAAGTTAGGTACTACTCAGGCGTATTGTTTGCCGTGTTGCTGTGCAAGACGGGTGAATGCTACCAGCAAAGCCCGCCAATTTCAATGACAATCTACCCAAGTGAGGGTGTAAATGGCCCACCTGCATAGTTACAATCGCTTTACAATGCCAGATGTATACCGTCCGGGTGACAAACGCCACATTGCGCGCAAAACATCTCTGTTTCACCAGGACGGCTCAGCCCCAACTTCTGGCGAATCAGCAGCAATTTTTGCACGTCGGCCGGGGGCATGGGGCTGTGGACGCCCAATGTGGCTAACAGATAGGCGATGAAGGCGTGGCGCTCCAATGTTTCCAGGCGCATAAACGCCTGCATGGGCGAATTACCCACCGTCAGCGAGCCATGCCGCTGCAAAACCAGGCCATCATGTTTGCCAATGAGATCCCGTACCACCAGCGCGTTTTCGGCGCTGGAGGGAGTGGCGTAGGCCGTGGTGGGAATGGTACCCAGGAACACCACCGCCTCCGGCAGCAAACAGTCGGCCAGGGAAATGCCGGCAATGGAAAGAGCCACGGCATAGGGTGGATGGGCATGGACAACGGCCGTGACCTCTGGCCGTTGGCGGTACGCTTCCAGGTGCATGGGCAGTTCGCTGGTGGGGTGCAGGTGGCGTGGCCCGCCCACCTTTTTGCCTGCTTCGTTGACGATGATCAACTGGTCTGGTTCCAGCATCCCCTTGTGCAAGCCAGAGGGTGTGAGCAGGATACGGCCGTGCCCCAACCGCGCCGAGATATTGCCATCGGAAGCCAGAATCAGCCCCTTGTCATACATCAGGCGGCCAATTTTGACGATCTCTTGTCGCAGTTCTAGCTCGTGGCCGTACATGCTTCGTGACCCGTGACCCGTAAGCCGTGACCCGTGACCCGTAAGTCGTAATCCTATGTCGGATTACGGCTCACGCATTACGGATTACGAGTTCCGGTACTTCTTTACTTCCGCCAGCAGCCGTTGGGGACGGCCGTCAAACTCCCGCCAGTCCAATTCTTCCCGGATCAGCTTCAGCAAGATGTCGTTGAGCGCCGCGTTCACGGGGGTGGGAATGCCCAAAGCCTTGCCCGCTGCCGCCACCGCCCCATTGTGGTAGATGACCTCGCTTTTCCCCTTACCCGATGTCAGGTCAATATGGAATGAGGGCATCTTGTCGCCGCGGCCACTGGTGACGGCGCTGACCATCCGCCCCTTGAGCATGGAACGGGGCAGCCGCCGCACGCCAAACGCCAGCTTTTTGGCCGAAGAGCCGGGCAGGTCAATCACCGGCAGCTTTTTGGCCTTCATCACCGCCAACGTTTCCTGTAACATCTGCACTTCCAGGTTGAAAATAGCGTCGGATTTATACAGGATGCCCGGCTTGCGGTTCAAAATGGCGGAGGTGGCATTCCCCACCATGTTCAGCAGCGCCTTTGACCACTTCATGGCCTGGTAATCGTTTATCAGTTGGGTGGTAATACCGGCTTTTTGGAATAGCGCACCCCACTGTTTGATGACTTGTTTGGGTTGGGTAGGAGCCAGCGCCAGCCCGCGCCCCTCTTTTTGCACCACAATATGGTCTGAGGTTTGTTTGCTCAGGGGGATGGTGACGGAACCGGCGATCACCTTTTCCGCGCCAAATTGGGCAATGAATGGCTGTTCCACGCCGATGCCGTTGCCGGTGGTGAGGATGGCGGGTGGCTGCGGGCAAAAGGCGACAATGGTATTCAGCGCCTCTTCCAGGTCATAAGACTTGACGCCCATGATGATGAGGTCATACTGACGGCCGTCCTGAAATGCCGCCATCGCCGAAGTCAGCACCTTAGGTCTGACCCGTTCCCGTTCCCCGTGTTCGGTAATGCTCAGGCCATTGAGGGTGATCAACTCGGCCGTCACCTCACGGGCAATCATCGTAACCTGGTGTTTTTGCTGCAACAATCTGGCGCCCAGATAACCACCCACAGCGCCGGCGCCATAAACGAGTATGTCCATAAGCTTTACACAAAGTGGAGATTGAGAGGCTGGGAGATTGCCCCATCTCCCAATCTCCCCAGCTCTCAATCTCCCAATTCACTACCCACAAAATGGGGATGCCCACGCAAAAATTCGGCCACAGACATGGCCTTTTTTCCGGCTAACTGTACTTCAAACAATTGTATGCCGCCTGCGCCACAATGGACAAACACACGGCCGTTATCCACCATCACCTGTCCCGGCGTACCCGCGGAAATGGCGTCGTGTACCGGCGCAGCCTGCAAAATTTTCAACGCCTGCCCCTGCCAGGTGGTAAAAGCGCCCGGCCAGGGCGTCATGGCGCGGATGTGCCGGTCAAGCTGGTCGCTGTTTTGCTGCCAGTCTAAACGGCCGTCCTCCTTCTTGATCATCGGCGCGTAGGAGGATTCGGCGTCTTTCTGCGGGGTGGCGGGCAGGTGACCGCCGAGGATGGTGGGCAGGTGTTGGCGCAGCAGCGCCGCGCCCAGGTTTGCCAGACGATCATGCAGGGTCACGGCCGTGTCCGCTGCCCCAATCGGCGTCGCCGTACACACATACACCGGGCCAGTATCCAGCCCCACGTCCATTTGCATCAGGCAAACCCCCGTCTCCGCGTCTCCCGCCAGCAAGGCGTGTTGAATGGGCGACGCGCCGCGCCAACGGGGCAGCAAGGAAGCATGAACGTTGATGCAGCCCTGCGGCGGCAGTTCCAGCACGTGTGGCCGCAAAATTTGCCCAAACGCGGCCACCACAATCACATCCGGCTGCCATTCGCGCAGGGGGGCGGCTGCTTCTTCACTTTTTAGGGACTTAGGCTGGTAAACGGGGATGTTGGCGGCCTGGGCAATGCGCTTGACGGGCGACGGCCGTAGCTGGTTGCCCCGCCCCGCCGGTTTGTCCGGTTGGGTGACGACGCCCACCACCTGTTGGGTCTCGATAAGCGTTTGCAGGCCGGGCACGGCAAAATCAGGTGTGCCCATAAAGATGACTCTGTACATGGGGTCATTCTAGCCTGCTTACGGCCGTTTGCCTAGTTGACGCGCCCAGAGGATGACTTTACAATCTTGCCGGTAGTCCTTCACTTTATCAATTTCGTTCACACCTGAAACACAGGAGGAAAAAATGGACATTGGAAAAGCTCTCACATATGTAACCGAAGATGAACGCTGGATAACTAAACTGGGCATTGGCGCGGCGCTGGCCTTCTTTAGTTTCCTCATCATACCGGCCTTTTTCTTGACCGGTTATATGGTGAACATCGCCCAAAACGTCATGGCGGGCAAAGAACGGCCGTTGCCGGAATGGGAAGAATGGGGCAAATTGTTTATGGATGGCCTGAACCTGTTTGTCGCCATGCTGGTGTATACATTGCCATTCTGGTTGCTCACTTGCTGCGTTGTGTTCACGACCGTTGGCACCAGCGGTCTGAGCGAAGTGAGCGAGGATGCGGTTGGGGCGTTACTATCCGGCTCTTTCCTTTTGGCCTGCTGCGTCTTCTTTATCCTCATCATCGTCCTCATGTTTTTAGCACCGGCCGTGACCATCCATTATGCGCGGGAGCGCAGCCTGGGCGCCTGCTTCCAATTTGGCAAGGTGATAGAAATTGCCCGTAACAACATTGGCGATATTGTGTTGACCGTTGTTGTCTCTTTTGGGATCAGCATGGTACTCAGCCTGGTCGGAGCCATTCCCTTCATTGGCTGGCTCATCATCCTGGCCGGTAATGTGTATGTGTATGCCGTGTTGGGACACCTGTATGGGCAAATTGGCGCTAAGATGGGCGGGGGCGTGAGCAAAGAAGATCAGTTTGCCATGTAGTTCCCCCGGATGGCCCGGTTAACAACCGGCCACAACATGGATAAATGAGAAAAGAGGCGCTCATGGAGTTGAGCGCCTCTTTTCGTAAGGAGGGGAAGAGGAAGAAAATTGTTAATTGGCAATTGGCAATTAACAATTGGCAATTATTTCAAACGGATGTCATCGTCGGGCAGGGTGTTGAGCACGGCCGTGACCTTCTCACCATTCTCCACCGGAAAAATGCGAATGCCTTCATCCAGCAGGGGGTACGGCCGTGTACCAAACTTCGTCAGCGCCACCGCCCCCAGCCCCACACAGGCAATCAGGAATCCGACCAACCCTTCACCCCAGACAAAGGGAACCGCGCCTAGCAGCCCCAATGTTAACGTGAGGGCAGCCGTGCCCACGGCCGTTACCCAGGGCATGGTGCGGTTTTTCATGTGCAACCAGTCGGCTATCCGCTGGCCCAACAAATGCCCCATGGCAAACCAGCCCACCGCCAGCGCCGCCATATACCCCAGCACCACCGCTGCCGCCAACAGCACCCCCAGCCCGCAGATAAAGGCCAGCACAAACAGGATGGGGCTAAACAGCAGCAGCAAAATGGGTACCGCCATCGAGGTCAAAAAGCCCACCGCGCCGCTGGCAAATGGCTTTTCCCGCACGGCCCCTTCCACGCGCGTCAGATGGCGTGGAAACAGGGTGGCAGCCACAAAAGCCAGCGCCCCAAACAACAGGCTGCGGAAAATGGCCCCAAACACCTTGCCCACAAAACTACCATCCGCATGAGGCCGCACTTCCATAGGTGGCGTTGGCGCTGAAGGAATGGCCGGGATGGGGGGGACAGACGGAATGGCCGAGATACTGTTCAGTAACCCGCTCAATGCCGGGGGCAGGTTGGCAACATTCGTGCAGTTTAATCCCGCCGCGGTCTGGTCGGTGATGCTGCCAGACATCACCACACAATCGCCCTGGATCACGGCCGTTTCCTCCGCTACCAGATTGCCATCAAACAACACGACTGCGCCCTTCACCGTACCGGCAACGGTCGCATCGCCGGAAAACAGAATCACATCCCCGTTTACCGTGCCACCCGCTTCCACCGTCAGGTCGCCTTCAAACAGCACCACCTCGGCGGCCGTTTCACCGGCAGCTACCACCGTGCCCTGGTTTTGCGCCAGCGCCACGCCGGTAGGCATCAAAATCAAAAACAGAATCAAACTAAGAAAGAGTAGAAAGCGTTTCATCGTTAAGCTAACCCCCATTTTCAGGAAATTTGGCGGCGCGCCGGCGCACTGAGTAACTGCCGGTACACGCCGCTCCACAAAAAGACAATACCCACCATCACCAGCATCCAGCCGATAATGGCCGGTTGTTCCATCACCAGGCGCGTCGCGCCTGTCAGCAAAGCGCCGCCCACCACGCCGATCAATTGCACGCCCTTCACCAGCAGTTGCAGCCCACTACCCACCGCCGCCGGTTCGCCAAAGGAAGCCGCCAGATATACGGCCGTGACCATCACCACCAGCACCGGCAGCAGCCCGGCTACCAGCAGCCCCACATATACCAGCCCCATCAGCCATAGCCGCACGCGCCGGTTGGGCAGCCGCGCCAATGTCCGCTGCGTAAAATCGGCCGCCGGACTGAGCATCGGCGTCCGCCGAAACAGTGCGTCAATGGCGCTCAGCGCCTGCCACTCTTGCATACAGTCCGGACACGCGCGCAGGTGAGATTCCAGCCGCATCTGTTCGTCGGCCAGAAGCTCGCCATCGAGCGCGTCCATCATCAGCGTAAAAATCTCTTCATGCTCCATACCATTACTCCCATTTTGTGAATTTCTCATACCACCACTCATACCACCACACCCGGAACGTCAATCGGTTCCAAACCGGCGGCCACGCCCAAATCAGCCAGATACCGCCGGGCGCGGAACAGCCGTGACTTAATGGCGCTTACCGTCGAATTGGTCACCTCGGCAATCTCTTCATACGACAGGTCATACCAATAACGCAAAATGACCGCCTGCCGGTAATCCGGTTCCAGTTCCGCCAACATCCGCTGCACCAGCCGTTGTTCTTCGCTTTGCATCATCTGCCCTTCCGGCCCGGCCGACTTTTCGGACATCAACGCTGGATGAGGGGCTAACGGTTCGTCAATAGACAACAATATCGCCCGCCGTTTGCGGATGATGTCAATGCAGTAGTTGGAGGTGATCGAAAGCAGCCAGGTGCTAAATTTGCGCTCCGGGTTATAGCTGTCCAGCCGGGTGTACGCGCGAATAAACGCTTCCTGAGCCGCTTCTTCTGCTTCGTTGGAATTATTCAACATACGATACGCCAGGTTATAAACCGGCCCCTGGTATGCCTCAATAATTTGACCGAAGGCTTCTTTATCGCCTTCCATTGCTCTTTCGAGCCAGACAATTTCATCGCTGTTCAACGTTTTCTCTCCTGACTGCCCACAATTACGCAGTATAACAGGAAAGGTTGCGGCCGAAACTTGACAACCGCACACTCTATCCGCTACACTCTCCCGTGAACGTTCACGGAGATTGCATCATATGAGACGAGTAACCATAGAAGATGTGGCCCAGGCTGCTGGCGTCTCCCGCCAGACCGTTTCCCGCGCCATGAATGACAAAGGCGAAATCAGCCCGGAAACAAAAGAGCGGGTGATGCAGGCCATACAGGAATTGGGCTACCGGCCCAATCGCCTGGCGCAAGGCATGGTGACCCAGCGCACCAAGACGGTGGGCATGGTCATGCCCGATATTACCAACCTCTTTTTCCCGGAAGTGGCGCGCGGGGTGCAAGACGTGGGCCGCCAGATTGATTACAACGTGCTGTTGTGCAACACCGACGATAACCCGCAGGAAGAGATAAAAACGCTCATCTCGCTGGCGGCGCAGCGGGTGGATGGCATTATTATGATTGGCAGCAATGCCAACGCCGATGAATTGCGGGCGTTTGCCGACTCCTACGCCCCCATCGTGATGGTCAACCGCGAATTTGCCCACCCACACGTCAGCGTCATCATGGTGGACAATGAGCATGGCGGGTTTCTGGCTACCGAACACCTCATCGCCACCGGGCGGCAGAAGATCGGCATGATTGTCACCCCGGCTTACCGGCACAGCCAGATACGGCGCGTGGAGGGGTATCGCCAGGCATTGCAACAGTACGGCCTGCCGCAACATGATGACCTGATTGTGGGCGGGGCGCCAACGATGCCCGGGGGGTATGAAGCGATGCAGCAGTTGTTGGCGCAAGATGGGGGGGTCACGGCCGTGTTCGCCTACAACGATCTCATGGCCCTGGGCGCTATCCGCGCCTGCCGTGACCTGGGCAAGCAGGTCCCGACGGACATCTCCATCATTGGTTTTGACGACATCGGCATGGCTGCCATGGTCGTGCCCTCGCTCAGCAGCATCCGGGTAGACAAATACGCCCTGGGGCAGCAGGCCATGAACCGCCTGCTGGATATGCTGGACAATCCCGATACATCCTTTGACACAATCCACGTAGGCGTTGACCTGGTTCAACGTGAATCCACTTGAGAAGTTCAACTTTTAGGAAAAGTTGAACTTTTGCAGGTTCACCGCTTGACAAAGAAATCCATTTATTATATCCTTTCCGTGAACGTTCACGGGAACGCTCACGGGAAGATAAAGGCTCCCCATAGCGCCCATTACTATGTAGCTGGGCAAAGGAGGATGGCAAGCTATCGAAAAATCCCTATATGAACCACACCCAACCGCACCCCTGCCAACGCTGACCAATTCAATATCACTCTGTTTTGACAGTAATTAGGAGAAGAGATCATGTTTCGCAAACAGTTGACGTGGGCCGTGCTGGCCCTCTTGATCGCCATTTTAATCAGCCTGAGCGCCTGTTCGTCTGGCGCCAGTAATGAGTCTGCCACCACTGAAGATGCTGGCGGCACGGCCGTTATCAATCTCTGGCACACCATCCCCCCGGAAACGGAAACCTACTTCGTCAATGAGCTGATGCCCAAATTCTACGAAAAATACCCCAACTGCCAGATCAACATCCGCAACCTGGGCGTGGAAGATGCCAGCATCATCCGCACCGGTCTGGCCCTGCCGGTTAACGATGCCACCCGCCCTCACATCTGGTGGCTGGCCAGTTCCGAAACAGGCGCCTACGTCGAGGCTGACGTGCTGGCCGACGTGGATGGCTGGCTCAACGAAAACCCGGACATCAAAGCCAATATCATCCCCGCTCTGCTAGAGCTTTCCTCATATGAGGGCAAGGCACGCAGCCTGCCCTGGATGACCAACAACACCGCCATGTGGATCAACACCGACGCCTTCGAGAAAGCGGGCGTGCCCATTCCCTCGCAGGACCCGGCCACAACCTGGACGTGGGCCGAATTTGCCGACGCCATGCAAAAAATCACCGAGGCCAACGAGGGCATGAAAGGTTTCCTGGTTAGTATCAACACCGGCTGGGATTTCTGGACGTACCATGCCTGGTATGGCGCGGCCGGCGGTGACGTGTCTGGCCTGGCCGTGCTGGACAGCCCGGCCTCCATTAAATCGGTGCAGTTCCAAAAAGATCTGCTGGATGGCGGCTATGCCACCACCACACCCACCGGTTGGGACGCTGCTCCCTGGTATGCCGGCCAGGTAGCCGTCATGGCCAATGGCCCCTGGAATTTCCCCACCCTCTCCACCTTTGAAGACTTCAACTTCACGGTTGTGCCTTACCCCCGCGATGCCAAACCGGCTACCAACCTGGGCGGCAACCAGCTATTCATTGGCAAAACTCCCACCCCGGCCCAGGAAGCGTGCGCCTTTGCCTTCGGCGGATACGTCCTGAGCGACGAATTCCAGATCGCCTTCAACATTCAGTCGGGCAACCTGCCGGTGACCACCTCTGCCGCCAACAGCGAGGAATACAAGGCCCACCTGGCCAAGTATCCCTTCCTGGCCGGTTTTGTGAACCAGACCCCCTATGGCGTCACCCGGCCCCCCATCCCGGAATTTCGGGACATTGAAACAGCCTTCACCCCAGCCTGGGACGACGTGATGCTCAAAGATGCCGACGTCGCCCAACGCTTCGCCCAACTGCAAGCAGAAGTCAACAACATCCTGGGCAAATAAGGACAATGGCCAACGGCCGTTGCTGAGATGTTGGGGCGCAGCGATTGCGCCCCAACATTTCTAAGGACGGGTAACCGCATGACGCGCAAATACCACAGTACGTTTGCAGGCTATGGCTTTATTTTTCCCTCCCTCATACTCGTCGCCATTTTCCTGCTCTATCCCATTGGGTTTGTTATCTACATCAGCTTTCACAAGTGGGGCATATTGGGCACGCCGCAATTTGTGGGCCTGGACAATTACATCGCCATCTTTAACGATGATCGCTTTTGGCGGGCGGCGCTGAACACGGTTTATTACATGGTGCTGGCGGTGCCGACACAGATTGGCCTGGGGCTGCTGCTGGCGGTGCTGGTGAACCGGAAGGACATTGGCAGCCGGGGCCTTTTTCGCACCGTCTACTTCATTCCCCTGGCAATTTCGTTTGTGGCCGCCGGTATCATTTTCAAATGGATGCTGATTACCACACCGCTGCAAGGTTTTGCCCCCGCCCTGTTTGAACGGATGGGCCTCAACTTTCCGCAATGGCAAACGACGCAGCCTGCCTGGGCGATGGTGATGATCGCCTTGATGAATACCTGGAAATCGGCCGGTTATGCCATGGTCATTTACCTGGCCGGTCTGCAAGGGATCAATAAGGATTATTATGAGGCGGCTTCGATTGACGGCGTCCGGTCGGAATGGCAGCTATTTCGGTACATCACCTGGCCGCTGCTGGCGCCGACGACATTTTTGTTGGTCGTGTCCACCATCATTTTCACCGTGCGCGGTTTTGAACCGATTTTTGTGATGACGCAGGGCGGCCCGGCCGGCGCGACTACCACGCTGGTCTACTACGTGTACCAGAAATTCCCCAATACGATGGGCATTTCTTCGGCCGCGGCCACATTTCTACTGGTGGCTATCCTGCTGCTAACGCTGGTTCAGTACCTGATCAACCGCCGGTCGGAGAGTTATTACTAAAAGTTCAACTTTTGGGAATAGTTGAACTTTTGCAAACCTGTAGAGGAAAATCATGGTCACAAGACGTAATTATGGCGCCATGTTCATTCTGATTGTGCTGGCAATCCTGTTTCTGTTTCCTTTTGTTTATCTGGTTGGGGGATCGTTAAAGACCAATACGGAGGCGCTGACCAGCCCGGCTACCATTTTCCCGGCCGACCCGCAGTGGAATAACTACCGCGACATATTTGACGCGCCGAACTTTAACATTCCGGTACAGACAAAAAATTCACTGATCATGACGTTTGGCGTGACGTTTGGGCAAATTTTGATTGCCTCAGTGGCGGGTTATGCGTTTGCCCGCATCCGGTTTATCTGGCGTGACCCGATTTTTGTCATCTTCCTGGCCACGCTGATTGTGCCCTTTGAACTGCTCTTTGTGCCGCTCTATTTGATGCTGGCGAAGTGGGGCTGGATCAATTCCTATTGGGCTTTGATTGTGCCCAGCCTGGCCAATCCGTTTGCCATTTTTATGTTCCGGCAGTTCTTTATCACGGTGCCGAAAGAGTTGGAGGAGGCAATGCTGATAGATGGGGCCGGTTATTTGCGTACTTTCTGGTCTTTGATGCTGCCGCTGTCCGCGCCGCCTTTTTTGACTATCTTTATCCTCACCTGGCTGGCGGAGTGGAGCGGCTTGCTCAAACCGCTGCTCTTTACCACCACGCCGGACATGTGGACACTGCAAGTGGGGCTGAACTTTCTGAATGTGGGCGCTCAGGTGACTACGCCAACGATTGCTTACCTGATGGCCGGTATTGTACTGGCGTCGCTGCCGCCTATTGTTCTGTTCCTGATGTTGCAGCGCCGGTTTGTGGAGGGTATTGCCCAAACGGGTCTGAAAGGGTAAAAGTAGGGCAGGATGCAACGGCCGTGCTACCATTTCACGCCCCCCGCTAACTGGATGAACGACCCTAACGGGCTGGTTTACCATGCCGGGGAGTATCACCTGTTTTACCAGCACCACCCGGACAGCCTGGTCTGGGGGCCAATGCACTGGGGCCATGCCATCAGCCCAGACCTGGTACAGTGGCGGCATCTCCCCATTGCCCTGTATCCTGACGAGCATGGTATGATTTTTTCAGGGAGTGCGGTGGTTGATGCGTCTAGCGGAACCCTGACCGCCATCTTCACCCATCACGGCCCTGATTCCGAAAACCAAAGCCTGGCCTATAGTTCGGACAACGGCCGTACCTGGCAAAAATATCCCCACAATCCCGTCTTGAGAGCGCCGGGAAATATCCGCGATTTCCGCGACCCCAAGGTGTTTTGGTATGGCGGCGACGACGGGCATTGGGTGATGGCGCTGGCAGCAGGAAAAGCTATTTTCTTCTACACGTCGCCTGATTTGCGGGAGTGGCAGGCGAGCGGCATGTTTGGCCCCGGCTATGGCGCGATGGGCGGGGTGTGGGAGACGCCGGACCTGTTCCCACTGCCGGTAGACGGCGGCCCCGAAACGCGGTGGGTATTGACGGTCAGCGTGGGTGACGGCGGCCCGGCCGGCGGTTCAGGCACCCAACAGTTCGTCGGGCAGTTTGACGGCCGTACCTTCACCCCCGACTACCCACCCGATACCATCCTCTGGGCGGACTTTGGTCCCGATTACTACGCGCCCCAATCCTGGAACCATGAGCCACACGGCCGTCGCCTGATGATCGCCTGGTTGAGCAACTGGCAGTACGCCTTGCTGGCGCCCGCCACTACCTGGCGCGGCATGTTCAGCCTGCCGCGAGAATTGTCCCTGACGCGAACAGAAGAGGGGATTCGGCTGCGGCAACGGCCGTTGCCCGCCCTCGCCACCCTGCGCGGCCAACACCATCACTGGCAAGATGTCACCATCACGCCCGGCGATAACCTGCTCGCCACCCTCAGCGGCGACAGCCTGGAAATTGAGGCTGAATTTACCCTCACCGCGCAAACAGCTTGTTTTGGCTTTTGCGTTCGCGCTGGCGAAAACGAACAGACCCGCATCGGCTATGACCGGCAGCAAAACAAACTGTTCCTGGATCGCGCCCACTCCGGGCATACCGACTTCCACGACCAGTTCGCCCGCATCCATACCGCCGACATAGCCCCGGTTCTCGATTCTCTACACCTGCGCATTTTTGTTGATCGTTATTCCGTGGAGGTCTTTGCCAACGATGGCCTGGTTGTTCTCTCGGCCATCATTTTCCCCTCTGAGCAAAGCCGGGGGCTGGCGCTGTTTACGGTTGGCGGCCCCACGCATCTCCGCAGTCTGGACGTTTACCACCTGCGTCCGGCCACATAAACACCATGATCCACTTTAACCCGGAAACCCAAACCTTTAACCTGATCTTGCAGCGCAGTTACTACGCCATGCAAGTGGACGCGGCGGGACGGCTGATTCACCTGGGCTGGGGCGCCCGCCCGCGCCACGCGAACCCAGATGACCGGATCAGTGGGCAAACCAGCCACCGCCATTATGAAACAAAGGCCAGTTTTGAAACACAACGGCTGCCGTTGGAGATTGTGCCATTTGGTGATGTCGTCACCTTCCAGGAAACGTTGAAGGTCAATTTCCCGTCACTGCCACGGGACACGGCCGTTGGCGAATCCCTGCACCTGCCTATCCGTGATCTACGCCTGCGGTACGCCCGGCATGATATTGCCGACGACGCCCAACCCGGCCTGTCACCCACTCATGGCTTGCCGGTCAAAAACAACAGCCCGCGCCAGACCCTCCGCATCCACCTGCAAGACCCGGTACAGCCCTTTGCCGTCATCCTTTGTTATCGCCTGACGCCCGAACACGACATCATCGAACGCTGGTGCGAACTGGAAAACAACGGGCTAGAACCGGTACAGATCGAAGTTTGCCACTTTGCCACGCTGCACCTGCCGGCCGGTACCAATGAGTTAACGGCCGTGACCGGCTCCTGGGCGCAAGAATTTATGGCCCGACGGCAGCGTCTGCACCAGGGCAGCTTCGTCCTGGAAAGCCGCACCCTGCAAACCGGCCACCATGCCAATCCCATTTTCATGCTCAACCGGCCAGAGCAGGCCGGGGAAGAGAGCGGCAGCGTCTATTTTGGGCAACTGGCCTACAGCGGCAGTTGGCGTCTGGTTTTTGAACAGTTGCCCCAGGGGGATGTACGTGTGCATGGGGGGTACAATCCTTTTGATTTTGAATTGAAGCTGGCCCCAGGGGAGCGGCACATCACCCCGGCCCTGGTGCAGGGGTTTAGCGACAGCGGCTGGGGCGGGGCCAGCCGCCAGATGCACGCCTTTGCCCGCGAGCGTGTGCTGCCCCATTCCCCGGCAGGCCCGCGTTTCCGCCCGGTGCTGTACAACAGTTGGGAAGCCACTTACTTTGATCTGAACTATGAAAACCAGGTCGCGTTGGCGCGCCGGGCGGCGGCGTTGGGGGTGGAACTGTTTTGCGTGGATGATGGCTGGTTTGGGGAGCGGCGCAGTGATCGCGCCGGTCTGGGCGATTGGGTTGTCAGTGAGGCGTTGTTTCCCCAGGGATTAGAACAACTGGTGCAGGAAGTCCACCGGTTGGGGATGAAGTTTGGCCTGTGGGTGGAACCGGAGATGGTCAATCCTGACTCCGACCTTTACCGCCAGCACCCGGACTGGGTGCTGCACTTTCCGGGCCGGGAACGTACCGAGGCGCGCCACCAGCTCATTTTGGATTACGGCCGTACCGAAGTTGTGGAGCATATCTTTACCGTGTTAGACAATCTGGTTGAACGGTATGCCATCTCCTTTTTTAAGTGGGATATGAACCGGAACGTGACCGAGCCTGGCTCAGTAGCCGGTAAAGCGATCTGGTACAAACACGTGGCCGGAGTATACAGCGTGATGGACCGCCTGCGCCAAAAGCACCCTGGCCTGGACATTCAAAGCTGCTCTGGCGGCGGTGGGCGCGTAGACCTGGGCATGTTGGGCCGCGCCGACCAGGTGTGGGTGAGCGACAACACCGACGCTTTTGACCGGCTGCACATTCAAGAGGGGTTTAGCCTGGCTTACCCGGCCCGGTGCATGGAAGCCTGGGTGACACACGAACACAATCACATTACCCGGCGGGCCATTCCCCTTTCCACCCGTTTTGCCGTCGCCATGCGTGGGGTGTTGGGCATCGGCTCCAGCTTACACGAGTTGGCGGAGGCGGAACTGGCAGAGTACGCCACTTATCTTCGCTTTTACAAACAGATTCGCCCCATCATTCAAGAAGGCGACCTTTACCGGTTGCAGCGGTTGGAAGAGTTTGGCGGTTCGGCGATTGAATATATGCTGCCAGACGGCCGTGAAGCCGTCTATTCCCTGGTCGTAGAAAAATATCAGGTGGACAGTTTCCATCCTGTCATCCCACTCAAAGGTCTCATGCCGGCTGCCATGTATACGGTGTCTGACCATCATGGCCTGGAACTGTATCGCCTGAGTGGATATGAATTGATGACGTTAGGAATTCCCAAAGAGACGCAGTGGTACCCTGGCTTTTGCCAGACCTGGCACATTAAGGCCGCAATTTGAAATTACCGGTGAGCAGGACTTGACATCACCACCATCGGTTTTATAATCACTATCTCACAATTGCACTTTGTAACACGATGATTGGGACGAGTAGTTAGCCGGTAGATGACAGAGAGTGGACGGCCGTAGGCTGTGAGCCGCCACCATTTTAACCACTAACCAAAACCCCCCAGGAGTGGTTTTCTGAATGGTATGGGCAAACTTTGTTGTTTGCCCTCCCCAGGGCAGACCATGCGTCTGCCCTACTTTAACTGAGTAAGAAAACCCGGTTGGCCCCGTTAACGGCCGTCAATGAGGGTAATTGGTCGGGTAGTGCCAGGCACACCCTAAACCAGTTTCGCAGGTCAGCGCCTCAAAGGGTGTGCCTGGCACTGCAAAAGGTACCGATTACCGAAATTGGGTGGAACCGCGACACGCCATCGCCCCAATGTGGGTGATGGCGTTTTTATTTGGGAGATCGGAGATTAGAGATTGGAGATGGGCTTCAATCTCTAATCTCCAATCTCCAATCTCAAAAATCTGGAGATCGATCATGTCCGAAACAAACCACATTCCCTACGCTGAATCGGAGCTATACCGCATCCGCCATTCAGCCGCGCACGTCATGGCCGAGGCGGTGCTGGCCCTGTTCCCCGAAGCCAAATTAGCCATTGGGCCGCCCATTGAAGATGGCTTCTATTATGACTTTGACCTGGGCCAGGAAAATGGCAAACCGCGCACCTTTTCCGAGGAAAACCTGGCGCAGATTGAAGAGCGTATGAAAGAGCTGCTCAAACAAAACGCGCCGTTTGAACATTCGGCCATGAGCATCCCCGAAGCGCAGGCGTTTTTTGCCGACCAGCCGTACAAGCTGGAACTGATCGCCGATTTAGCAGCGGGCAAACTGGACGAAAATGGGGAGGCTACGGCCGTGCCCGCCCAGGAAGTCAGCATCTACAAACAGCGCAACTTTGTGGATTTGTGCCGTGGGCCGCACGTTAAATTCACCAAACAGGTGAAGGCCAACGCCGTCAAGCTGCTGCGTACCGGCGGCGCGTACTGGCGTGGCGACGAACACAACCCGCAGTTGCAGCGCATCTACGGCACCGCCTGGCCCAACAAAGAAGAGCTAGAAGAGTACCTGCGCTTGCTAGAAGAGGCTAAAGCGCGTGACCATCGCCGCCTGGGTAAACAGTTGGGGCTGTTCCACATTTCCCAACTGGTCGGCTCCGGCCTGCCGCTGTGGCTGCCCAAAGGGGCCGTGTTGCGCGAAACGCTGGAAAATTTCCTGCGCCAGGCACAATTAGAACGCGGCTACCTGCCCGTCATTACGCCGCACATCGGCAAGCTGGATTTGTACATCACCAGCGGCCATTACCCCTACTACAAAGCCAGCCAGTACACGCCCATTGACGTGGACGAGGAGAAGTTCATGCTCAAGCCGATGAACTGCCCGCACCACATTGAAATTTACCGTAGCGAAGCCCGCAGCTACCGTGACCTGCCGCTGCGCCTGGCCGAATTTGGCACCGTTTACCGCTACGAGCAGAGCGGCGAACTGACCGGGCTGACGCGGGTGCGCGGCTTCACGGTGGATGACTCCCACCTGTTTGTCACGCCCGACCAACTGGAAGAAGAGTTCATCGGCGTGGTAGACCTGATTCAGCATGTCTTCCAGACGATGGGTTTCCACGACTTCCGCGCCCGGCTGGGCACGAATGATCCCAACAGCGACAAATACGCCGGCGCGCCGGAAATGTGGGCCAAAGGCATCAGCGCCATTCGCCACGCGGCTGATAGGGTAGGCATGAACTATACCATTGAAGAAGGCGAAGCGGCGTTCTATGGCCCCAAGCTGGACTTCATTTTCCGCGATGTACTCAAGCGGGAATGGCAGTTGGGCACGGTGCAGGTAGATTTCCTGCTGCCGGAGCGGTTTGACCTGGAATACACCGGCGAGGACGGGCACAAACACCGCCCGGTAATGATTCACCGCGCTCCGTTTGGCAGCATGGAACGCTTTGTGGGTATCCTGATCGAGCATTTCAACGGCGCGTTTCCGCTGTGGCTGGCCCCGGTGCAGGTGATGATGGTGCCCATTGCCGACCGGCATAACGAGTATGCCCACGCGGTCAGCCGGCAATTGCGGGCGGTGGGAATGCGGGTGCAGGTAGACGACAGCAGCGACCGCATGAACAAAAAAATCCGCAACGCCCAACTGCAAAAAATCCCCTACATGCTGGTGGTGGGTGACAAGGAAATGGAAAACGGCGCGGTCGCCGTCCGCACCCGCGACGAGGAAGATCGGGGCGCACTGCCCGTGGCCGAGTTTATCAGCCACGCTACTACCCAAATTACAACTAAGAGCATGGAGTTATGAGCGGTTTTTGCCGGTCATCGGTAATCGGTGAACGGTAATCGGTAAACAGTGAAAGAGGCCGCTCCCACGAGCGGCCTTTTTGTTTAGCCCAACCTGTCATTCCGAGGTCTTCCGAGGAATCCCTACACGGTGGCAATTTGTAGGGATTCCTCGCTCCGAAGACTTCGCTCGGAATGACAGTTGGTAAAGGAAAATCTCATGTCTGAGTTAAATCAACAACCGTATGAACAGTCTGATTTGTACCGCATCCGGCACACGGCCGCGCATGTGTTGGCGCAGGCGGTGTTGGCGCTGTACCCGGCGGCCAAACTGGCGATTGGGCCGCCCATTGATAATGGCTTTTACTACGATTTTGACCTGGGCGTGGACGACGATGGCAGACATCGCTCGTTCAAACCCGATGATCTGCTCTGGCTGGAAAAGCGGATGCGCCAGATCATCGCCGGGAAACATCCGCTGCTCTACCGCGAAATCAGCGCCGCCGAAGCTCGCCACTTGTTCCACGACCAGCCCTACAAGCTGGAACTGATTGACGAACTGGCGCAGTCTGGTGAGCCGATTAGCACGTACCGGCAAGACAGCTTCGAGGATTTGTGCCGGGGGCCGCATGTAGCCCACACGGGGCAGATCCCGCCCAACGCTTTCCAATTGATGAGTACGGCCGGGGCCTACTGGCGCGGCGATGAAAACCGGCCCATGTTACAGCGCATCTATGGCACGGCCTGGCGCAACAAACAGGAATTGCAGGCGCATCTGCAACTACTGGAAGAAGCAAAGCAGCGCGACCATCGCAAATTGGGGCGGGAATTGGAAATCTTCATCCTGGATGACGAGATTGGGCCGGGGCTGCCGCTGTGGCTGCCCAACGGCAACATCTTGCGCGAAGAGTTGGAAAAGCTGGCGCGGGAAATGGAAGACGCCGCCGGGTACGTGCGCGTCAGCACGCCGCATATTGCCAAAGAAGCGCTCTACTTGCGCAGCGGCCATCTGCCGTATTACGTGGACGAAATGTACGCCGGCATGGAGCGGGAAGGGGCCGCGTATTACCTGAAGCCGATGAACTGCCCCTTTCACCACAAAATTTTCGGCAGCAAACCGCGCAGTTACCGCGACCTGCCGCTGCGCCTGTCAGAGTATGGCACGGTGTACCGCTATGAGCAGAGTGGCTCGCTGATGGGGCTGCTGCGGGTGCGCGGGCAAACGCAAAATGACGCCCACATTTACTGCGCCGAATCACAGTTGGCGGCCGAGTTTAGCGCGGTGCTGGCGATGTACCGCCATTATTTTGCCCTGTTTGGCATTGAAAGGTACGTGATGCGCTTGAGTAAACACGGCAAGGCCGGGCTGGGCAAGAAATATGTGGACGACGAGGCGATGTGGCTAAAGATGGAGGATTTAATCCGCCAGGTGATGGTGAGCGAAAATGTGCCCTTTGTGGAGGCGGATGATGAGGCGGCGTTTTATGGGCCGAAGATTGATGTGCAAATCTGGAGCGCCATTGGCCGGGAGTTTTCCATCGCCACGAATCAGGTGGATTTTGCGCAGCCGGCCCGGTTTGACCTGACGTTTACGAATGAGCAGGGGTTACCGGAAATGCCCTTTTGCATCCATCGGGCGCCGTTGGGCAGCCATGAGCGGTTTATTGGCTTTTTGATTGAGCATTACGCGGGCAATTTCCCGGTGTGGCTGTCACCGGAGCAGGTGCGGGTGATTCCGATTACGGATGCGCACCAGGGGTATGCGACGGCGTTGGCGGCGCGGCTGCGGGCGGCGGGCATCCGGGCGCAGGCGATGGTGGGCAGCGAACGGATGAACGCCAAAGTGCGCCAGGCACAGCAGATGAAGGTGCCGTACATGCTGATTGTCGGCGACCAGGAGGTGGCGACGGATTCGGTATCGGTGCGGGAACGAAGCGGTGTGCAGCAGCAGGGTGTGGATGTAGCGGCGTTTATGCAGCATGTGAAGGGGGTGGTGGACGGCCGTCATCCGCACCTGTAGAGATGGGAGATTAGGAGATTGAGAGATTGGGGGACTGGAAAAATCCCCTAATCTCCTAATCTCTCAATCTCAAAAATAAACACCCCATCAGCCGCATAAATCGCCCGCAGGCTGGGATTGCGATTGAGGGCGGCGGGGTCGAGGAAACCGCCCCGCTGGCCGACAAAGAGGTGGGTGATGCCTTGCTGGCGCAGCCACACGGCCGTGTCCGCCGCCGCCCAATCCGTCACGGCCGTAGCCGCCTCATTAAACGCCCGCACTTCCTGGGCTAACGCCGGATCGTAGATGTAATCGGCCGGAGGGGTGGTGGTGGTGCGCGGCGGCTGGTTCAGGGGGACGATCCACGCGCCGCCGTCGCTGCCGGCCCAGGTTTCGCCCAACCATTTCCAACTGTTGACGGCGATTTTGGCGTCGGCGGGTATGTGGGCATCCAGCCAGGCCAGCGCCGGCAGGTCGGCGGGGCGCACGAGAATGGTGTCCGGGTTGAGGATGCCCATTTGCTGGCGCAAACCGAAGAGGGTCACGGCCGTGAGCAACACCCCCGCCGCCACATACACCCATACCAGCAACACCCAGTGCGACCGCCGCAGCCAGCGCCACACCTGATCCAGCAGCACGCCGAGGAAGATTGCCAGCGGTAAAAAGAGGGTGATATACATGCTGTTCAGGTTCACCAACGAGGTACTGGGCAATCCCAAATAGTCACCCGCCAGCAGCAAAAAGAGCAGCGCCACCCATAACAGCAGCACGACCGGCAGCGCCACCCATGGCAGTCGTCGCAGCAGGCCAATCAGTAACGGCAGCAACAATAACCCCGCCAGCCAGATGAACCAGCGATCCCAACCAGAGTTGACATAAGAGATGGGAAACTCGTTGTAATTGGGCAGGTTGTAGCTGATGGTTTGTACTGGCTCGGTGATCGTAGTGAGGGTGAACAGGCGCGGCAGGGTTAGCAGCAATCCGGCCACACCACTCAGCAACAGCCAACGGCCGTGCCGCCCCCAACTCCCCAACCATAACACGGCCACAAAGGGCACGTAAAACAAAAAAACGCGAAAGTGGATGTAAAAGACGCCCGCCGCCAGCAATGCCACCACCCACCAGCCTCGTTTCCAGCGTGGACCGCCGCGTACCAGCAGCCAGGTGAAGGCGATCAGCATGGGCATGACCAGCATGGCCGTCAACTGCGTAAAGCGGCCCCAGGTGGCGTAATAGGCGGGGAAGAAGAAGGGGATGGCCACCAGGAAGGCGGCGAATACGGCCGCTCCACGTCGCCGCGCCATCAGCCACACGGCCGTATACACCGTCAACGGTACCAGCGCGTTCAATAACTGCCCCAACACCAGCAGCAGCCGCTCCAACGGCCAGCCGGTCATCAATACCAGGCTGGCAGCCATGGTGTGAAAGCCGAAGTGGTAAGGGAAGCGGTCTACCGGCAGGTAGGGAGCGTAATCAGAAATGGTCTGGCCGTTGGCCACCATCACGGCCGTGATCAATGCATGTCTTCCCGCATCCACCCAGGGCGGCACAGCCAGATCACGCACCGCCAGCAGCCGCACGGCAAACCCGGCAATGAGGATGAGCAGGAGGAGCAGGTGGTGGCGTGATGCGTGATGCGTGATGCGTGACACCTGACACCTGACACCTGACACGCGTAAACACCTGAACACTAAAACACCTAAACACGTAATCACCAGCAGCCAGAGCAGCCAGCCGGTGAAATGGCCGCCGAGCAGGGTGAAGGCGTACCAGATGAGGGGCCAGACGGCCGTGCCCAAGGCCAGCGCCGCGCCCCACCAGGCCATGCCGTCCCAACCGCGCCAACGTAAGGGGGGCAACTGCATCAACAACAGACCGGGCAACGGAATGAACAGCAGCGCCAGCAAGATAACGGCGCCATCGCGCCAGACCTGGCTGGTTAAGGTGGAAATGGCTTCGGTGGGTAAAAGTTGGTAGCGGGTGATGAAACGGAGGTCTTGCACGGCCGTGCCCGGCCCATCCCCCTCCCCTTCGGGCACCACCATCACCTGCCCGCTGCCCATCACATCCAGATCATAGCCCCACACCGTCAGCGGGTTCGTTTCGTTGCCGCTTAGTTCCAGCACATAGTGCCGCCCGGCGGAAGTGGGCTGGGCCGGGAAAGCAAATGTGTAGGTGTGGTTGTGCCGGAAATTGCGCGTGAACAAGGCGCGCTGGCTGATGGCGCTGCCGGTATCGTCATAGAGGGTCAGGGTGAAACGGCCGTCCTCCTCCGGCTGCGGCTCCCCATTGCGGGCCAGGATCAGCTCAATTTCGCGCAGGCCGTCATGCCCGGCCACAAAATCCTGTTGGATGCGCCAGCCGCCTGGCCCGCTGCGCGGCGACGGCGGCACGGCATTGAGCCGCCCCTGGTTGATGTCTACGGCCGTGATCGGGGCGATGACCGGTGACAGGGCGGACGGCCGTGCCGGTTCCCCCGCCGCCACCCAACCCGTCACCAGCAAAATTCCGGCCAGAACAAACAGCCAGCCTTGTTTTTGTATCTGTGCCAGTGGCGTCATCCGTTATCCGTAATCGGTAATCCGTAATCCGTAATCGGGCTTCGGGTCACGGATTAAGCAAATAAAAAACCGCCCCTGACGGAGCGGCTTCTGGTTCCTGATGACGCCAACTGGACTTGAACCAGTGACCTAGGGCTTATGAGTCCCTCGCTCTAACCAACTGAGCTATGGCGCCTTCTTAAGTGAGAGAAATTATAACGAACAAAATGGGCAGCGACAAATGAGGAGAAGATTGGAGATCAGGAGATTAAGAGATTCAATCTCCTGATCTCTTAATCTCCTCCCCCTCAAACCCCCACAATTGATCAATCAGGTACAACGGCCGTCCCTTCACCTCGTCATAAATCCGCCCCAAATACTCGCCAATGATACCCAGGCAAATGAGCTGCACCCCACCCAAAAACAGGACGGCTACCAGGGTGGTGGCCTGCCCCAACAGGGGGGCAGATGGGCCAAGCAACCGCACCAACACCACCGCCACAATGGCCAGCGCCGCCAGGCCGGCCATGAAAAAACCCAGATACGTCGCCAATTGCAGCGGCAGATAAGAAAAACTGGTAATAGCGTCCAGGGCAAAAGGCAGCATTTGTTTGACGCTGCTAAACTTCGACTCCCCGGCGTAGCGGCTGGCCCGTTCATACGGCACACCCGTCTGCCGGAATCCCACCCAGGGCACCATGCCGCGCAAGAACCGGTTGCGCTCCGGCATACTGCGGATGGCCTTCACCACCCGCCGATCCATCAACCGAAAGTCGCCTGTGTCCAGCGGAATGTCAATTTTGGTGATACGCCGAATCAGGCGATAAAACAGCTTTGCCGTCCACAGCTTAAAGCGGGTTTCACCCACCCGGCTGACGCGCACACC
>JAHBVI010000084.1 GCA_019637635.1 Anaerolineae bacterium
TGGCGGTGGAGGTGACAAAATAGCCGAGGGGTACGGCCGTTAAGCCGGAGGCTGTGAAGTAGGCATCACCGAAGGCGTCGGTCGTCACCTGGGTTGCGCCCAGGAAGGTCTGGCTGCCGCCGCTGAGCAGGCAAGCGGGCGCGGCGAAAAATTCCAGAGTGAAGGTGACGCCGGGGACGCTATCCAGACGGCCGTCAATCCGCAGACTATCAGCCTGGGGCACGGCCGTGAGCAGGTTGGGGTAGTTTTGCAGGTAATTGGCGCCATCATCGGGATCGTCGGTGTCGTTGGGGGTACGGCCGTCGCCGCCCAGGTCAATGGGCAGGCCGCCGTTGTCGTGAATGTTATTCCCGGTTAGCTGATTGCCTGTGCCTGCCAGAATGCGAATACCATCACCGCCGTTATAGGCGATCTCGTTGCCTTCAATGATGTTGTTGCCATTCTGGGTGAGCAGCAGGCCATGGCTGCTAAAGTTGATGATGCGCAGTCCGCGAACGGTTGTGCCCCCGGCGGCAATTTCCAGGCCAACGGCCGTGCCCGCCTGTGAGCCATCCAACACCACCAGGCCACCGGCCTGCGTAAATCCGTCAATCAAGACCGGATCGGTGATCACCGGTAATGGCGAAAGCGGATAAATGACCGGGGGCAGGCTGCCGGGAATGTTGAAATGGATCTGATTGCTAATGCTGGAAGCATTGGTATGCAGAATGGCTTCGCGCAGGGAACAATGGGCATAATCACACACCCCGTCATCTACGTCATCGGCTGTATTGACCACCAGCGCCGGGCCGGTCTGCGTCGGGTTTTCTAGCTCGTAAGCGCCGATGTCACAGAAAAGGCCACGCGGGCGGCTGATGCCGCGTTGGTCGGTGGCCGGGCAGCCGATGCTACTGCCGGCTTCCACTGCCGGGCTGTTGTCCAGCAAAGCGTGGTTCAGCGTACTGCCGCCATTGAGCGCCAGCGGCGCCAAGAGCGGGTCAACGCCGATCAGGTTGCCCGTCGGGTTGCCGGTAATGGTGCAGTTGGTGGCGTCTTGAATGAGATTGTAGCCTTGGGAGATGATGTTACCCTGGCAACTGCCCCCCACCAGGGTGTGGTTCAGGGTCAGGTCGCCGCTGTTGTTCTGGATGCCGGTAGGGGTTTGGGCATTGTTGTTGGCGATGGTGACAAAGTTAAGGGTAGTTTGCCCGTTGTTTACCAGACCGCCGCCGCTGCCGTTAACGGTGTTGCCGCTGATGGTGCTGTTGGTGAATACGGCCGTACCGCCACCCACCACCACACCGCCGCCAACCGCACCATTGGCGCTGTTGCCGACAATGCTGACCGCATCTGCCTGCAAGGTCCCCAGCGAATAGAGGCCGCCCCCCATGCCATTGGCACTGCTGTTCATCAGGGCAACATCGGTGAGCGTCAGGTTGCCATTGTTATAGAGCGTGCCGCCGTGAGAAGGTACATTGCCTTGCTGCAGGGTGACGCCGGTGATGGTGACGTTCCCATTGAGAACATGAATCAGCCGGTCATTCAGGCCAACACCCTGAATAATGGTGACATCAGCGCCAGCGCCGACAATGGTCAAATTGCCGATAATATCCAGATCGCCTGTTTGGGCGGCGTCCTCATTCCCACTGTCGGTGCGGGTGAGGTTGTAGGTGCCGGCGGCCAGGAGAATGGTGTCAGCGCCTCTACCGGCAGGGCACTCACCGGAGCCATTGCCGGATTTTTTGTCGGTGTTGGCGGCGATAATTGCTTCCCGCAGCGAACACTGTCCATCACTGGCCTGTTTGCTATCCAGAAATGTGTTAACGACGATGGGAGAAGATGCCTGGCTTGTTTTTGTTGGGGAGAATGTGAGTATGAAGGCTAAAAGAAATAAAAGGATAAGGGAAAATCTGGCGCGAACTACTGGCCGTTTGGGTAAAAGCCGCTGAACCATGAGCACACCTTTTACTGAGTCCTTGCACAGCCCAGGTGGCTCCCCATTGGAACCTACGCATAACAGGACACTATTGGGTCGTTACTGCTTACTTCCATAAAAAATACATCTCATTGAGGATTGTATGGGGGGCAGTTTACATGATTCCTTACGGATTACCAGTAAAGGACATGTGAAAGAAACATAATAGATCACACGCTGATTCGCTTTGCCTGGCATCGGGGACGAAGCTATAGTTGTCATCATTATGAGCATGAACCCATTTCATACAGCTTTCGATAAATTGTATCCGGCTATTCGGTATACCTATGAGGAGATTATGGGGCATGTCTGGTTTACGCAGATTACGCCGCATGAGGAGATTTCGACCGAATTATGGCTGGGCGGCGCGCCGACATATGAACGGGATTACGATTTCATCCGGCATCACAACATTGGCGCGGTGGTGAACATACGGGCAGAGCGGGAAGATGACCTGGCTTTTTATGAGGAGCATGACATTCAACACATTCAGCTTAAGGTGCTGGATATTACGGTGCCACCGCCGGAGATATTGACGGAAGGGGTGGATTGGATGGCAGCCCAGGTGAAAGCAGGCCGTTCGATCCTGGTGCATTGTGCCAAAGGGCGGGGGCGTTCGGCGACGCTGTTGGCAGCTTATCTGATGCGGGAAGAGGGGCTGACGTATGAGCAGGCGCATTTGTTGATGAAGGGACGACGGCCGTTGACTAAACTGGAACAGCGTCACCAAAAACAGTTGGAAAGCTGGCTGGCTCAGCAAAAGGAGTGAGTGGCAGGTGGCAGGTGGCAGGTCATCACCTGCTCACCGCTCACTGTTCACTGTTCACTGTTCACTGTTCACTGTTCACTGCTTAATCCTGGTCGGTTGTACGCGGGGGAGGACAATGTGAAAGTGGCTGCCGGGGCAGCTCTTTTCGTCGTGACCGGGGCTTTCGGCCCAGAGACGGCCGTGATGGGCTTCAATGATCCCCCGGGCAATAGCCAATCCCAAACCGGGGCCGCCTCCTTTGAATTTGGTCTTGCCGGAGGAGTGGAGCGCCACATCTCCTGTTTGGTAAAACTTGGTGAAGATAAGCTCCTGCGCTTCCGGGGCAATGCCAATGCCGCTGTCGCTGATGGTAATGGCGATGGCATCGGTGGGGAGATCGGGCTGTGGTGGGTTCTCCCAGGCACGGCCGTGAATGCGAATCTCGCCGCCGTCCGGTGTGTACTTAATGGCGTTGACAATAATGTTGGCGAACACCACTTTCAGCGCATCTTCGTCGCCGGTAATGGAGGGTAAAGCCACCAGCGAATCATCTACAATCACTCGCTGTTTGCGGCTGGCAATATCCTCAGCCAATCCCTTGATGATTTGCCCAATCAACTCCACCATATTCAGCGGTTCTGGAAAGATTTCCAACGCCTTGCTGTCAATTTTCACCATCCATAACATGGTGGTGACAATCTCATGGAGACGATTGACGCCGGAAACAATACCGGCTACCAGATTATCATTGCCGTCTGCCTCATCCCCCTTTTTTTGCAGGAGTTGGCTGTAGGCTTTGATTACCGTGATGGGTGTGCGCAATTCGTGGGCGGTGACGGCGATGAAGTCCGCCTTGGCTTTGTCCAGCCGCTCCAATTGTTCATAGGCGTCTTGTAAGGCCTGGGTGCGTTGGCGCACTTCGTATTCTAGTTGTTCATTAAACCGGCGTGTGCGGTTAAACAAGCGCGCATTTTCCAGGGCGACAACGGCCGTTGTGCCAAATGTGGTGGCCAGGGCAATGGCTTCGTCATCATAGGGCACACTGGCTTCACGTACCAACGACAACATGCCCCGCACCTCATCCCGATGAATAAGGGGAATGCCCAACCAGGCGCCCGGCACCCTCAAATTAGAAACCTGCTGCCATCCTTCATAGTCAGCCAGATTCACCAGCGCCAACGGCCGTCGGGAATGATAAATCCGCATAAACACATCCGGCGACTCCGGGTCTTCATCGAGGGGGACACGCTGGTTCAAATACCCTTCGCCCTCTGGGAAACCGCGCATGGCCATAAATTCCAGTTCATTGCCGCGGCGTACCAGCAGCGAAGCGCGATCATATGGCACCAACAGCGCCAATTGAGCCAGGATCGTGTCTAAAACATCTTTTAGTTCGATGGAGCCGGTTAACGCTGCCCCCACGCGCTGCATCGTTTCGGCCAGCGCCCGCCGCGCCTGCTCTTCCTGGTAGAGCGAGGCGTATAACTCGGCTTCCTTCTGCGCAGCCTGGGTGCGCTGCACGATCTCCAGGTTTTTTAGCTTTTCATTGACCTCTTCACTTTGTACGGTTTCTTTAATGGCGTGAAATCGTTCAAAATGAGTGAGCGCCTCCGCAAATAACCCTAAGGCGCGATAGATGTCAGCGAGCAGCCGGTGGCAGGCAAAAATCCACCGTTTATGATTGGCTTGTTCCGCCAGGAGGAGCGATTGCTGCACAAAAGGTAACGCTTCGGCGGCTCGCCCTTGTTTGAAGTAAATCTCGCCGCTGAGTTTCAGACTCTCAATGGCGATATAGGCATCATCCCCTTTATTGGCAACGGCAACGGCCGTTTCCAGATAGTGTAAAGCCTTTTCCGGCTCATTCAGGTGCAAATACACCTCGGCAATCGAGTTGGAGATGACGGCTTCAATCCGTGTATGACCATGCAGTTTACAGAAGGCCAGCCCCTCTTCTCCCGATACCAATGCTTTCTGGTAATCACCCTGTAGAAAATAGTTGTAGCAGATATTATTCAACAGGAGCGCCATCCAATAAGAATGACCCGGCAGTCCGCGAAAAACGGCCAGGCTTTGTTCGTTGTAAGATTGGGCGCTGGCATAATCGTTCATCTCGGCGTACAGGTTGCCCAGCCCCAACAGGGCCATGGCATATCCTTCCTGATCGCCAATTTGCTCTACTATTTCCAACTGCCGCATGTGAAAATCCAGGCCGGCCGACAAATTGCCCAATGTGACATAATTAACGGCGATGGTATACAGCACCTCCCCCATTAACGCCGGCAGATTTTCTTCTTCCAGCAAGGACAACGCTTCTAGCGCCTGGGAAAGAGAATACTCGTAATTGCCACTGTAAACGGCCGCACGGCTGAGGGTGCGTAAACTTTCGGCCAGGCCGCGTTTGTAGGGGTTTTGGGCAAAGGGGCCGGTGGTGGCGAGGTCGGCGGCTTCACGGCTGAGGAGGCGGGCGCGTTCTCGGTCATCGGTGAGGATAGACCATGCTTCCGCATTTAGTTGATCAATGCGGGCGATCAGTACGGCCGTGTCTTCCATGGTTGTCATTGCTGCCGGGTTTATCATAACACGCCTAACCGCCGCATAGCGTACCTGAACCCGAAAAACTTTTCAACATGACCGATGTATAGAAGCAGTGAAAGTCCATCTTTGCTGCTTGACCCAAACAAAACTAAAATCGTGATGCGTGATGCGTGACCCCTGGTCGGATTACGCATCACGCATTACGTATCACGTGATCAAAGGAGTTTCACAACTATGAGCCACATCACCCCCAGCCGCCAGCAATACCTGGACGTCAAGGCGCAATATCCCGACGCCATTGTTTTGTTTCGCCTGGGGGATTTCTATGAAACCTTTGATGACGACGCCCAAACGGCCGCGCGTGAACTCGACCTCGTCCTCACCAGCCGCCCCCAGGGGAAAAACCAGCGCACGCCGATGGCGGGTGTGCCCTACCATGCCGCCGAAAGCTACATTGCCCGGCTGGTGGCTAAAGGGTACAAGGTGGCGCTGTGTGAGCAGATGAGCGAGACGCCCATCAACGGCCTGATGCCGCGTGAAGTGGTGCGTGTCTTTACCGCCGGTACCGTCATCGAGCCGGGCATGTTGGACGCCGCCCGGCACAATTACCTGGCGGCGGCCATTGTGGATGGCGACCGGGTGGGGCTGGCCTATGCCGATATTACCACCGGCGTTTTTGCCACGACGCAGTTTCACGGCCGTCGCACCCTCACCGAAGAACTCGCCCGCCTGCACCCTGCCGAACTGCTGGTGCCGGACAGCGAACATACCCTGCAAGAGCAGGCGCGCACCGTCAGCCACCTGCCGGATTGGCGATTTGAAGAGGGCAATGCCCGCCAGATTTTGCTGCGCCATTTTGGCGTCGCCAGCCTGGATGCCTTTGGCTGCGAGCAAAAGTCATTGGCCACCCGCGCCGCCGGGGCCATTCTCTACTACTTGCAAGAGACGCAGATGGGGGCGGTGGGGCAAATCCAACGGCTGGCAACCTACAGCGTGGAGGGGTATATGGCCCTGGACACGGCCACCCGCGCCAATTTGGAATTGACGGAATCGCTCGGCGGTGAGCGCAAGGGGTCGCTGTTAGGTGTGTTGGACAAAACGGTGACGGCCATGGGGGCGCGGCTGCTACGGGAACGGGTGTCACGGCCGTTGCTGGACATTGCCCAACTCAATAATCGCTTTGATCAGGTGCAGTTTTTCTACGACAACGCCCTGCTGCGCGCCGACCTGCGCGCCACCCTCAAAGGGCTGCCCGACCTGGAGCGCCTCACCAACCGCATCCTCAGCGGCAAAGCCAACCCGCGTGACGTGGAGAATGTGAAGATCGCTTTGCAAGCTATACCGGTCATTCGTGAACAGTTAGCAGTTAGCAGTGAGCAGTTTACAAGCCAGCAATCTCCAATCTCCAATCTCCAATCTCTAATCTCCACTCTCGACCCCTGCACCGAAGTGGCCGACCTGATAAACCGGGCCATTCCCGACGATGCGCCCACTAATTTCAACAAAATGGGCGTCATTCGCCCTGGTTTTTCGGCGGAACTGGATGGGGTGATGAACTCCTCGGCCAATGCGCGGGAATGGGTGGCGGGACTGGAACCCCGCGAACGGGAGCGTACCGGGATTGCCTCTTTGAAGGTGGGTTTCAACAAGGTGTTCGGCTATTACATCGAAGTCACCCACGCCAATACCCCCGCTGTGCCCGCCGACTACATTCGCAAACAAACGCTGACCAACGCCGAGCGGTACATCACGCCAGAGTTGAAGGAGTATGAGACGCTGATCCTCAACGCCGAGGAGCGGATTTTGGAGATTGAGCGGCGGGTGTTTACCGAAGTGTGCCAGCAGGTGGCGGCGTATGCGCCCCGCCTGCTGCAAACGGCGCAGGCGATTGCCGAACTGGACGTGGCTGCCGGGCTGGCGGAAGCGGCGGCTAACCAGGGGTATAGTCGGCCGTCCCTCACCAACGACAATACGCTGCATGTGGTCAACGGCCGTCATCCCGTCGTTGAACAATCGCTGCGGCTGGAACGCTTTGTGCCCAACGATGTGCATATGACCGAGAAGGAGCGCATCCAGATCATCACCGGCCCCAACATGAGCGGTAAATCCACCTACCTGCGGCAAACGGCTCTCATCGTCCTCATGGCCCAGATCGGCAGCTTTGTGCCCGCCGACGAAGCCGACGTGGGGCTGGCCGACCGCATCTTCACCCGCATTGGCGCGCATGATGAATTACACGCCGGGCGCAGCACCTTTATGGTGGAAATGGTGGAAACGGCCGAAATCCTCAACCATGCCAGCCACCGCTCCCTGCTCATTCTGGACGAGATCGGGCGCGGCACCAGCACCTATGACGGCCTGGCCATTGCCTGGGCAATTGTGGAGTACCTGCACAACCATCCGCGCCTCAAGCCACGCACCCTCTTTGCCACCCATTACCACGAACTGGTGGGGCTGGCCGATTTGCTGCCGCTGGTGGCCAATTACAACGTGGCTGTGGCCGAAGAGGGGGATAAGGTTCTCTTTTTGCACCACATTGTGCCGGGGGGGGCGGATCGCAGTTATGGCATCCACGTGGCGCAGTTGGCCGGGCTGCCCAAAGATGTGGTGAACCGGGCCAACGAACTGCTGCACGAACTGGAACAACATGCGCCGACAACGGCCGTGACTCCCTCGCGCCTCTCTTCCGGCCAACAAATGGCCCTCTTTCCCGAAGCCAGCCCGCTGCTGGAAGAATTGGCCGAACTGGACGTAAATAGCATGTCCCCCCTGGAAGCGATCAACAAACTATATGAATGGAAACGCCGTTACGTCGGAGGATAAACAGATATGGTATACTGGCGCCAGACTGTCAGGAGAGATAAATATGTTTCAGGTAACTATTAACGAAGCGCAAAAAAAGCTGATTGACTTGATCAATGCGGCCATGAGGGGGGAAGAGGTGTTCATCATGCAAAATGGTGAGCAGGTGGCGCAAATTGTGCCGGTAGCTAAAGTGAAACGCCAGCCACAATTTGGCAGTGCTAAAGGACTGATTCGAATGGCTGACGATTTTGACGCGCCGCTGGACGATTTTGCCGATTATATGCAATGAACATATTGCTTGATACACACACGTTTATCTGGTTTATTGAAGGCAATTCGCGCTTGAGTGCCAGAGCCAGGCAATTAATTGAAGATGCCCAAAACCAACCATTTCTTAGCATTGCCAGCTTATGGGAGATGGCTATTAAAGTGAGTCTGGGGAAATTAGCTATTAGCCAGCCGTTTGAGAAGTTAATTCCCACCCAGTTACAGCGTAACGGCATCGAAATATTGGGCATTGGATTTCCACACACAGCAGTCATTGTCAATCTTCCCCTCCATCACCGTGATCCATTTGACCGTCTTTTGGTGGCGCAGGCATTGATTGAGCAAATGCTATTTGTCAGTGCAGATGTCCAATTTGATGCTTACGGTGTCACCCGCTTATGGTGATTTTGGGGGATAATCGCGGCCGACAAATAAACAACGAAGTACCGGGTGAACTGGATGTGTACAATATGAAATTGAAATAGGTGATCAAGTCATAACCTATGATCGAGATCGCCGCCTCTATTTTATAGGTGAAATTTCGTCTGCTCCTTTGTGGTCAACTGAAAAGATATTCGAGTTGCCCCGAATTCGCACTGTAAAGTGGACGCATCTTGTTCCCAGAGATTTGTTGCCCACAGCTACCAAAAAGACACCTGGTACCGTACAGGCGTTTTTCCGGCTAAATCATTCGGTACTCAATGATCTCACGCAAAAAGAGATTATTAAGGTGGTGGTTTGCCTTGTGTAGTGAGCCGGGCGCGTTCGGCGGCGTGCCAATGGGCAGCCTGTTCATCATAGGGCAATGTGGGAATCGCGCGGACAACATGTTGCAGATAGGTTTCTACGGCCGTGCGTCTCCGCGACGGCGGCAGTCGCAAACAGCCAAACCACAATTCATGCCAGACAACCGAAGCGATGGCAAAATCCTGTTGATGCGTCTGGAGATTGGCCAGAATGGCCGGATTGGGTTGCGGCCGTAATGGCTCAGAGATGATGTTTGTATCCAGGAGGTATTTCAGGCTCATAGGGTTACATCACGCCCGGTTGTACGATCCCGCGTCTCAGAAAAAATCTCAGGGTCAATTTTCAATTCACCCAGGTCAAACTGTTCCCGAAAGTCAAGATAGCTGTCCCAAAAGGGACGCTCGTTTGCCTGCAAACGGTCAAATTCAGAGATAGAGAGAAGAACCGCAACGGGCTTGCCGCGCCGGGTTAGTTGCACGCCTGTATTTCCCTCAACTTCCCGCACCAATTCCGTAAAGTGATCCCGCGCTTCCACAATTGAGACTTGTTTCATCATTACCTCCACTCAAGGACAGATGGTCATTTAGATGACCATTTTACCGCCATCTTTTCTCCCATCAAGCAATGCTGCGGAAGGTGAGTTCGGGGTACTTTTCCTGGTAGTAGTTCAGTTCGTGAGGGGAGTTACAGAGGGCGACGACACGGCCGTCATAATCCCGCGTCTTCATCATGCCATAGCGCCAGGGCAGTTTCTCAAGGCTCTCTTCCGGCCCTTCCACCCAACGGCAGAGGCGGTGCGGCAGCGGCTCCAGTTTTGTTTTGACGCCATACTCTTCTTCCAGCCGCGCCTGCACCACTTCAAATTGTAGCATCCCCACCACCGCCAGAATTGGGTCGCGCCGCGCCCCATCCACCTCGTACAGAATTTGCATCGCCCCTTCGGTTTCTAATTGGGCAATGCCCTTTTGGAACTGCTTTTGTTTGCTTACGTCCAGATTCACCAGCCGGGCAAAATGCTCCGCCGGGAAGCGGGGGATTGGCGCAAAGTTAAAGGCCGCTCCGGCGCTGATGGTGTCGCCGATGTTAAACTCCCGGTTGCCCGGCAGCCCAATGATGTCCCCGGCAAAGGCTTCATCCACTACCTCGCGGTCGTCGGCAAAAAAGGTGTAGGTGCGGGACAATTTAAGCATCTTGCCCGTGCGGGGATGTTTCACCTGTGTGTTGCGCTCAAAACGGCCGCTGCACACGCGCAAAAAGGCCACACTGTCGCGGTGGCGGGGATCCATATTGGCCTGAATTTTGAAGACGAAGCCGGTGAATTCCGGCTGGTAAGGGTCAATTGGCCCGGCGTCGCTGGGGTAGGTGTTGGGCGCGGGCGCGTATTTGATGAAGTCGTCCAGGAAGAGTTGGACGCCGAAGTTGGTCAGGGCGCTGCCAAAGTAGACCATCGTCTGTTCACCGCGTCGGAACGTGTCAAAGTCAAAGGTCGCCATTTCGTCCAACAGGGCGATGTTGGTGTGCAGGTCCTCAAACTGGTGGCTGCTGAGGGTGGCTTCAATGCGCGGGTCGTCCAACCCGGTAATATACTCCGGCGAAATCGTCTGGTTGTGGGCGGTGCGGTCATACAAATGCACCTCTTCGGTCAGGCGGTCAAATACCCCCAGAAAGGTGTCGCCATCGCCGATGGGCCAGTTCATCGGCACCGGCTGCATCCCCAGCACCGTTTCCACTTCATCCAGAAGCGCCAGCGCATCCAACGCCGGCCGATCCATCTTGTTGATAAAGGTGAACACCGGAATTCCCCGGCGGCGACACACTTCAAAGAGTTTGACGGTTTGTTCCTCTACGCCTTTGGCCGCATCCAGCACCATCACGGCGCAGTCGGCGGCGGTGAGGGTGCGGTAGGTATCTTCAGAGAAGTCCTGATGGCCGGGAGTGTCCAGCAGGTTGATGATGTGGCCCTGGTAGGGGAATTGCAGCACGGTGGAGGTGATGGAGATGCCGCGCTCCTGCTCCATTTTCATCCAGTCAGAGGTGGCGGCGCGCTGGTTTTTGCGGGCGCGCACACTGCCCGCCAGATGGATGGCATTGCCATAAAGCAGCAGTTTTTCCGTCAGTGTCGTTTTGCCCGCGTCGGGGTGGGAGATGATGGCAAAGGTGCGCCGTTTTTGTATTTCGGCCACTAACTGGCCGTCGGTGATTAGTGTCTGTTCGGTCATATCTTTTCAGGCGTAAAAAGCGGCCACAATGTGGGCATTGTGACCGCAGATTTGCAATTTGATTTGCCCCAAGCATACCACCATTGCGCCTCAATTGCACATTGGCGTAGGATGAATGACAATTGGCAACGAATTGCACGAATCGTGTAATGGCAGCGCCAGGCACAGGGCAAAACGGCCCTGGTCATTCAGAGCAGAAATGCCCTGTGCCTGGCACTACTTGTATCAATCATAGGATGCAGTGATGACGGATGAAGAGATTTTGCAGTTGATCAAGGGGTTGTATGCGCAGCATATCCCTTTTCATCAGTTGATAGGGATGGAGGTGTTGGCGCTGACGGCCGAGAGTGTGGAACTACGGGTGCGCATGAAACCGGAACTGGTGGGCAATCCGTTTTACCAGATTTTGCATGGTGGGGTGACGGCTTCGCTGCTGGATGCGGCGGGAGGGATGGTGGCGATGGCTAACCTGGTGGTGGAACTGCTGGATTTGTCGCCGGAGGAGATGCAGCGGCGGCTGCAAAAGTTGGGCACGATTGATATTCGCATTGATTATTTGCGGCCAGGGCGGGGCAACGCCTTCACCGCCACGGCGCGGGTTATCCGCAAAGGCAACAAGGTGGCAGTGACGCGCATGGAATTGCACAATGAAGAAGGGGTAGAGATTGCATTGGGCACGGCGACGTATCTGGTAGGATGACAAATATGTTACAGGCGATTATCGAAAAGTTCGCAGCGAGTGAATGTAGCTGGTTGGGGACGGTACGGCCGTCCGGCAAACCACATACCGCACCCATCTGGCATGTGTGGCATGGGGGGCGGGTGTATGTGGTGGCCCAGGCGACGGCCGTGAAAACGCGCAACATCCAGGCCAACCCCTTTGTCACCATCACCTATCCTGACCCGATGGATGTGATCATCATCGAGGGGGAGGCGCGATTGGTGGCGGGCATGACGGCCGTGTTGCAACCCCATTTTCAGCAGAAGTATGATTGGGATATTGCCACTGATGAGACGTATACGGCCGTGATTGAAATCACCCCCACCAAGCTCATGGCCTGGAACGCGGACGCCGGGCAGCGACAAATATGGACGGGGGAGGAGATTGGGTAATTGCCCAATTAACCCATTACCGATGCCCCCGCCGCCGGTTGGCAGACGTAAATGGCGGGCGTCAGGCCGGTGGCCTGTTGGTAGGCAGTGGTGATGGATTGGGTAAAGGCGCCGGTTGTTTTTGCGGCCACCAGCGCCACCGCACAGCCGCCAAAACCAGCCCCCGTCATGCGCGCCCCGTAGCAGCCGGGCTGCGCCTGCGCCAGTTCCACCATCACATTCAACTCCTGGCTGGAAACTTCAAAATCATCGCGCAGGCTGAGGTGGCTCTGGTTCATCAGTGTGCCTAACATCTCGGCATCGTCGTTCAACATGGCGGTGACGGCATTGAGGACGCGGATGTTTTCCGAGACCACGTGGCGGGCGCGCTGGCGAATGAGCGGCTTTAGCTGATCTTCGCTGGAGAGAAAGTCGGTGATGGAGACGTCACGCAGGTAGGGGACGCCAAAAAACTTTGATGCCTCGTCACATTGGGCGCGACGTTCGTTGTAGGCGGAATCTACCAGACCACGCCGGGTGTTGGTATCCAGGACGACAACGGCCGTGCCCGTTGGCAATGGTACCGCTTTTGTCTCCAATGTACGGCAGTCAATCAGCAGGGCGTGGCCTTCTTGCCCGGCGGCGGAAATCATCTGATCCATAATGCCGCAGTTGACGCCCACCCATCGGTTTTCCGCTTTCTGGCACAACAGCGCCATCGCCGCCGGGTCCCACAGATGGTTGGTCACGGCCGTGAACGCCCGCGCCGTCGCCAGTTCCAGAGCCGCCGACGAGGACAGCCCCGCCCCTTTGGGAATGTTCCCGGCCATCACCCCTTCCCAACCGGTCAGTTGGTAGCCATCTTCTTGCAAGGCCCAGGCCACCCCCTTGGGGTATTCCAGCCAATGGTCGGTTTCTTTGAAAAGGCGGTCGAGATGGAAGACGGCCGTTTCGTCAAAATCGTGTGAATGGATATGTACCTCCCGGTCAGTGCGGGGCCGCAGGGCAATCCAGATGGCCCGGTCAATAGCCAGCGGCAGCACAAAACCATCGTTGTAATCGGTATGTTCGCCGATGAGGTTCACCCGCCCCGGCGCGCGCACCACAAAAGTGGGGGGTTCACCGAAACGATTTTGGAAAACCTGGGTCACGGTTTGAGGTAATGTGTTCAAATGCAAAGCCTTTTGCGTAGAGTTTGTTAGCCGGTCATTCCGAGCGAAGTCTGCGGAGCGAGGAATCTTTTACCTTGATTAACGCGGGAGATTCCTCGTCGAAGACTCCTCGGAATGACATGCAAAGTTTAGAAGTTTAGATAATCCCCTTGACAGTGTATTTAGTTTCTTAAAGCCGCTAATACACGTGGCGCGGTCATCGGCAGTTGGGTGACACGGCCGTTGCTGGCAGCCGCAATCGCATTGGCAACGGCGGCGGCGGTGGCAATGATAGGCGGTTCGCCCACGCCTTTGGCCCCAAAGGGGCCGTGCGGCGCAGGTATTTCTACAAAGACCATCTCAAAATCGGGCACGGCGTGGATGAAGTGAGGCACGGTGTAATCTACCCAAGAGCCGGTGAGGGGGGAGCCGTATTCGTCAAAGGCCATGCCTTCATACAGCGCCCAGCCGAGGCCCTGCATCACACCGCCCTGCATCTGCCCTTCCAGCGTCAGCGGGTTAATCACCTGGCCTACGTCCTGAATAGCCACCAGGCGGTGTACGGTCACTTCGCCCGTGTCCCGGTCTACTTCCACTTCGGCGATTTGGGCGCAGAAGCCGGGGGCGGCTTCGTTGTTGGCATGACGGCCGTTGCCCACCACCGGCGCATATTTGGCCCCAAAATCCATCGTCTTTTTGGCCAGCGCGCCTAAATCCAGCGCTTTATCGGGCACACCGCGCACCTGGACACGGCCGTCTACAATCTCCATATCCGCCGCGTCCGCTTCCATCTCCTCGGCGGCAATCGTCAACACCTGCTGCCGGGCATCTTCACACGCCTTGATGATGGACGGCCCCACCATATAGGTGATCTTGCTGCCGCCCGTGGCCCCGGCAAAAGGCATATTGGACGTATCACCGTACACAATGCGCACCTTGTCTGGCGAGACGCCAAACGTCTCGGCGGCGATGAGGGTGAAACCGGCGGGGGTGCCCGTCAGGTCTACCGAGCCGATATGGACGTGCAGGGTGCCATCGCGGTGCAGTTGTGCCTGGGCAGCGGTGGGTTCCGTGCCACCGGGCCAGCCGCCAATGGCGATGCCTACGCCGCGCCCTTTGGCCTGCGCTTCGGCGCGATTTTGGTACAGGGGGTGGGATTGGGCGGCTTGCAGCACTTCCGTCATGCCCATGACGGGCCACGGTTTGCCGTCGGCCAGGGGGTCGCCCGGTTTGCTGGCATTTTTCAGGCGCAGTTCAATGGGGTCCATGCCCAACTGCTGCGCCATCTCGTCCACTACCGATTCCAGGGCAAAGGTGGCCTGGGGCGCACCGGGAGCGCGGTAAGCGGCGGGGGAGACTTTGTGGGTGAAAATTTCGGCAAAACGGGACTCCAGGTGGGGCGTCTGGTAATAGCTGCCCAGCAGCCAGGCGGCCACGCCATGATAACCGGGGAAGCAGCCGGTATCTACCTGGATGTCCCCTTGCAGGGCCGTGAACGTGCCGTCCCGTTTGGCGCCCAGTTTGACGTGCATTTCGGCGGCGGGGGCGGGATTGGTTGCCAGCATTTCTTCGCTGCGGGTGAGGGAGAGCGTGACGGGGCGGTTAACGGCGCGTGCCGCCAGGGCCACCAGGGATTCATAGAGGAAAAATTTGCCGCCAAACGCGCCGCCGGGCAGGGTGGGGATGATGCGCACGGCCGTTTCCGGCACCCCAAGCACATCGGACACCTGTTCGCGGGCGTGAAAGGGGGCCTGCGTGCTGGCGTAGACGGTCATGCCATTGCCCCAGGCGTCCGGTACGGCCACGTGGGTCATCGGTTCCAGGTAGCTTTGATGTACCATGGAGGTGGTGAAGGTGCGCTCCACAATCACGTCAGCTTCGGCAAAACCGGCGGCGATGTCACCCCGTTTCATCACAAAACCGTTGGCGACGTTGGGGCCGGACACTTCGCTTTCTTCTTCGTCTTCGTCGCCGACGTCGGCGCCGTGGGCGCCAGCCTCGCCCGACGCACCCGGTTTGCCGCCGGGCCAGACCAGGGGGGCGCCGGGGGCTAATGCTTCGGCAATGGTGATAACGGCCGGTTGGGGTTCATATTCCACCCACACCTGCTCCGCGCCGTCCTGGGCGGCGGCGGGTGTTTCTGCCAGCACCAGGGCTACCGGCTGCCCGGCAAAAATGACGCGCCCACGCGCCAGGAAAAGGCGGTTGCGCGCCCTGGGTGGGATGTCTGGCATGTCGGCGGCAGTGAGGACGCGCACGACGCCGGGTAGAGCCAGGGCGGCTTCGGCATTGATGCTGGTGATGATGGCGTGGGCATAGGGGCTGGTAACAAAACGGCCGTGTAACATGCCGGGTATTTTGATGTCGGTGGCATATTGCACCTGGCCGGTGATTTTGTCACGGCCGTCTAATACCGGTGTGGGTGTGCCAATGGCTTTATACTCTGACATGGTTTTCTCCATAGATTCCCGCTGTTTGCATCCTTCGCCAATCTCAGGACAAGTTCTGAGGATGCGAATTCCTCAATTTATGCTCGACAGGGCGGTAGTATACCAAACCCTGGGAATTGCATCAGATACTCGCGCAGTATGGTTTTTACCTTTCTAGTCTCGCCAGAATTGAGAATCGTGTTACTCTTTTGGCCGGAGATCAAGATGATGGCGATGGCAACCCTGGCGCCGGATCTGGCGCACCAGATTTTGGTCCATTTAGGCGTCACATTCCCTTGCTGTGTAATTGAGTAATTGGAGTTAATTACTCAATTACACAATTACCCAATTAACTTCTTCCCCATGAGCGAGACAAACGCGGACAAACTCAAACGGCGCAATGCGGAACTGGCGATTTTGAACAGTATCGCTCAGGCGCTTAATCGTTCGGTGGACCTGGATGAAGCGGTGCAGACGGCGCTGGCGCAGGTAGCCGACCTGCTAGACCTGTATACCGGTTGGGTGTGGCTGCTGCGCGAAAATGGCGACTCTTACCTGGCCGCCGCCCAAAATTTGCCGCCCGCCCTGGCCCATCGCCCGGACAAAATGGCCGGCGCCTGTTACTGTCTGGACACCTTCCGCGCCGGAGACCTGGCGGGGGCGGCTAATGTGAATGTGGTCACGTGCAGCCGCCTCAAAGGGCTGATTGATGGCACGGATGGGCTGCGTTACCATGCCAGTATCCCGCTCTATGCACACGGCCGTAAGATGGGGGTGCTAAATGTAGCCAGCCGTGATTGGCGGCAGTTGTCGGCCGAGGATTTGCAGCTTTTGTACACGGTGGGGGATATGCTGGGTATTGCCGTGGAGCGGGCGCATTTGTTTACGCAGCAGGCGGCGTTGGGGGCGCTGGAAGAGCGCAACCGGCTGGCGCGGGAGATTCACGATACGCTGGCGCAGGGTTTAACGGCCGTCTCCCTGCAACTGGAATCGGCCGACGCTCTGTTGGAAGCAGGGATGGAACCGGCCAAAGTGCGCCAGGTGGTGCAGCACGCCCTGGCTCTCACCCGCGCCAATCTGGATGAAGCACGCCGCTCGGTGTTGGATTTACGCGCCGCGCCGTTGGAGGAGCAATCGTTGGTAGAAGCATTGGCGGCGCTGGCCGAACAAACGGCCGTGCCCGTAGATTTGCTGGTGCAGGGTGAGGCACGGCCGTTGCCGCGCCGGTTGGAAACAGGCATTTACCGGCTGGCGCAGGAGGCGCTGCAAAACGTCAGCCGCCATGCGCAGGCGCGCCGGGCGGTGGTAGAATTGGCTTTCCGGCCGGCGGGCATTCGGCTGGTGGTGACCGATGATGGCGTGGGTTTTGACCCTACGGCCGTGCCGCCAGACCGTTTTGGGCTGATTGGCATGAATGAACGGGTGCGGCTGTTGAACGGCCGTTTTCATTTGCAAAGCGCACCCGGCGAGGGGACGCGCATTGAGGTGTCTCTACCCACACAGACCTGACGGGTTTTCAAAATCCGTCAGGTCTTGGAACCCAGACAATGAATGAAACCATTAGCATCTTGATTGTAGACGACCACCCGGTGGTGCGGGATGGATTGGTGGCTATCTTGGGCACACAGCCTGATTTTGCGGTGGTAGGCGAAGCGGGCAACGGCCGTGACGCCCTGCAAAAAGCGCGCGATTTACAGCCGGACGTCATCTTGCTTGACCTGGAAATGCCGGGCATGGATGGCGTGGAGACGCTGCGCCAACTCAAGGCGCAAAACGGCCAGGCGCGGGTGATCGTGTTTACGGCATTTGATAGTGACGAGCGCATTGTCACGGCCGTGCAAGCTGGGGCGCAGGGGTATCTGCTCAAGGGCGCGCCCCGCCAGGAATTGTTCCATGCTGTGCGTGTGGTTCACAGCGGCGGTTCCCTGCTGCAACCCATTGTGGCTTCTAAACTGATGCAGCGGGTCAACCAGGGGCCAGAACCGCCGCTGGAATCGCTCACCACCCGCGAACTGGAAGTGCTGCAAGCGATGGCTGCCGGTCTGCAAAACAAGGAGATTGCCGCCAAACTGGTCATCAGCGAGCGCACGGTGAAGTTCCACGTTAGCGCCATCCTCAGCAAACTGGGCGCGGGTAACCGCACAGAGGCGGTGGCGCTGGCGGCGCAGCGGGGGTTGGTGGAGATGGGGCGGAATGTGTAAGACGTGATCCGTAATCCGTAAGCGGTAATCCGAAGTCGGCTTACGGATTACGATTTACGGCTCACGGTTTACGGGATACGGCCGTGCTGGCGGTAGGGGGCTATTTGTTGGTCGGTGAGGATACGGCCGTCGCGGTGCTGCCAGGTGGTACGGCCGTTGCCATCGGTGGCATACACCCAGCCCGCCAGGCTCATCCGGTTGAGCCAGACGCGCTCGCCGGGGGGCACGGCCGTAGCCGGTTGGCCGGTGAGGTGCTGCCCCTGGTAATGGGGCGGCAGCGGCGATGGCTGGGGGTTAAAATCCCGGTTGAGAACGGGGCGCAGTGTGGCAATCAGATTTTGTTCGGCCATGTCCATGTCAAAATGCTCCCAGGTCTGCATGGCAAACAGGCTCTTCTGGGCTACAAAGGGGCGGCAGTCGGCTAACGTATAAAAATCTATAGCCCAATCGAGGGATTGCGGCCGATTGAGTTCAATCAACTCCCCCAGACGAGATGGCTTTTGCACATGCTCGCCAAAACGGGCGACAACGTCCCGTTTGGATTGGCCCACATAAAAGACAAGTGGGCCATCGCGCACCACATAAATCAGGTGGCCGAGTGTGCTGTCCACTTGTTTGTGGAGAATGGCGTGAATGGTGGTGGTTTGCATACGGCCGTATTATACTAACCTGACCATGAACGAAAACCATCCTGATCCGGCAACAATTGATGGTTACGATGCCACCTTATCCTTTGAACGCGCCAATGTTATCGCCCTGCTGCTGCTGCCGGTGGTGGGGCTGCTGATTTTTGCGCCCTATCGCTGGTTGTGGGGTGAAAGCCTGCTCGTGCCTGTTTTCAGTTTGGGCATACGTGGGTTTGTTACGGCCGTTGTTCTCTTTTTCGGCGGCATTGTTGTGCATGAATGGCTGCACGCCGTCGGTTTCCGGCTGGCAGGCAAAGCGCCTGCCAACAGCATTCGTTATGGGTTTAACTGGAAAGGGATGGCCCCATATGCCCACTGCCATGCCGTAATGCCTGTCAACGGCTATCGGGTGGGCGTGGCTTTACCGGGTTTGATTTTGGGGGTCATACCGGCGATGGTTGGTCTGGTTGGGGGAATCTGGTGGCTGGCTGCTTGGGGGGCGCTAATGTTAGTTTCGGCCGGGGGTGATCTGGCGGTTTTATTGGCCGTGCGTCACGTACCAGGAACGGCGCTGGTGCAAGATCATCCGTCAAAAGTGGGCTGCCATGTCGTGGGGAGTAGAGATAGGTAACTATTCAGGTGGGCCATTTACACCCTCACCCCAGCCCTCTCCCTCAAGGGAGAGGGAGTCAATTCCTTCCCCCTATCAGGGGGAAGGTCAGGATGGGGGTCAACATACCTGTATAGATACAGAGATAGTGCAATCTCCAACTCTCATTAAGCCTCTTCGCTGAATAGCTCGGCGCGGGCAATGGCATCACCGGCCAGTTGAGCCACCAGGTTCAAAATCATCATATCTGTATCGTTGAATTCCTGGCGGTTGCGTTTGTTTAAGACTTGAATGACTCCTTTCAGGTCAGAGCCATGAATAATGGGCGACGCCAGAACAGAACGTGTCTTAAAGTTAAACGCCAGGTCTACACGCGGTGAAAAGCGTTGATCAAGCTGGGCATTGGCGATGATAATGGGCTGACGAGACTCGGCCACATAACCGGCAATACCTTCACCGGGCGGAATGCGGTGCCCGGTTAGCTGCTCACGGACGGCGCCGCGTACCACCACAAAAACCAGTTCGTTTGTATCTGGGTCCTGCAGCAATAGTGAACCGTCTTCAGCGCCAATACTCTCCAAAGCTGCTTGCAGAATCCTATCGAGAAGCTGCATCACATCTGTGCGGGCATTGATGTGCGTGGCAATTTCTTGCAGCCCCCCCAAATTGCGGAGAATCAGACGTAGCCGGACTATTTCGCTCTGCAAATATTCGTTTTCTTCGGATAGCCGGCTGTTTTCTTGTTGTAGAAAATGCATTGTGCCGCGAACTTCGTTCACTAATGTCATACTTACCTCCACTTTACTTGTGATTTTTGGGGCGAAATTGGCTCAAGGGTGAGCGGGTCAACTCAGAAAATGATCTGCCTGTACGCCCCGACGTACTGCGGCCAAGTTGGGGGCAGTATAACATGAAGGTGGTCTATAGTAAATAAGTCCTATAGTAAGTGGCCGAAGACCGAGGTCCGAAGTCGGACTTCCGATTACCGATTACCGATTACGGTTTACGGTTTACGGCTCACCCGCCAACGGCGTCGCCGGGCAGCTAATGGTGACGTCGCGGTAGAGCAGGAACCAATCAGCAAAGGTAGTGTAACGGTCGCGGGGGGCGAAGAGATAGCCAATTTCGGCCTGGTTGACGGCCTGGCTGAGGGCGTAGGTGCTGGTGTGTTGGTAAAGGGTGAGGGCGGGTAGGCTGGCGTCAAACAGGCGCAGGAAGGCATCGTAATACGGCCGTCGCTCCGCCTCACTCCACACCTGCCGGGCGCTTTCCAGGGCTTCGCTGGCGCGGCGATTGTTCCATTGGGCATAGTTTTGGCCGCGCACCATCGCTTCCTGGCTCCAGAAATCGTACAGGTCGGGGTCGGTGGTGGGGGCAATGTCTAACAGGGCGGCGTCAAACTGCCCGGTGGCAAGGGCGTCACGCAGGCTGGTGGTGGTGGAGATGGTGGTGTTGACGTTCACGGCCGTCCACTGCGCTTGAATGGCTGCTGCTAATGAGAGATAGGGTTCGGCGTCTAGCGTCAGCAGCCGGATGGTGAGGGGCGTCTCTCCATTTTGGCGGACGGTTTGCCCTTCGGCCAGCGTCCAACCGGCGGCATCCAACCGGGTGGTAGCTGTCACCGGGTCATAGCTGTAAGCCGTTAGCTGACCGGGGTTATAGGCCCAGGATGAGGGCAGATAAGGCCCTTCAAATAGAATGCCCTGCCCAGACAGCACCTTGTCTATCAATGCCTGCCGATCCAGGGCATAGGCGAGCGCCTGGCGCACTTCTGGCGTGGCGGTGACCGCGCCGCCAGCCTGGTTAAAGAGGAGTTCGGTATAACGTGGGGTCACGGCCGTAAACAGGCGCACCTCTGGCAGCACGGCCGTTTCCGGCAGCATGGATGGGGTGATGTGGCTGACGGCCGTGATCTCCCCAGTTGCCAGCGCGGTTAGCAGGCTGCTCTCATCCGGGTAAAAACGAAACTCCAGAGTGGGGATAGACGTGCCCTCGCGCCAATCCATGGGGTTGGGGGTTAGTTGCAGGCGGTTGGTGGCAGCCCAACTTTGGCCGGGCTGCACCTGCCAGGGGCCGGTGCCAATGGGCGTCTGGTTAAAAGGATGTTCGGCCAGGGCGGCGGCAGGTACGTCGGCCAGAATGTGGGCGGGCAAAATGCCGCGGGTGGTGGCTTCTAAAAATGGCGCATACGGTTCGGCCAGCACAAACTCGATGGTCTGTTCATCTATCTGGTTGATGGTAACAGATTGCCATAAGGCTTTGAGCGCCGGCGAGCCGGGGAAATCCTCTTGCTGGATGAGGCCATACGTAAAAAGAACGTCGGCGGCGCTGACGGCCGTGCCGTCATGCCAGAGGGCGTCAGGGCGCAGCGTAAATTGCAGGGTACGGCCGTCTTCGCTCACCGTCCAACTTTCGGCCAGGGAGGGATGGATACGGCCGTCGGCTCCCACCTGCGTCAGCCCGTCAAACAACAGGCTCACCAATTCCCGGTCTACCGGATTGGGATCGCTGAGTAGGGGATTCAGGTATTGCGGCGCGCCTAACACGCCTTCGCTGAAGACGCCGCCGCTGGCCGGTACGCGGGTGGTACACAATACGGCCGTTTGTACCTGAAACGAGAGGATGGAAAGCGCCAGCAGCAGCCCCAACCCTGCCAGGAGAATCTGCCAGCGCAGATGCAATTTCATCTTACCGATTACGGATTACCGATTACCGTCTCCTACCCCCAGGCCAAAAACGCCAGGATAGTGTTCAAGAAAAACAGCACGGCGCAGATAATGGTGATCCGGTGCATGGTGGCTTCAATGCCGCGACGGGTGCGGAAACTGCCGCCGCTGTCCCCACTGCCGCCCAAAAAACCACCCAGGTCAGAGCCTTTTGTTTGCAGAAGAACCAAAACGGTCATGGTTACCGCCAGAATAATCTCAATAATGCCCAGGTAGGGCGCCATTCCTGAAAGAGTCATTGTTTACAACCTCATCATTATAAGACCCTAAGGGTTTTCAAAACCCTTAGGGTCTTTGTGTCTAGCCTAATAAACAAGCCCACATTATAACAACGGCCGTATACCTCGTCGAATGAGAAAACGATGACCCATTTGGAGATATAGGGCAGCAGGGTTATAATCCGCCGCTGGCTTGGCTGTGCGACGTTATTCGGCACGACGATAGTCAGGCAAAAATTGAAACCAAACTGGAGGAAACTATGTCTTTAGAACCTACTGCGAAAGCCGAAGTATTACAATCATATGCCCAGCATGAAGGTGACACCGGTTCACCGGAAGTGCAAATCGCCCTGTTTAGCGCCCGCATTGAGCAGTTACAAACCCATTTACGTGAACATCGGCATGATGAAAGCTCACGGCGCGGTTTGCTGCGACTGGTGGGTAAACGGCGGCGGATGTTGGCTTATTTGCGTAAGAATCACCCGGAACGTTACCGTGAGGTGATTAGTCGGTTAGGCTTACGCCGTTAAGAACCGAGAAAAGTTGTTTTTTACAAGGGGCGAGATGATGTCGCCCCTTGTTTTTTATAATTTGTGTTGGCATGGGCCAACGGTTTAGGAATTGGGTATTGCCTCATACCGGCGTGGTATGCGCCAATCCCCAGTCCCTAAAAAGCCCAATTGCCCACATCATAGGTTGTCTAATTGAGATGTTCCTGCTGCCTGATCAGGTAAGTTCAGGCGTTTTGGCGTTTTACCTGGCAGCATGGTCAGGCTCGTGTGACACACAAATGAAACAAAAGGAATTGAATTACAAATGAAAACAGAAACTGTTTTTACAGCTCGTATTGGCAATGAGGAGCTGACAGTGGCTACCGGCTTGTTAGCCGAACAGGCCGGCGGAGCGGTGACGCTGCGTGCCGGGGACTCCGTGCTGCTGGCTACGTCGACGATGTCTAAATTTGTGCGTGAAGGGTTGGACTTTTTCCCGCTGAGCGTGGATTTTGAAGAGAAGATGTATGCCGCCGGCCGCATTCCCGGTAGTTTCTTCCGGCGCGAAGGGCGACCCACCACCGAGGCGGTACTCATATCACGGTTGACGGATCGTCCGTTACGGCCGTTGTTCCCCGATGGAATGCGCAATGAAGTGCAGGTGATTACTACCACGCTCTCCTCAGACAACATGCATTACCTGGACATCATGTCCATCAATGCGGCCAGCGTGGCCCTGCACATCTCCGACATTCCCTGGGAAGGGCCGATTGGCGGCGTGCGCGTGGGCTATGTGAATGGCGAATTGATAGCCAACCCCACCATTCAAGAAATGGCGGGCAGCACGTTGGATTTGCGCATGGCTGCCTCACGTGATGCCATCATCATGGTGGAAGCCGGCGCCAACGAAGTTCCCGAATCGTTATTGCTGGAAGCATTGGCGTTTGGGCATCAGGCTGTGCAGCCCTTTATCCAGATGCAAGACGAAATGCGGGCCGCGATTGGTAAAGAAAAATCACCGGTGGTGATTCATGCGGTGGATGCGGACTTGCAAGAAGCGGTGAAGAGCAAAGTGGGCGGCCGTGTGGCCGACATCATGGTGCAAACCGACCGCCATGAGCGCAATGACGAGATGGGCGACCTGCGCGATGAAATTGTAAATGACTTTATGGAAGCCGACCCGGAAGTGAATCCGGTGCAAGTGCGTGAGGTGATCACCGGCATCCAGAAGAAAGTGGTGCGCAACCGGATATTGTATGAAGGGATTCGACCTGACGGCCGTGACCTGACCACGATCCGCCCCCTCTTCTCCAAAGTGGGCCTCAGCCCCCGCGCCCACGGTTCTGGCCTCTTCCAGCGCGGCGAGACACAGGTATTGAGCATTGCTGCTCTGGGCACGCCGCGTGACGCCCAAAAGCTGGATGGGCTGACGCCCGAAGAGACCCGCCGCTACATGCACCATTACAACTTCCCGCCCTTCTCCACCGGTGAAACGTGGCCACTGCGTGGCCCCAAACGGCGCGAGATTGGGCATGGCGCGCTGGCCGAAGCCGCCCTGCGCCCCATGATCCCCCCGGAAGATGAATTTCCCTACACCATTCGTGTGGTGTCAGAAGTGTTGTCCTCTAACGGCAGCACCAGCCAGGCCAGCGTCTGCGCTTCTAGCCTGGCGCTGATGGATTGTGGTGTGCCCATCAAACGACCGGTGGCCGGTGTGGCCATGGGCCTGATTAGTGACGGCGAACAATATGCTATTCTCACCGATATTCAGGGCATGGAAGATCATTTGGGCGATATGGACTTCAAAGTGGCCGGCACCAGCGAAGGCATCACCGCCCTGCAAATGGACATTAAAATCTCCGGCCTGACCATGGACATCATGACCCAGGCATTAGAGCAGGCGCGGGTGGGGCGGCTGCAAATTCTGGAACACATGCTGCAAACCATCGCTGCGCCGCGTGAGGAACTCAGCCCCTTCGCGCCGCGTATGCTCACCGTCAAAATTGACCCCGATAAAATTGGCGCGGTCATTGGCAAGGGCGGCGCCAACATTCGTGGCCTGGAAGAAGATTTTGCCGTCTCCATTGACATTCAGGAAGACGGCACCATCTTTGTGGCCGGGGTGGATGGGGTATTGGCAGAGCAGGCGGTCAAACGCATTACGGCCATGACCCACGAGCCGGAATTGGGCGAAATTGTCAGCGGCAAGGTGGTGCGCATCACCGACTTTGGCGCGTTTGTGGAGTTTTTGCCGGGCACGGATGGCATGGTTCACATTTCACAGTTGTCCTCGGAACATTTGCGCAAGGTGGAAGATGCCGTGCAGATGGGGGATGAGGTGATGGTGATGATTATTGACCGCAGCCCGGAAGGCAAATATCGTCTCTCCCGTAAGGCAGTGCTGGAAGGGTGGTCGCTGGATCAGGCGCGCGCCGAAGACCGGCCCAAGCCATCCGGCGACCGTCGTGGCGGTGACCGGGGTGGTGATCGTCGTGGCGGCGACCGGCGCAGTGGTGGCGACCGTGGTGGGGATCGCGGCGGCCCGCGGCGGCGTTAGGCCGGTAATCGATTATCGGTGAACGGTAATCGGAAGAATGTGGAATGAGGAAGCCTGGCGTGAAAGCGCCGGGCTTTTTTGTTGGGCATATAGTCGGTGGCTGCCGGCTGCTCCCGTTTATTTGCTTGTGTTACCATTCCGGCTGTATTCTATGGGAGTGGAGGCCGGGTGGTTGATGAGCAAGCGTTGATGAGCAAGCGAATTTTAGTTGTGGATGATGAACCCAAAATTGCCAGCGCCTTAGCCGTGCTGCTGCGGAGCGTGGGGTATGCGGTGAATGTGCAGCCAAATGGCGCGGCAGCCATCGCCCAATTGCCGGCGTTCCTGCCTGACCTGGTCTTGCTGGATGTGACGATGCCCGGTATGGATGGTTATGCCGTTTGCCGCCACATCCGCGGTCAAGAGGTTTATACGCCGATCATCATGTTGACGGCCAGAGATGAAACGGCCGAGAAAGTGGCCGGGCTGGAAAGTGGGGCTGATGTCTACATGACCAAACCGTTTGACTCTGGGGAACTGTTAGCCCAAATCAAAGCACTGTTGCGGTTTGCTGAGCAGCACACGGCCGTGTCCCCCGATCAATCACCAGGCAATAAACTACCGTTAACGGCTGGCTCTTTAACCCTATATCCAGAGCGGCAACAAATTTTCTTGCACCAACAAGAGCTATCGCTGACACCCAAAGAGTTTGAACTGCTAGAATTTCTGATGCAGCATCCGGGGCAGGTGTTTGGCCGGCAAACATTGTTGCGCCAGGTGTGGGGGTATGATGCGCCGGTTGATTCGCGGGTGGTGGATACGACTATACAACGGCTGCGAGCCAAGATTGAAGCAGACCCGGCGCACCCGGAACTATTACAAACAGTGCGTGGTTTTGGCTATCGCCTGCAACTATCAGACATGAAGACCTGAGTATGTTATTTACAGGCCATTTGAGCCACTTTTCAAGGTCTGTGAATAACCTGTAATTCTCCTGGCGGGCCGCTGCCCAATGAGATGACAACCGGGCAGGCGACAATGCCATAACTCCACGATGACCAATGAAGCACGGCCGTGTCGCCATCGGCAAACATGACATGGATAATTAAATCCTGGCTGTATGTTGGGTCATCATCAAAAAGAGCCAGGTGAGGGGTGCGGGCTACTCTCGAAAGTTCGATGCTCCAATCCTTGACAGGATAAACGGCGGCCGCAGACGTAACTGAGTTGCGTACCTCATAGATGTCTAAATCTGTTCTCGGCAAACCGCCCAGTTCGGCGATGAGATTTTTGACGATTACCTCTGGCTGGCGTTCTTCACTTCGAACAAAGGCAATCACTGGTGATTCACAAACAGGAGTCTGTATTTCCCGGACGATAATGATTGCCGCGCCAAATAAAAAGATAACCATGGCTGTGAAAAGAAATAATCTCATAACTTCCTCAGGTGCGGCCCACTTCTAAAAGTGGGCCGCACGCCATCGCTTGTTTGCCGCCGGGCTAATTTTGCTGCCCGGCCATTTCCATCAATCCATAGTCGTATAAAAAGGAGGCTATCGGCGGCATCCCCACCGCGGCAAACCCGCCGGCTAAAACATCCCGACGCACAGCACGGGGAATATGCGCTTCCTTTAACCTGGAGTCCGTTAAGCTGGTTTGAAGCACAGCCTCCATGCCGTCAGTCAGGAAGACATCCTTGTCCCCGCTAATGACTGGAATCAATTTGGCTGTTACCAGGCCACTGACATCTACCCATCCTAAAGACTCCGTCCCAGTGCCGCTCGCCTCATGAACGCCGGCCATTGCCATAGCCAACAGCGATTCAGGAATGAGTACGCCATCTTCATCTGGGCTGCCCTGAACCGTCACAATTTTTCCGTCCGGCTCTCGTAAGAAGATTGTGTATTTGTCGGCCACGATTTCATATTTTGTGACAAAGTCGGTGAATTCATCTTTCGTCAATGGCCCGGTGAACGTAATTTTAAGGGGAACTAATTCTTCAGGTTGCAGATTTTTCAATAGGTCAGCCAGTTCCTTATGGCTAAAATCCCGATAACTGTAGATACCTTCTACGGAACTATAGTCAGGATAAATTTCAGCCACAGCTTCGTGTGCCAGGTTGTCCACGGCGTAACCATAATTCACGCCATATTCGCTATCCGTTTCCCAATACACGATGGTTACCTCTTCTGTTGGGAGCGAGGCGGCTTCCTGTTGGAAAAGTATGCCCAACATGGCTGCCAGCAGAAACGCGGGTATTAGTAAAAGCCACTTCTTGTTTACTTGTTTGCTATTCATTTTCTTTATCCCTTTTGGATTATTGGCCTTAAATATCAACACTGCCCATTAGTGGGCGCATATACGTTACTTGAGTTAATGCAGAACTTGCCATGATACGGGCCTGCGCCACCGAAGGTAGTAACCCAGTAAGTGTTGGTTGTTATTTCTCCGGTACCATTATTGCCGCTGGTAGTATCTCTAAAAAGATGTTGGAAATAATAGTTGGTCCCTGCCGTGATGTTGTTATTGCGCACTTCTGCTCGCCATTCATTGTCCGCACCTGCCCCACAACCTTTTGTTGAGAAAGTGGCATTTGGTAAATTTGACCAAGACCAGGCATGATCTCCAACACGAATATTGCCGCAATTGTTTGTATTGGGTTGAAAAGCGTGGTAGACCATCGCCAGATAACCACTTGACTGTGGTATGAAGGTGTTCCATTTAACGTAATCATCACCAGCACGGATGTAGCGTTTACCGCCAGACCATTCGATTTGACCTCTATGCCAACCATCATCTGCACTCCAATCGGTCTGGTAATCATGTACATAACGCACCGATACTGTCCAGGCATAAGCTGCTGTCGCCAGCATTAAAGCTAGAAATGCCAGAAGCAATATGCCAATTCGGTGTTTCCATCTAAGCCTCGTTACAATTTTTCTGGTCATTTTATTGATCCCTTTTTAGTCTTTTCTCTTGTTTTTTTTCTTTATCGGAGGTCTAGCTAAACCGGGGAAACTATAACATACGAATGTTACAATCCGGCAACGGCCGTGTCACAGTCGTGTCACAGTTTTGTAACAACCGGGTTCGTTGCCCACGGCCATTGATTTGGCTATAGTCGCTGCCTGATGACGGCCGTTTCCCTGCACACATTAGTTTTTATCCTGTTATTGCTATGTCTGGCGGTAGCCTTGCTGGCCGTTGCCCTGGACCGCCGGCGTTTTCGCGACCCTTTGTTGCAAAACACGGGCGCTCAACCGGAATCGCTGGCCCATGTCTTAGACGCCGCCCCCTTCGGCCTGGCGCTGCTGGATGGGGAAAGCCGTTTCCTCTATCACAACAGTTATGCCCGGCGACTCAGGCAGAATGATGGCTGGCAGCAGCCATTTATGGCCGATGCGGCCGCAGCCCGTCAACGCGGCGATTACGAAACTGTTTATCGCCTGATGAGCCTGCCCGATGGCCGGGCGATGACCTGGTGGATTTGCCCCTTGCCTCGTTTGAGCCTGGCCTTTTTAACCGATGTGACGGAACAGCAGCGGTTACAAAAGAACGCGCAGATGTTTTTGGGGACGTTATCACACGAACTGCGGACGCCGCTCACGGCCGTCCTGGCCCACCTGGATATTGCCCGCAAACAAATGATTGATGAACCCACCCGCCAGGAATCGTTAAGCATTGCTTACCAGGAAATGGTGCGGTTGGCGCATCTGGTACAGGGGATGGTGGCCTTAGGCCGGCTGGAGATGAGCGAGGGGGTGGAGAAACGGCCGTGTGACTTGCTGATGGTGGCGGAAACGGCCGTATCCCAACTCCTGCCCACCGCTGATGCCAAAACGATCACCATTTCGCTGGAAGCGGCAGCCCCATTGCCGCTTGTCTATGGCGACGCCGACAAACTCAAGCAGGTGTTTTTGAATGTGCTGGATAACAGTGTGAAGTACGGCCGTGCCGGCGATCATATCTCCATTTGCCTGACGCCAGAGACGGATGGCGTCAGGGTCACGATTCAAGATACCGGCCCCGGTATTCCCCCAGAACATGTACCGCGTGTGGCCGAACGGCTCTATCGGGTTAACCAGGACAGCCAGGGCAGCGGCCTGGGCTTAGCCATTGTCGCTGAAATTTTGCACCTGCACGGTACCCGGCTGGAAATTGAGAGTCCACCCGCTAATGAGAAAACCGGCGTCACAATTTCTTTTTTCCTGCCTGGCGCATGAACGGAATCCCAGAGGTGCAACGCACTTCAGTAAGTGCGTTGCACCTAAATGCTTAGGGCAGTGCGAACTCAAATGTCCAATTCCCGCTGATTCGTTTCTGTTCGATATGCGGTTCGCCTGTTTCTGTGTAGCCCCTGTTGCTGCCCACCAGTTCTGTTACTGTCAGCCTCCAGACGCCATCATGGTGATATAACGAAGGGAAATAGCGGTTGGTCGTGCAACCGGCTTCATCCGGGTATGATTGGGTACCGAGGGTGGCTCTGGCCTGTTGGTAGTCGTTGATGACTTCAATGTGGGAGACGGCTCCCCACTCTTCGTAGTCGGCATCTGGCCCAGTGAAGCAGATAACGGCCGTGAGCGCCGAAGGCGTCAGCGTCACATTTTCCAATGTGATCATCACGCCGTCGGCCGTCACACGCTGCTGGGGCGTTGCCATACGCCCCGGCGTAAAGGGGATTTCAAAACGGAAAGAAACCGGCCCCACCGTTTTGCCCGTTGCCGCAGATTTCAAAGACATCTCCAGGTGTAAATCAAGCATTTCTGGTTTGTGGGTAATCGAAGAAG
>JAHBVI010000085.1 GCA_019637635.1 Anaerolineae bacterium
ATTGCCTGCGCTCCTGGTAACGTGCTTTAGCACGTTTTTTGTATCAGCCTATGAATTCATTCATAGGCTTTTTTTGAGTATAATCCCCCCTCATGGCAATCCTCAGTGCAAACCATATCGGCCAGGCGTTTGGCGATTTTGACGTGTTCAGCGGCATCAGCGGCAGCATTCCCCACGGAGGTAAGGTGGGGCTGGTTGGACCTAACGGCGTGGGTAAAACCACGCTGCTGCTCATCCTGGCCGGATTGAGCCAGCCGTCGGCGGGGGCCATTCATATTGCCAGGGGCACACAGTTGGGCTACCTACCCCAGGAAGCGTCGCAAGCTTTTGCCGGGCATGACAACACCGTGTATGAAGAACTGCTCACCGTTTTTGCCGCGCTGCGCGCCGACGAGGCCCGGCTGCGCCAGATGGAGCAGCAAATGGCCGATGGCGACCATTCCGCTGAATTACTGGCTGAATACAGCCAGTTGCAGGTGCAATTTGAAACAGGTGGGGGGTATGAGTACGAGTTGCGCCTCAAACAAGTGCTGACCGGCCTGGGATTTGAGCAAGCGGAGTGGCAGATGCCGCTGGCGCACCTGAGCGGCGGACAAAAGACGCGGCTGCTGTTGGGGCGGCTGCTGCTGGAACAGCCTGATTTGCTCATCATGGACGAGCCAACCAACCATCTGGACGTGCAGGCGGTGGAGTGGCTGGAAGGGACGCTAAAATTGTGGCCGGGCGCGCTGCTGATCGTCAGCCACGACCGCTATTTTCTGGACAACGTGGTCAACACCATCTGGGAGATGAGCCGTACCGGGATGCAGCATTATCGCGGTAATTATTCGGCTTATGTGCAGCAGCGCCAGGCGCGGTGGGAAAAACAGTTACAGAATTACGCCGATTTTCGCCAGCATGTGGAGAAGGAGATGGATTACATCCGGCGCAACATTGCCGGGCAGCGGACGCAAATGGCGCAGGGCAAATTGAGCCGGTTGGCACGAGAGGTGGCGGCGTACCGCGCCGGGGGGCTGGCGGCCATTGGCGCGTTGCAGAGCAAGGGGTGGCTGCAACTGACCCATGAACTGGATTTGAGCCGCGTGGCCATGTCGGTGACGGAGTTGCAGCAGCAGATTGGTGAGTTAGAGGCTCCGCAACGGCCGTCGCACATCCATATGCGCCTGAAACCCAGCCATCGCAGCGGGGAACTGGTCTTGCGCACCAAGGGGTTGGTGGTGGGCTATCCCGGCAACGTGTTATTTGAAGCCGAGGATATTGAACTGCACCGGCAAGAGGTAGCCGCGCTCATTGGCCCGAACGGGTCGGGCAAGTCCACTTTCTTAAAGACGATTTTAGAACAAATGCCGCCATTGGCCGGGGAGATCAAACTGGGGGCCAGCCTGAGCCTGGCCTATTTTGCCCAGGCCCACGAAACGCTGCACCCGGAAAACACGGTGCTGGACGAACTGCTGAACCGGGAAAACATCCCCATCAGCGAGGCGCGGAATTATCTGGCGCTCTTTTTGTTCCGGGGAGATGACGTGTATAAACGGGTGAGTATGCTCAGCGGCGGCGAGCGGGGGCGGCTGTCGTTGGCGCTGCTAGCGCGGGAACAGGCGAATTTTTTGCTACTGGATGAGCCGACCAATCACCTGGATATCCCCGCGCAGGAAACGCTGCAAGAAGCGATGGCCCAGTACGGCGGCACCATCCTGATGGTGTCGCATGACCGCTATCTGGTGGACAGGCTGGCGACGCAGGTGTGGGAGGTGGACAGCGCGGACGGGGCGGGCCGCCTGTGCGTCTACCCTGGTAATTATCAGGCTTATCTGGCGGCACGGCAGCAAGAAAAAGAGGCGGCTAAAGAAGCCCCCCAGAGTGCGCGCCCGGTTCAGCCCATTGCCGAGGCGCCGCAAAACGGCACGGCCCTGAGTAAAAATGAGCAGCGCCGCCTGGAGGAAATGGTAACAATGCTGGAACGCCACATTGAAATGGCGGAACAGGAATTGCAGCGAACGGTGGCCGCTTTGCAGCAGGCGACAGAAGCGCAATCTTTTGATAAGATACAAAGCTTGAGCGCCGCCTATGCTGAAGCAGAGAGTAATTTGAACACGTTGCTGGCGCAGTGGGAGAAGTTACATGAGTAATCCGGGGAAGAAAGAGAAGCTGCAAAACGCCACCCATTATGACGGCAAAGTCATCATTGGTCTGACCGGGAATATCGCTACCGGTAAGTCGGCGGTGATGGGGCTGGCACGGGATGAGGGCGCGCTGACCATTGACGCGGACAAAATTGTGCATGAGTTGATGGATCGTGACTCGAAATTGCAGGAAGCGATTGCGGCTGAATTTAGCTCCAGAGTGCGCCGGGCCGACGGCCGTATTGACCGTGACCTCCTGGGGCAAATTGTCTTTTCCGATCCGGATCAACTGGCTCTGCTTGAATCTATTGTGCATCCGGCAGTGCGCCGGGAAGTGGATAAACGCATTTTAGAAAGCGATGCCGGTTATGTGATGATTGAGGCGATAAAGCTGTTGGAAGGGGATATGCCCAACGCCTGCCACCAGATATGGGTGACGCGCTGCGACCGGCAAAAGCAGTTGGAGCGGCTGCGGGTGTGCCGGGGCATGGAAACTTCAGTCGCCGCCAATCGCATCAAAACCCAGGGTGCGCAGGAAGAGAAGGTGGCCTTTGCCGATGTGGTCATTGATACCAATGGCCTGATGAAAGAGACCAAAGAGCAGTTTGACACGGCCTGGGGACGCCTGCCTGCACCCGGTCAGGCTGAAGCCAAACCGCGCCTGAACCTGGCGCCTGAACCCTTGAAACGGCCGCAAACCAAAACAGAGGCGACGGCCGTGTCCCCTGAATCCACCACGACCGAATCGGAAACCGCTGACGTGTCTGACCTGACGCCGCTGGAAATGGGGGAGGCTCCGGAAGATTTACAGGTGCGCCGGGCGCGGCCCAATGACATTCCCTCTATTTTGCTGCTCATTCAACAGTCCAGTGGTGGCACGATCAAAATGAAACGGTCTGATGTGCTGATGGCGTTGAGCGAGCGCGGCTATTTTATCGGCCAGGTGGGTTCAGAAATCAGTACGGTGGTCGGTTGGAAAATTGACAGCCAGGTGGGGCGGGTGGAAGAGATTTACATTCATCCGCCGGAGATGATCGGGGTGACGGGTACGGCCGTGATTCAGGAGATACAAAAGTCCGCCTACGGCCATATGTGCCAGATCATCGCCGCCTTCATTCCTAACAGCGCCCCCGATGATTTGCGCCGCCTCTTTCTGGCGCACGGTTATGCGCCGATGGAACGCAGCGAAATGGCAAATAATTGGAAAGAGGCGATTGAGGAATCCCAACCAGAAGATAGCAGTTATCTGGTGAAAGTTTTACTGGACACACGGCTGAAATAGAGGTGATGCGAGATGCGTGAAATTCTCATGCATCACTTGTAGGTATAAAAATGAATAATCTAAAAGCCTTGATTTTGAAACACCCCAACCTCTCCGCTTGGTTTGTGCTGGCGTTGGGCATGGTGCTGCTGCTGGTGTATGAAGCGCGCGATGTGGGGTTACAGGCCAGCCAATGGTTTTGGCTGGTGGTGATTACCGTTCTGGTGGCCGGCGCCTGTATCTGGATCATTAGCTGGGGCGATGATGATGAGACGGCCGTTGAAGAAAAACCGGTGGAAGAAGCGTGATATTTCTGTAGGGGCGAGGCAGTTGGGTACAACCTTGCCTGGCAAAACCAAATGTGCCCCAACTGCCTCGCCCCTGCCCCCGCCATATGCCCCTCTCCCCTTTCATGCCGGAAAAACCGGCAGTCCCTTTAGATAAGGTCCAGGCCATGCGCAGCGGCTTGACGCCGTTCTTCACCGTTTTGCATACGGGGTTGGATGAGCCATTCCGAGGCGCGGTGCAGTTTCACGGCCGTTTCCTGCAAGATTCGGCCGACTGTTTTGAAGACATCCGCGCTCTTTTTGCCGTGTATGGTTTTACGCCCTATGTGCGCCGGGAAGTGGACGGCCGTATTGTCATCACCGCGGAACCGGGCGTCTTTCGCGCCACCCCCTCAGACTGGCGCATCAATGCCTTGCTCTTTGTGCTGACTGTTTTTTCTACCATGTTTACCGGGGCGCTGTTTTTTGAAGCAGAGACGTTGGAACAAGGGCTGCAAATCTGGCGTGGCTGGCCTTACTGCCTGAGCATTATGCTCATCCTGGGGGCACACGAAATGGGGCATTATCTGGCGGCGCGGTATCATAAAACGGCCGTGACTCTGCCCTACTTCATTCCCTTCATCCCCCCCATTGGCACTATGGGCGCGGTCATCCGCCTCAAAGCGCCGCTGCCCAATAAGCGTGTGTTGCTCGATGTGGGTGCGGCCGGCCCCCTGGCCGGTTTGCTCTTTGCCATCCCCATCCTCTTTTATGGCCTGTACACCTCAGATATTGGTGTGGTGGTCAACGGCGTGCCCATCGAGGGCAATTCCATCCTCTATTACCTGGCAAAATACATTACCTTCGGCCAGTTCTTGCCCAACGCCACTTACGATGTTTATTTGAACCAGGTTGCCTGGGCTGGTTGGGTGGGGCTGCTGGTGACGGCGCTCAACCTGATGCCCGTGGGGCAGCTCGATGGCGGGCACATCACATATGCCCTGTTTGGCGAGAAATCAAGTAAGTTTTACCTGCCGGTCATGGTGATGCTGGCGTTGTTAGCTGTTGTTTCCCTGTTAAGTGGGGGTGTTTTTACCTGGGTGGTGTGGATTATCTTACTTTACTTTTTTGGTCGGTTGCACGCCGAACCATTAGACGACGTGACGCCGCTAGACCCACCCCGCCGGGCGGTCGCCATTTTCAGTATGGTGATGTTTTTATTGGTCTTTGTGCCCCTGCCATTTTATGTCATTAGCTAAGCGTGTGCAGACCTGCCCGGTTTGCCAAACCTGACAGGTCCGCGGACTACCAAACTTTGGACTGTTTGCAAAAAAAATGTTATGCTACAGTTCTGGTTTATAGTTTTTAGGCAAGTTTGCAGCACGGCCGCAGACAAGCGCAAAATGGAGATTTTGGTAAGTTGAACAAGAAAATTTATGTCGGTAATTTGTCGTTTCAGGCCACAGAGGATGAGGTTCGTGACTTGTTTGCGGAATTTGGTTCTGTGGATTCAGTGGCCATGATCAATGATCGGGATACCGGTCGGTTCCGTGGTTTCTGTTTTGTGGAGATGGAAGGAGATGCGGCAGACCAGGCAATTGCAGCCCTCAATGGAAAAGAAGTAGACGGCCGTGAACTGCGCGTCAATGAAGCCAGACCACGTGAAGAACGCAGTGGTGGCAGCGGCGGCTATCGTGGCGGCAGCGGTGGTAATCGCGGCGGCAGCGGTGGTTATCGCGGCGGCAGCGGTGGCAATCGTGGTGGCAGTGGTGGTTATCGTGGCGGCGGCGACTCCCGTAATAAGGGTGGTAGCGGCCGGCGGGATGATTATAACCGTCGCCGTGACGACTCTGGTGGCGACCGCTGGTAAAAACTGCGGTGGAAGTGCAATTTGCTGTTGCCAAGATAAGCAAATACGCCTCCAGCGAAAGTGGTGACACTCTGGAAATGATAGAAAGGCCGTCCGGCGGCCTTTCTTTCGTTTTGGCAGATGGACAGCGCAGCGGCCTCTCCGCTAAACTTATTAGCAATATGGTGGCGCGCAAAGCCATCCAACTGTTGAGTGAGGGGGTGCGAGATGGGGCCGCGGCGCGCGCCGCGCACGATTATTTGTATGCGCAGCGGGGCGGTAAGGTTAGCGCCACCCTCAACATTCTCTCCATTGATCTGGTCAGTAAAACATTTGTCATTTCGCGCAATAACGCCGCGCCGGTGTTGGTCTATACCCAGGCCGATGGGCATATTTTGTTGGACGAACCCTCCAAGAGTGTGGGGGTGAACCGCAATACAAAGCCGGTGATCACAGAATTGCCGCTGTTGGTAGGCACAATTATTGTGGTGTTTACAGATGGGCTGCGCCATGCCGGCGATTGGAGCGGGCAGAGCGGGTATGATCCGGCGGCTGCATTCAGGGAAATGGTAACCGCCGGGATTACATCGCCACGAGCCATTGCCGATTCATTGATGGCAGGGGCGTTGGCGAAGGATAACGGCCGTCCGAAAGACGATATTAGTGTGCTGGTAACGGCCGTGTTGCCCCCCGTGCATGATACTAGAATACGCCGCATGGATGTGCATTTGCCCCTCTAGCAATCGTATGGATACGCCGCCTCCCCTACCTGAGCCTGACAGTAAGCCCTTACGAAGCAAGCCCTTGCGTGTAGCCGTCGTTGGCCCTTGTTCCGCCGGAAAAAGCACCTTGTCCCAAACCCTCAAATCGCTCGGTATTGATACGCGCCAACCGGCCCAAGAACATTCCTATGTGCCCGATATGTGGCGGCGCGTCAGTCGGCCTGATATTCTCATTTATCTGGATGTGGATTATGTCAACGCGACGCGCCGACGGCCGCACCTGGGAGGCGGCCTGCCCCGCTTGCACATGCAGCAAGAGCGCCTGATCCATGCCCGCCAACATTGTGATTTTTACCTGGACACCAGCCCCCTCTCTCCGGCTGAAGTACAAGAACAGGTGATTGCATTTTTGCAGCAAAAAACGGGCCACCAGTTTCCAGAAGCAGTTGGTGTGTCTGGTTGAGAGGGGTCACGGCCGTGTCCCCACCTTATTCCGGCTCAACCCCCAACGCGCGCAACTGCGCCGCCAGCCGCTCTGCCCGCTCTCGTTCCAGTGCAGCCTGTTCCTCAGCCACTTCTGCCCGTCCCTCGGCCACTTCTGCCCGCTCCTCAGCGACGGCGGCGCGTTCCTGACCGGTGAGCAGCAAATGACCGGCCGCATCTTGCCAGCGCAGCCAGGTCGCTTCCATGTCCCGATAGACCCCCGTCCATAAAGTAACGCCCAACTCTACAGCCGGCAGCCATGTTTTTTTGCTTTCCTGGTAACGCGCATCTTTCCAGGTGCAGACATGGAGGATCTTGTTGCTCAATAAACGGATGGGATCGTAAACAATGTAATAGGCAATACCCAGGCGGGCATACTGATTCAGCTTGTACCCCAACTCCTGCCCTTTACGATTGGATACAATCTCCACGACCACATCTGGCGGTTTGCCATATTCCCAGATGAAGTACGAGCGATTTTCCTTTTTCCAAACGTCAGCCGGCGGTTCTATATCCAGGCTAATCAGCACGTCAGGCACTAAGGGCTGCTGCCGCAGCGCAAAATAGAGGGCCACATTGGCCATCGCCATAAAGGGTCTACCCACTGTTGGCCCGCGCCACGAGGCGTAGAGCGTGTCAATCAACAAATCCATTTGCCGTTCGGAGAAAAAGTTGTCCACGGGCGTATCATCCTCCGTCACCAGGTGACTGGCATCTACCACTGGAGTTTCATAGGCTTCGCTTTCCGCAAAAGGGTGGGTTAAAACAGTCTCGGCCACTTGTCATACCTCCGTTTGCACAACAATTACTTATCCAAATAACCGCCCGGTGCGATGCCCTTCTTGTTTTCGGACTTTAATGGCTTCGTGTAGTTTCACAGCTGGGGCAAAATCAGCCTGCAAACGCAGGGTTTGTTGGTTTACTTTTTCCGCCTCGTCTAGGTTATCTTGTTGCCAATAAATGACGCTGATCTTGTGCCATAAACGCACATTCTGGTTATCGAAATGGATGGCTTCTTTGTAAATAGCCAGCGCTTCATCTAGCCGATGCTGTTCAAAATAAAAATCCCCCAGGCGGGCGCGCATACGCAGCCGTTGGGGCACATTGTCGGCGGCTTTGGCGGCTGCGTTAAACCAGTGAATGATCTGTTCGGCGTCACCTTGTTGTTTCCAGTAAGCTATTTCCCCTTTGGACAGTTGATAGTTATAGGGGTCAGCTTCTTGCAGATAGTCCAGAACCAGGCGGGCGTCTTCGTCACGGCCGTAGCCTGCATAAATCATCGCCTCAATCACATTAATCTCCAAAATGTCCGGGGCTACCTCTTGCGCCTGTTCCAGCCACTTCATACTTTCCGCCAATCCCGCCGGGGCATAACTCCCATCACTCTCCTGTGCCGCTACCAGCAGCGTATAGGCCACCCCCGCGCAGGCATACGGTTTAGAATTTCCAGACTGAAACGCCCGCAGCGCCGAAGACAACAACTTCACGTCGCCATCATATTCATCCAGCCGTTCCAAACCCACCATATAAGCCTGGCGTCCCTGTTCGGTTGCTTCCGGTAACTGCGGCCACTCCATTTTCTCTAATGCCGGGAGAAGTTTTTCAAGTAATTGTGTACTCATGGGTTGAGTTTACCAAAGGCAGGGTAAAAACAAAAGACCCCCAGATGGGGGTCTTTGTTTTTTAGAAGTCCATGCCGCCCATGCCGCCGGGCGCGCCGCCGGGCATTGGTTTTTCCGGTTCGGGAATGTCGGTGATCAACGCTTCGGTGGTCAGTACCATAGCAGCAATGCTGGCCGCGTTTTCCAACGCGCCGCGTGTCACTTTGGCCGGGTCAATGATGCCCGCTTTTACCATGTTGATGTATTCGCCGGTCATCACGTCATAGCCGATATTGCTGTCATTCAGCCGTTCTTGTTCACGCCGCACGTTCTGAATGATGACGTCCCCATTTTGCCCGGCGTTTTCGGCAATTTTGCGCATGGGTGCTTCCAGAGCGCGGCGCAGAATGCCCACACCGGTGGCCTGGTCGCCTTCCGGCACAGAGACGCTGTCCAGAGCGGGCAGAGCGTTCAACAGAGCCACACCACCACCGGGCACAATGCCTTCTTCGACGGCAGCGCGGGTGGCGCTCAGGGCGTCTTCCACGCGGTGTTTCTTCTCTTTCAGTTCCACCTCGGTGGCGGCGCCTACGCGGATGATGGCTACACCACCGGCCAATTTGGCCAGGCGCTCTTGCAGTTTTTCGCGGTCATAGTCGCTGGTGCTGCGTTCAATCTCTACTTTGATCTGTTCCACGCGAGCTTTAATTTGTCCTTCGTCGCCGGCGCCATCCACAACGGTGGTGTCATCTTTGCTGGAGACAACTTTGGCCGCGCGGCCCAGATCAGCGATCTGCACGCTCTCAAGTTTGCGGCCCATCTCTTCGGTAATGACCTGACCACCGGTGAGAACGGCAATATCTTGCAACATCGCTTTGCGGCGGTCGCCAAACCCAGGCGCTTTAATTGCCAGAGCATTGACCATGCCGCGCAGTTTGTTCAGTACCAGGGTTGCCAGCGCTTCGCCATCTACGTCTTCAGCAATGACCACCAGGTTTTTCTTGCCAATCTGGAGCATTTTTTCCAACACGGGCACAATGTCTTGGGCAGAGCTGATTTTCTTGTCGTGAATGAGGATGTAGGCGTCCTGGATGACGGCTTCCATGGTGTCGGCGTCGGTGACGAAGTAGGGGCTGATGTAGCCGCGATCAAACTGCATGCCTTCAACGTATTCGGTTTCAAATTCCAGGCTGCGGGATTCTTCCACGGTGACGACGCCATCTTTACCCACTTTATCCATGACGGTGGCGATGAGGTCGCCAATTTCACGGTCTTGGGCGGAGATGGAGGCCACAGAGGCGATTTCTTCTTTGCTATCAATGGTGATCGCCATGCTGCGGATTTTTTCGGCCAGGGCATGGGTGCCGGTTTCAATGCCCCGTTTCAGGAGCATGGGGTTGGCGCCGGCGGCGATGTTCTTCAGCCCTTCGTTGATGATGTTTTGGGCCAGAACGGTGGCGGTGGTGGTGCCGTCACCGGCGATGTCGTTGGTTTTGGTGGCAGCTTCTTTCAGCAGTTGGGCGCCCATGTTTTCATAGGGGTCGTCCAGTTCAATTTCTTTGGCGACGGTGACGCCATCGTGGGTGATGGTGGGGGCGCCAAATTTTTTGTCCAGAGCGACGTTGCGCCCTTTGGGACCGAGGGTGGTGGCTACGGCCGTAGCCAGGGTGTCAATGCCTTTCTTCAGCTTGCGCCGGGCATCTTCGGAAAATGCAACTTGTTTGGCCATGTTTTAGTTTCTCCTTCGCAGTTAGCTCTCGATAATGGCGAGAACATCAGATTCTTTGAGAATAAGTAATTTCTTCCCGTCAATTTTGACTTCAGTACCGCCATATTTGGCGTAGAGGACGCGGTCGCCAACACTAACGTCCATGGCGATGCGTTCGCCATCATCATCACGGCGGCCAGGGCCAACGGCGATAACCTCGCCTTCTTGCGGCTTTTCGGCCGCGGTTTCCGGCAAAACAAGGCCGGAAGCTGTCGTCTGTTCGCGCTCTTTGGGTTCCACAACTAAACGATCACCCAGGGGCTTAAGATTCATGCAGCAATTCTCCTTTTGTTAACTTGTATAGGAATTCTGTTGAGGCTTTAGCACTCAAGTGTGGAGAGTGCTAAAATTTCGCTGGCATTTTAGCACAGAATAGGAGGTTGTCAAGCCGTTTTTAGCAATCAACGTCTTGGAGTGCCAAAAGCGATGGAATGATAATCTGCTTGAGGGAAAAATGCAAAGGTTGACTACTGGCTGCCCTCTAAAACGGCGCGACGGCAGTCGAGCAGGTATTGTTGCGCCAATTCGCCATAGAACTGATTCTTTTCGGTGACAGCTTGCAGCAGGGGGATGGCCTGGGGACAGTTTTGCAGGCCGGCGCGGATGTAGGCGTCCGCCAACAGATAGAAAAAGCGGGCGTTGGTTTCTGTGGGTGCGCCATAGAGGGTGGTAGCTTTGGTGAATTCTTCAATGGCTAAGTCAAATTTGTTGTTGCGCATATAGGCTTCACCCAAACGGCCGTGTGCCCGCGCCACATTCGGGTTCAACTGCACCGATTTCTGGGCGTTTTCCTCTGCCTGCACGTCGTCGCCCAATTGCAAATACATATAGGCCAGGCCGTCATAGGCGGCGGCGTTATTGGGGTCTACCTTTAGGGCATCCTTGAACCAGATAATGGCTTCCGGTATGCGGCTGTTGGCAAAGGAATTGTAGGCCATCTCAATGTAGAGATCGGCAAAATTGGGGTTGGATTGTAAACCGAGTTGAAACTGTTCACGCGCAGCGGAGTAGAAGGCCTGCATGGTAAAAACCTGCCCCATGAAGTAACGGGCCAGGGCATTATTGGGGTCCAGGGTGATGGCGGTTTCCGCCTGAATCTGGGCGTCCTGGTATAGCTCCGGTTTGCGCTGCGCTACCAGGCCGCCGGCGGCATAGGCATAGGCGGTAGAGAGCGCCGTGGGGTCGGTGGGGTTCAGACCAATGGCGCGCTCGGCGGCGGTGACGGCCTGGGCGTATTCCAGGTTGGCGCCGTTGGGGTCGCCCGCATCCAGCAGCCGGTAGCCATTGGCCAGATAGGCGGCGGCGACGGCCGTCCACACGCGCGGATTATCCGGCGCTAACACGATGGCTTCTTCGCTGCGCGCCAACGCCTCTTCAATGCAGTTGATGGTTTCACCGGCAGCGCCCACTTCCATAGACGGGCAACCGTAATCTACCAGCAATTCGATGTAGCGGATATAGATTTCTGGTTTGGTAGCATCCAGGCGCAACGCCTGGCGATAGTAGCCGATGGCTTCCTCGGTGCCGCCATCGCGCTGGCTGATTTCGGCCAGCAGGGCAAACTCGGTAGCCGAGCGGGTAGGTTCGGGCGTCACCGTGGGGATGATCACGTCGCGCACTTCATCCGCATTTTGAATGACAAACAGGGTCACGCCGATGCCAAAGATGACAAACAGAAACAGCAGGCAGGATGGCCCGCGGCGGGGATAACGGGGAGGGGTCCTTTTAATTACCATTGGTTCTAAAAAGCCGACGGTGTGCGTCGGCTCAATATCGGGGCAATGGTAGCATCAGGCAAGGAGGGGGACAAGGCCGGTTAGGGGTTCTCTCATGGTGTTTACGTGTTCACGTAAATACCTACCGATTATGCCAACGCCACCAGAGGCCGGCGGGGTAGCCGAGCATTTTGGCGATGTCCCCCACCAGGCGGATGATGGGGATGAGGGCGATGGCGCGCAGGCGGGAGGGGGGACGCCAGCCCCAGGTGTTTTGCCAGAGGCGTTGGGTGGGGCGGCGGCAGTACACGGCCGTCCCCCCCACCAACAGCAGCCAGCCCCACGCCTTCTCCCGCCAGATGAGGCGCAAAATGAGGGGCAGGGCAACCAGGTAGGTGGCATAGCGAATGAGGTGGCGCAGCGGCCACAGGTTGGCTTTGCCGTCGCCCCGGCTGTAGCGGTAGTATTGTTTGAAGAAGGCGGTGAGGCTGGGGCGGGGGCGGAAGTAGGCTACGGCCGTGTCCACAAAAACAAAGTCGCCCACCTGTTCCTTAAGGGCAAAGTCAAACACCAGGTCTTCGCTGTAATCCAGCCATTCCGGGTAGCCGCCAGCACTCTCCCAGGCGCTTTTAAGGAAGGCAACGGAGCGGCTGGAGGGGAGAAAGGTGGCGGGGTCAATATCGCGGCGAGTGGGCAGCACCGTGGCGCCCATGACCACTTCAAAGTCGGTGTAAGGGTCGGCTTCAAACCAGCCGGCGGTCACGGCCGTTTCCCCCCGTTCGATGGGCGCGACAATGTCTTCTAGCCAGCAGGGGGAGAGTACCACGCCGGCATCGGTGGCGGCAATGATGGGGCCGGCGGCGACGGCGATGGCCCGGTTGCGGCCCTGACTGATGTTGGCGCCAGGGGCGACGAGGACGGTCAGGGGCAGCCACCGTTTGTATTCGGCCAGGATTTCCAGGGTGTTATCGGTGGAGCCGCCATCGCAGACAATCACTTCGTTGGGGCGGCGGCTCTGGTCAATGAGGGAATCGAGCAACGGCCGTATGCCTTCCCCTTCGTTTTTTACTGTGACGATGACGGAAACGCCCAGGGCTGTCTCCGACTCAGTTCGGCGTATATCAGTTGTATAGGGTTCGTTGTCTACCTTTACCAATGCTCACTTCTCCAATCAAAACGTCATGTTATAATCGCCTGTTTACATTGCCGTAACGCTTATGATCACCCTGTTTAACCCCGTGTAAGGAGTGGGGTTGCTAAAGAGGAGATTAAGAGACTGGGAGATTAAGAGACTATAATCTCCCAGTCTCTTAATCTCTCAGTCTCAATAAAAGTTACTATGTACACCAAAGACCTATCCATTGTGGTGCCTGTTTTTAATGAGGTGGAAAATTTACGGCCGTTGCTGGATGAAATCACTGCGGCATTGGCGGCGGAGCCGATTGTGTATGAGGTGGTGTTCGTGGATGACGGCAGCACGGACGGTAGCACGGAACTGCTGCGCCAATTGGCGGCGGAAAATCCACGTGTGGTGGTTATTCAGTTTCGGCGCAATCATGGGCAGACGGCGGCGTTTGCGGCAGGGTTTGATTATGCTCACGGCCGTGCCATTCTCACCATTGACGCCGACCGGCAAAATGACCCGGCGGACATTCCCCAACTGATGGCAAAGTTGAACGAGGGGTATGACGTAGTGAATGGCTGGCGGCAGAACCGGCATGATGCGTTTCTGATGCGTAAGCTGCCATCTTATATTGCCAACCGGCTGATTGCCCGCGCGTCTGACGTGCAGTTGCATGATCGCGGCTGCTCGCTGCGCCTCTTTCGCGCCGAGGTGACGCAGGATTTACATTTGTATGGGGAGATGCACCGCTTTATCCCGGAGATGGTGAATTTTGCCGGGTACAGCATGGCGGAGGTGCCGGTGAACCATCGCCCGCGCGTGGCGGGGGAATCCAAATATGGGATCAGCCGCACGTTTCGCGTCCTGGTGGATTTGATCACGATTATTTTTTTGCGCAAATATAGCGACCGGCCCATGCACCTGTTTGGTTATTTGGGGATGGGTTGTGGGGCCGCTGGTGGATTGATCCTGGCGTATCTGGCGCTGTTGAAAATTTGGGGTGGCATTGTTGGTGGTTGGGACGGGTTTCATGGGACGCAGATTGGGGAACGGCCGTTGCTCTCCTTAGGCATCTTGTTAACCATGCTGGGCGTACAATTCCTGGTGCTGGGTTTGCTGGCGGAAATGATGGTGCGCACCTATTTTGAGACGCAAAATAAGTCGGTGTATCGGGTGCGGGCGGTGTACGGCCGTGAGGAGAGCCAGGTGTAGGGGTTACGGCCGTGTATCAACAGGCACAACCATCTCATCCAGACCACAACCGCTCTCCAACAACTTTTTAAGCGTTTGCACAAAACGGGCCACCGGCGCGCCATCGGTCACATCGTGGTCGAATAACACCGTCAGGCTGAGAATTTCGCGGATGGCAATGGCCTCGCCAACAACGCCGGGCTTGCGGGCAATGCCGCCCACCGCCACAATCAACGGGTGAATGCCCAACGGGATGCCCCAGGCGCTGCCATTCTCTTTACCTACATTCCCGGCGGAGGTGACGACCACGGTGCCCATCATTTTTTTCGCCAGAAAGGGGTTACGCGCCAGCCGCCGCCACACAATCAGGTGGCGCAGGAAGGCGGGCAGCATGGCAAACAAACGGGTAGTCCAGGCCGGGCGTCCGCCACCAATTTGCACGTCATCTTTTGCCACCGGTGCCTCCTGCGCGGCACGGATTTCGTTGTGGATGGTCTGGACGCTCTTTTCATTGGTTTTGCGGATGATGGTGGGCATGGGTAAGGATTGGGCACGGCCGTCCCCACTGACAGCCCGCTCCACCAATACCGAAATATCCACATCATCAAACAGAATCAGCCGCCGTCGCCCTTTGCGCAGGGCATGGACATATTTGTGTTCGCTCACCGCCTGCCCCACACAGGCCATCACCCAGGCGGTAAAGGAGAGGCTCTGCCCACTTGCCACCTTGATCTGGCGCAAATAACCACGCGCCTCGGTCACGTCAATTTCTAACAAGAGGGGGATGTGGTGCTTTTTACGGCCGTGTTCCAGCACATCAATCGTCGGATTGCGAAACACGGGAAATGTGCGCTCCTGGTATGTGCCGATGTCATCCATTACAACTACTTAAGCGGAGACGGCCGTAGGGACACGGCCGTTGACATTTAATCCTGGCTGCCTTCATCTTGTGCCGCCTGCATAGTGGCTTGCAACTCTGTCAGACTGGTGTGGTCAATCTGGATCATGCCCCTCCGCGGGCGGTCTAAGTCAATAATGATTAAGATGAGGAGTACCACCAGAAAGAGCATGATATAGGCCACAAAGGACGGGCGCTGTCCGGTAATCCCCGAAGCATAACCAACAATCCCCCAGGTTATCACAAACGTACCAAACAAAAGAAACAGGACAATTTCAGGAATATGCCTGTCTAAAGCCGCGTTGCGCCGCCCGAAAGAGTCAATAAGCTCGTTGAGCGATTGGATAAACAAACCGGTCGTAACGGGGCGATCATCCTCTTCAACAGCCTGCACCGCATAACGCCACAGGGCATTCTGACTCTGGGCTACTTGCGCCAGCAATACCTGCCGTGTCGCCTGGTCCGACAAAGGGACTGTACTTTCCTGAACACGTGCATCCAGGTATTCGTGCAATATCCTCTGCACGTCACCACGCACGGACGGCGGCAGCAGTTGCGAACGCAGATAAGCAGTGCCAATGGCATTCGCTTCATCCACTACAGCTAAACTGCGGCTGTCATATCGCTGCAACGAGAGCGAGAACGTGAAGCCGAGCATCAGCGCCAAAACACCAAGCAAGGAGGCTTGAATGGCATTGACATGTGATTTGCTCTCTTCTTCGGTGCGAGATTGAACTTTACGCCCCAGCCGATAGCCCACTTCCATCGCCAATACCAGGGTGATAAAGAGTATGGCCACAATAAAAATACTACTCTGGTTGTACATGATCTCTCTCATACATCTTCTCAGAGTGAGGCTTGTTGATGATCGACTGCTTGTCACAGCCTGACGGCCGTCATCTTTACCCTGCAAAAAGATTGTATTGCATCTGAATAGTGGTCGGTCAGGCAGGGTATAATCTATCCCCACCTGCTTCGGTTCCACGCTATAAATTCGTATTGTAACTATATTTGAAAAGGGAGGGAATTGTGGCAAAAAAGACGGCCGTAGCGGGTACGGCCGTCTCTTCTGATTACCGTTTACCGATTACTGATGACCGATTTATTGCAACCCCGCCATAATCTCCGTCAACGCCTGTGCCGACGGCCGTATCCGCTCCCCATCCAACAGCGCCAACGGTGTGTCTGACAGGCGGCTCACTTCGGCCAGCGAAGGCCGTTCCGGGTCATAATAAATCAAGCCCGTAATAAACTCCTGCTGCTCCTGCGCCCATTGCAGCCGGTGCAGCGCGCCCAGTTTATCCGTCGGGTCATAATCCTCTTCCAGCTTGCGCAATTGAATGTGCGAACCATCGTGCATCTCCACCACCCGCATCTCGCCCGGCTCATACGCCTCAATCGTAATCTCCTCGGCCGGTGGCACCCAGCCAAAGTCATGCAGCGGCGCTTCGTGGTCTTTGCCATAGCCGTAGCTCTTGGTCGAGGTATCATGGTTGTTAAAGGCCACACACGGGCTGATGATGTCCAACACGGCCGTGCCCCGATGACTCAACGCCGCCTTCAGCAACTCCCGCACCTGCTTCGCATCCCCGGAAAACGAGCGGGCCACAAAACCACAGCCCGCAATCACCGCCTCCATGCAAATGTCTATCGGCGGCAAATCATTCACGCCCGCATATTTCAACTCTTGCCCCTCATCGGCCGTCGCCGAAAACTGCCCTTTCGTCAGCCCATAGACGCCGTTGTTCTCCACAATGTACACCATGCGCACATTACGCCGCATCAAATGTTTGAACTGCCCCATGCCAATGCTGGCCGTGTCCCCATCTCCACTCACGCCAATGCCGCGCAGGTGATGGTTGGCCAGCAGCGCCCCCGTAGCCAGACTGGGCATACGGCCGTGCAGCCCATTAAAACCATGCGACTGCCCTAAAAAGTATGCTGGCGACTTACTCGAACAGCCAATCCCGCTCAACTTGATAATTTCATGCGGCCGTACGCTCAACTCAAACGCCACCTGAATCACCTGGCTGGCAATCGAATTATGCCCACACCCCTGGCACAGCGTTGTCGGACTACCGTTATAATCCACCTTCGCCAGCCCAATTAAATTTGTATTAGGTTCTCGTCTTGTACCCATTTTTTATCTCCGTTATCGGTAATCGGTGAACGGTAATCGGTGAGTGATTTACCGATTACTGATAACCGATTACCGATTACCGTTCACCGCCTCCACCACCCACCGCGCCGTCAACGGCATCCCATCCAGATATGCCAGCGACACCAGCCGCGTCGCCAGTTCCGGCGCTTCCGTCTGCAAAATGGCGTGCATCTGCCCATCGCGGTTCATCTCAATCACATACACCTGTTTATAGCGGCGGATAAAGTCTCGCACCGCCTCATTTACCGGCAGCGCCCGCAGCCGCATAAAGCTGGTCTTGATGCCATCCGCCGCCAGCCGATCCCGCGCCTCTTCAATGGCGTAGCGCGTCGTACCATAGGCAATAATGCCAATCTCCGCCCCCTCCACCTCATCAATCACCGGGCCGGGAACCATGTCGCGGGCTGTGTCAAATTTACGCCGCAGCCGATCCATATTTTCGTGCCAGTCAGACGGCCGTTCACTATACGTCGCCCTGGCATTATGCCCCGTGCCCCGCGCAAACCAGGCACTCTGCCAATTCTCATCGCCCGGCAGCGTGCGGTAGCCTACGCCGTCGCCGTCCACATCCACATACCGCCCCCAATCCAGCGGAATCTCATCGCCACGCAGCACCTTGCCCCGCCGAATCGGCTCCGCCGGATAGTCAAACGGCTCCGACATCCAGTTATTCATCCCCAAATCCAGGTCACTCAACACAAAAACCGGCGTCTGCAACTGGTCGGCCAGATTATGCGCTGTCGTCCCAAACTCAAAACATTCTTTAATCGTCGAGGGGAACAAAATCACATTCTTCGTATCCCCGTGCCCCAGGTAATAAACAAAGGTCACATCCCCCTGCCCCGTGCGTGTGGGCAGCCCGGTGCTGGGGCCAACCCGCTGAATATCCCAAATCACCGCCGGAATCTCGGCAAAATAGCCCAACCCCGCAAATTCCGCCATCAGCGAAATGCCCGGGCCGGAGGTGGCCGTCATCGCCCGCGCCCCCGCCCAGCCCGCGCCCAGCAACATACCAATCGCCGCCAATTCATCCTCCGCCTGCACCACCACATAGTTGTGTTCGCCCGTCTCCGGGTCACGGCGCAGTTGCGGCAGGTATTCATTCAGCGCGTCAATCAGACTGGTGGAAGGGGTGATGGGATACCAGGCGGCAAAAGTGACGCCGCCAAAGACAGACCCCAACCCGGCGGCTTCATTGCCGGTCATCATAATCAGCCCTTCCGTCTCATTCATCGGCTCCACGCCATAGGGGTCGCTTTTGATGATGTTTACGGCCGTCCACGCATAAGCCGCTTTCACCACATTCAAATTCAGGTCAATCAGCTTCCGCCGCCCCTTGAAATGGAAACTTAACGCCTCCTCAATCTTCTCCAGCGGAATGTTAAGCAATTGGGCGGCCGCCCCCACATAGACCATGTTCGCCACATAATCTTTTTGTTTGCCGGTCGTACCTGTCTCCTTCACAAACTGGTTGACGGGGATGGCGTACATAGTTACATCATCCCGCTGCGGCGTGTTGCGCCAATCCGCATTGACAATACACACCCCACCCGGCGGTAAATTCTGGATGTCTTCGGCGACCGTCGCCTGATTAAAGGCGATCAAAATCTCCGAGGTGTGCCGCCGGGCGATGTAGCCATCTTTGCTGACGCGAATGTGGTACCAGGTGGGCAGACCCTGGATGTTGCTGGGAAAGATATTCTTGCCATTCACGGGAATGCCCATTTTGAAGAGCGCCCGCAATATGGTCATGTTGGCTGTCTGGCTGCCGGTGCCGTTGGCCGTGGCGGCTACCAGTGAAAAATCGTTGATGAGGGACGGCCGTGCGGCCGTCGCTTTATCTTGAGGCATCAGTTCTACAAGCCCCATGCGCTTTATTCTCCTTGTGCTGTTAATAATGCGCTGCGTGGTCAGGGAAAATACCATCACAGCGGAATAGATTATGAGATACAAAAAGCGACGGATGACCGTCGCCCTTTTGCGGAAGTATTCCACAAACCAATTTCAGTTGCAAGATTGAAAGGGGGATAGAGAGACGGTGACACCTGACAGGTCTCAAAGACCTGTCAGGTGTGGCAGAGCGGGCATCAGTTGGCGTGGAAAAAGGCTTGTATCTCAGCCAGAGATTTTGCTTCCAAAGCCAGGTCGGCCAATTCCAGATTTTTCTCGGCATCAAGTTGGCGAATTTGCTGCGTCAATTCATACGGCAGTTCCCCAAACCGCCGCCGCAAAATAAACAGCAGCAATTCTTCGCGGCCTTCTTCACGGCCTTCTTCACGACCTTCTTCACGACCTTCTTCACGACCTTCTTCACGGCCTTCCTTCAGGCCAATTTGCAGGCCTTCTTTGCGGCCTGCGGCCAGACCTTCGGCCAAAATTTCGTTATACCAGGGTGATTCTCTTAAAACAGCCATATCCCACCTCATAATGTGTCTGATCACTTCTGATTCTAAAGCAAAGCGAGCGAAAAACGCAAGCAGCGGCTCTAACTCTTCCAGGTCCCCTTCGGCGCGGAGCAGGTTGACCGCTTTTTTAACAGAGGCCACATTATCGCCACCCTTCAACACCGGCACAAAGGGTAGCAGTGTGGGCAAATTCAGATCAAAAACCAACCCAGCTTCTACTTCCCACAGGTTGATCACCTTGAAATCTTGCCGGGCCACCAGCCCCATAAATTTGGCGTAGTAACGCCGGCTGATGCGGGCTGTTGTGGGCAAAATGTTCACCAGCACGGGAAAAACTGGCAGGTTGTACCGTTCTTCGGCCAGGGCGGCATAGGCCCGTAGACGCCTCTCCATGCGCCGGTCGGCGTGTAGCTGTATTTCATTGGCGACCAGGAAATCGCCATGCGCCGGGGAATTAGCCTTGATCAACACGTCGTTGGCGCGGCTGACCCATTGGAATTCGCCAGAGAGGATGTCCAGAGACACGGCCGTGTCCACCCCCGTCAACCATCTTACCCAGGCCGTCGGGGCCAGGCTCACCAGCCGTTTAGCGCCAATATCAGAACTCTTCGTCGGTTTCGGTTGGCTCATGGCTCCCTTCATTATGAGGCTTTGCAGGTGCGCCGTCCCCGGGCAGCACTTCGCGGGCTTTGCTGGTGCCGGTGGGGGGACCCACAATGCCCATCTCCTCCATCTGGTCAATCAGGCGGGCGGCGCGGGTGTAACCAATGCGGAAGCGGCGCTGCAAGAGGGAGGTGGAGGCTTTGTTTAGCTGGCGCACCATGGCTATCGCTTCCGGCATCAGCTCATCTTCGGCCGCGGGTGGTTCGTTTTCGATTTCTTGCAGCGCTTCCCATAAGGGTTGCTGTTTGGGTGGTTCGGGTTTGGCCGCCGGTTTTGGTGGGGACACGGGCACGACATCCAGAGTGGGCGCTGATGACCCCGTGATCACCACCGGTTTGCTCTCCGGCGTTGGGCGGGCTGTGGCGCTGCCCATGTTGATGACCGGCGGGGCGATGGCGGGTGCGGGTTGGGTCACGGCCGTGTCCGATCCCGTTGTTTTGCTGCGAGCCACAGGGGCCGCCGGTTCATCGTCTTCATCCATTTCCGGTGTCACGGGTCGCGGCTGCGCACTTCCCGTCGCCGGAATCAGGTTAAAGCGGCGGGCAATGCGCCAGTAATCAATCAACTTGCTCAGTTCCCCGTCGCTGACAAAACAGCCCTGCGCCCGGATGGGGGACGCGGCATCTGGGGCCTGATAAAGCATATCCCCCTGGCCCAATAGCCGCTCTGCACCGGTGGCGTCCAGAATGACGCGGCTGTCCGTGCCCGACGCTACCGCAAAAGCGATACGGGCCGGGAAATTGGCCTTAATCAAACCGGTGACGACATCTACCGACGGCCGTTGCGTGGCAATAATCAGGTGCATGCCCGTCGCCCGCGCCAACTGCGCCAGCCGGGTAATCCCCCGTTCCGTCTCTTCCGGCGACATCATCATCAGGTCGGCCAGTTCGTCCACGATGATGACGATGTAGGGCAGCGGTTCGGCGTCCTTCTGGCGGCGGATTTTTTTGTTGTAATCGGTGATGTTACGCGCCCCCACGTCGGCAAACATCTTGTAGCGGTTGTCCATCTCCCGCATGGCCCATTGCAGCACGCCAATGACCCGATCCATCTCTACGACGACCGGCGCAGCCAGATGGGGAATGCCGTTATACCCGGTCAACTCCACCCGCTTGGGGTCAACCATCACCAGCTTCAACTGGTCGGGGGTGTTTTGCAGCAGCAGGCAGGCGATGATGCCGTTGACGCACACAGACTTCCCAGAGCCGGTGGCCCCGGCAATGAGCAGGTGCGGCATTTTGGTCAGGTCGGCGGTGATGGGCTGCCCGGCGACATCCTGCCCCAGCCCCAACCGCAGTGGCGATTTGATTTTCTGAAATTCGGTTGTCTCCATCACGTCGCGCAGGGAGACCAGCGCTTTGGCCGGATTGGGCACTTCGATGCCCACGTACCCTTTGCCGGGCACGGGAGCCTGGATGCGGATGGCGGCGGCGTGTAGGGCCAGCGCCAGGTCATCGGCCAGGCCGGCAATTTTGCCCACCTTGACTTTGGTGCGTTTGCCGTTGCGCATTTCCAGGAAGCTAGGTTCCACGCCAAATTGGGTGACGGTTGGCCCCTGGTTGATTTCGACGACGGTGGCCGGTGCGCCAAAACTTTCCAGGGTGTGTTCGATAATTTCCACCTGTTCGCGGATGATGGTTCCAGACGGGTCATGGTCGGTGCCGGGGTTAAGCATGTCGGTGAGGGTGGGTAGCTGCCAGTTGTGGGCCGGACGGCCGTTATTCCCCAAAAATACGGGCGAAACAATGGTCGGGGTTTCCGGTTTGGCGGCGGGTTCTCTTTTAGGGGCAGACGGCCGTGTCTCGCGGGACGGCCGTAACTGCACTTTGGGCGGCGCTACTTTGGCGGTATCCGGTGGTGGGGGCGCCTGTTCGGGGGCGGCGGCCAATGGCAAGGGGGGCTGGTTGGGGTCCGGTTCATTGGCCGGGCGGCGGGTGCGGCGGCTGTTGACCACCACTTCCCGTTCCGGCGGCGCGGCCTCTTCCACCGGGAATCCCGCGCGCAGTTGGTTGATAAAGTGGCCGAACCCTTCCCGCGTGACGCCGGAAAGCAGTACCGCACCAATGATCGCCACCACAATCAGCGTGAAAGCCGCGCCTAAATCGCCCAAACTTCCTTGCAGCCCATAGGTGACAAGGCCGCCGACATAGCCGCCGCCCTGTCCGGCCTGGGCCACTGCCCAGACATCGGCATATGTCCCCCGCCCCAGGACAACCTGGGTGGCAAACGCTTCAAAGGCCAGAAAGAGCAAAACAAAGCCGGTGACGCGAAAGGCGGGCACCTCCGGCTGCTGATCCATGCCCCACAGTACCAGATACAGCCCAATACCGCCGGTGATGAGCGGAGCCAGCAGCCCGCCCCAGCCAAACAACTGCCGTATGGCCGTCGAGAGACCTTGCGTTAATTGCCCCTGGGTGGGCGAGAGCAGGCTGAGTACCAGGATGACGGTGAGAAAAACAATGACGATGCCGACGATGAGCGCCTTTTGCGCCAGGTTCAGGCGCAATTCGCGTGTGGTTTTGCTGCGGCGCGCCGGTTTACGTGGAGGTGTGGTTTTGCGCGGGGTGGGCGTTTTACGCGGCGCGGGCGGCTTTGCGGTACCGCCGCGTGTGTGTTTGCTGCTGGCGGCCGTTTTCTGGCGCGTGGATTTGGCACTGTTGTTGGTCGTTTTACGGCCGTTGTTGCTCATTTTTCTCTCAGCCATAGCTCAGATGTTCCGTAAGTGGCGGCATTATAACATGGATAGGGTATGCCGTCAGCCATTATGTGAAATTGCGCCAAGCATTACCTGTCAAAAATAATTTCTTGACAGACAGGGGGGGAGCGACATACTATTAGCGTGTTTTTAGCCATATGGATTTTCAAGCAAAAAAGTTAGGACAAGGGGTAATCAATCTATCCGATGGGAGGGTGAAGCAATGGGAGAAGCCATCCGCGTGTTGGTGGGGATTAACGACCCGATCTTTTATCACGCTTTGCAAGCCAGTTTAGCCCAACATGACCAGATAACGTTTATCGGACATAGTGGCGAGGGAACATCGCTACTTATAATGTGCGGGGAGCGTCGGCCCGATGTTTTGATTTTAGACCTGCATTTGGTTATGTCTACGGGCAAAATAACCATTCAGGCATATAAGCAGGTTACGCCGGGGTTAAAAGCGATGGTTATCTTTGCTGATCAGGATTGTGCCTCCCTCTCGCATTTGCGGCAGCAAGGAGTAGATGGCGTCATCCTGCAAAGTGACCCGCCAGAGAAATGGCTGGAAGCAATAGCAGCTTTAACCCAAAACGAAAGGTGGTTAAGCTCGCGCCTGACGCAATCTTTTCTCGAAGCTCCGAAACACGCCCCGGACCATGACCTGAGCAAACGCGAAAAAATCATTTTGCGTCTGGTAGCTGCCGGAAAAAGAGATAAGGAAATAGCCCGCCACTTGCAGATCTCTCCACGCACGGTGCGCTACGACCTGGCGAACGCCTGCCAGAAGTTAGGCGTTCAGTCACGCATTGAAGCGGCCGTGTATGCCGCCTCCCACCACCTCCTTGACCCCTGATCCCTCCTGCGATTACCGATCACCGATTACCCTATTCCGCTCATTGCCGGATCTGGCAATATTTTTGCCGGATCTGACATTGTATTTTCCCGGCAAAATCCCTAAACTGTAGCCAGACCATTCACCAAAGCCAGCAAAACGCTCAAGAAACAGACAAATTACTGGAAGGAACAACGTTCTATCAGCCAGGGAGAAAAAGGCATGAACTACGCTCTCATGTTTGACGCTGCCCTTATTTTGGGAAGATTCATTGTAGGCGGGCTGCTGGTATTAGCTGGTTTGCTTAAACTGAAAGCCGGGCCACGCTGGTTCTTGCGGCAAATTCTGGCATATGAAGTAGTAAAAGGTAGAACAGCCTGGCTGTTGGCGCGCGGGCTTCCCTGGGCCGAAATTGTTTGCGGTGTTTTGTTAATGGCCGGTTTGCTGACACCGCTGGCGGCCGTTGCCACTTTTGTATTGTTGTGGGCGTTTACGGCCGTGGTGATCAGCACTTTCTGGCGAGGCAAGCCTGTAGACTGTGGCTGTTTCGGCCATCGCACCCATCCCCAAACACAAAAAGCCCGCTGGACTATTGTTTATCGCAATCTGATATTGATGGGCCTGCTGGTTGCCATTTATGGTTACCCGCCGCCACTCTCTGTGGACGCCTGGTTAAACAGCCCACTGTACCAACCTGATAACAGCATCCTGGCAGCAGCGTGGCTTGTGCTTTTTTGGCTGGCATTATTGTTTGCGGCGGTAGCGTTACAGTGGTGGGTATACAGGCAAGGAAATGGGAGACACTTATCCCAGGCCACATCCGCATCGCAACGGCAATAAAGTTGCTATCTACATTTAGCGCAAACAAAAGGCAAACATTAGCAGATGCAAGGAGGTAAATTTATGAACCGAAAAAATAGTCGGCGCCAATTCTTAAAAGGAGCAATCGGCGGTTTAGGCGGCATCATAACCGCCCATATTGCTGGGCTGTTTCCCGAAGCCCAACCTGTTTTGGCCAAGTCTACGGCAAGAAATGTTCCTATCTCAGAACAAGTAAAGTTATTGGAAGTCGGTGAACTCTATGCGGGCTTCCTACTTCTTCCTGAACAGGCGCCACTGCCTGGTTTTGTACGGCCCTCAGGAAATGGAGTGCCAAATGTTTGTGGGATTGGCGCAGAGCAAGGAGGTCCCGTAGCAACAGCAATTGTGACAATGTTTGCTAATGTGGCAGATCTAAACAAAGCTATAGAAATTCCCATCCATGATGTTGGATATTTACCCGAAGGCGCCAAATTACAGGCAGCCCACTCACTCAGGCATGAGAATGGCGAGTTATTTCGAGTTATTTACAGTATCCATTGATTATGCCACTTACAATCAGATGGCAGATTCCTGGGAGACCACTATTATTATTGCAGCCACTCCTGACTTTCCTAGACCTTTTCCCCTTTGGTCCAGCCATCCAATTGAGGAAAATGGGCCAGCAGTTGTATTAGAGAAAGTGAATCATCTTCCGTCGCCTGGTCTTATGATTGCCACTGCCAGTGGCTATGCTTGTCATTGGATTCAAAATGATATTCTTTACACCCTGGTTGCAGAAGGATTTATGAATCGCACTGATGTTGAACGCCTTTCAAACTCATTGACACTTCTGAAAAAATAATATGTGATTTAACTTGGGTAGGCCCAAACCATCTCAAGCCATCCTCTCTTTTCATTTAATAGAATTACAAGGAGGCGATATCATGGGAACTGCTTTTGTATACGCACCGAATACTGGCGTTAATTGGGGGCAAGCGTGTTATTGTACAAAGACTGTAACTTGTACCGATGGAGTAGTGCGACAATGTAGACTTACTGCTCCTTGTGCGCCTGTATGTCCTTGCAGCCCAAATTGTAATCCACCGTGTAACTGTAATGCTGGAAATACCGAATGCCCCCACGCAACTTCTCTCGGCGGTGAAGGATGGGGCGCTCCCCTTGACATTAGTGCCAGTCCAAATCAAAGTGTCAAATTTTATTCTACTACCGGAATTCAAAGCATTCGCACACAAAAAAGAGCTATGTTTTGTGGAAATACAGGGACATGGGCTTATGGGGTGTTAGTAAGTTTGTACAGTGATTTTAATGGCACTGTCTATATTGGTGGTGTCATGTATGGTCACCTTCTGGAGAGCAGCATACTCCCAGATCTCTGGTACCAAAATAATGTCTGGGGAAGGGAGCTAGGAAGAGTGCCCAGTACCAATTGTAATTGCACCTGTTATAGGGGATTCCACGTTCATTTACAACGCAGATGGGGTCAGTCCATGAATTTTGGGACTTGTCAGGCTCAAATATGGGCTGGGCAAAGTTCAATCTACACTTTTAATTATTGATGATGCAAGATATATTGTTCGTTCTGCAAGCCCCACCCGGAGTAATTCGTGTTGCAAAATACACTTCTCTTCTTAATTATCATGTGCCTGGCGTCTGTGGTAGGTTGTAAAAGGGGCGTGGAAGGGACCAGGGAAGGTTTACATGAGATGGTCAGCAGCACGGTCGTTCCTGAAACGCCAACTACCCTGTCTGCAACAATCCCTGCCTCACCAACCCCCTTGGAGCCAGAAGCGACAGCATCATCATTTATTACTATCACGCCATCAGCAACAATGGAGCCAACTTGTCCCCAACGCGCTATGCCAGGCAGTGTTCCTGTAGAGATTGTTGAGTCGCCACTATGCATCTTTTGGCAGGACAATTTCAGTGACCAACAGGGATTCCGCATTTATCTGCATTATCCAGGCAGTAATGAGCAATTTACATATGATGTTGGGCCAGAGGTTGCTACATTTGTAGTACCAGAAATTGACGCTCCCCACCAGGATGGTTTCCCTGAGAGATGTCTTCGCCGCAGGCAGCTTGAGATCATTGTGACGGCATTACGCGACTTAGACGAGTGGCCGGTAGGCAGCATCACAGCTACCGTAGAATGCCCGCTCACGGAGATACCAGGAGTTCCCCTGCAAGATATAGCCGGTGAACCCATTTTCACGGGTGGCAATGTGCGCCTGATGGGTTGGTCGCCCGATAGCCGTTACCTGGCCTATTTTGAATATACAGAAGAACAGCTTGCGCAAAGTATTTATCCAGACGTACCCGGAACGGCCCCTGGGACGTTCACCATTTACGATACCGTCACCACTGAAAAATGCCAGCGTTATCTGCTGGATGGAACTTTTGGGCACGAAGGGCCAGGTCATGGGCAGCGACACACATGGTTATCTAATGGCGATCTGCTCATCGTTACTGAAGATGGGCAGGTATGGCAAGCCGATGCGCCTTGCGGCCGTGAGCAAAACCTGGCTGGCGCTTTTGCCGAACCCATCCGCTATATTGTCAACGTTAGCCCAGACGGCGATTATGTGCTGTTCGCCGGGCAAACAGCGTATTGGCTCTATCACCTGGAGAGCGGCGCTGTCCACCCGATTGAAGAGATCGAACCTGACTTCTTTAACAATCTGGTCTGGTCGCCTGATGGCCAGATTCTTGCTGTGACGCTGGCTGGCAATTATACCGGCGACCGTTCACCTGTTGGCGGTACGCGGTTAGTGAATGTAGCCAGCGGCGAGATTTTTGAAAGCTACGATTGGGAACCGGTTAATGCTTTAGATGGAACCTTTGGTGGCCCCGTATGGCTAAACGAAACTGAAATGGTGATGACGGTTAGTTACGATCAAGGGCCATTCTTGATGACGGTGGATGGACAGGTACGGCCGTTGCTGCCGCTTTTTGGGCTAGATTATGTACGGGGGCAAAACTTACCACGCGCCGACGTGTTCGTGGAAGCGGCCAGCAAACACTATCACATTCTTCTCTCCGATATGGGGGGGAATGGCCCACGACTGCAACCGCAGATTTATCATTCCGATACCGATAGCGTAGAAACAATGCTCGTTGGTCCTGGCGACAATGTCTACTTACGTTCAGACGGGGCCATCGTTGTTTATGGGGGCGGTAACGCCAGGCTACGGGATATAACGGCCGTCAACCAACCCCTACGACAGGCGCCGACCTGTGACCCATTGTGGCGTGTTCCCCAAACGCCATACGTTGTTCAGAGTACGGACGATTATCGGGTTGTGACTGTCTACACCTGGCCAGATTGCCAGGTTTATGCCCGATTCCAACTTCCTGGATATAGTGGCGCTATTCTGGATGCCGAATTATCAGCCAACGGGCAAATGTTGGCTGTAGTACCCCGCGACCCTCAATGGCGGGGACAAGCCCTTTTTCTCAGCCCACTTGACTAGCTGGCATGTACCTTTGCCCGCTCTTCACAATGAAACCTTATTTCGCTGTCTTCACTCTCATGGGTTCGTTTTTATTCCTTACAGTTTGCTCATTTCCGGTTGATCACCAGCGGAACATAACACCTGAACCAGAGATAGTGACGCAAACGCCGCAAATTACGCCTTCCGTGGCGTTAACCACCTTTACCGAAACGCCTGCGGCGACGCCAGTTATACCAGCCGTTACCGCCACGCCAGAATTTACGCCCTCATCCGTTCCCATTTCTGCCACCTCACCTCCTGAGCGGGAGCCGGGCGATAGTTTCTCGCCCGGTATCTCGGCGGACGGTCAGGCAATCGCCTTTGTGTCTTCAGCAGGAGATTTGCACACAAAGCCTGTGGCTCAGTGTCGTTACCTGGACGGGGGGAATTGGAACTGTACCAACGTGTTCCTCTATAGCCATCAAACCGGGACAATAAGCCTGCTCAGTGCGTCGAGTTCCGGCGAATCAGGAAATGGTCACAGTCGTCAACCGGACATATCGGCTGATGGGAATTGGGTTGTATTTAGCTCAGAAGCCAGCAATCTGGCTTCTAACAAAGCAAACCGTGATTGGGGTATTTTTTTATACGACTTACAAAGTCAATCCCTTTCGCTGATAAGCCCATCTGGAGTCAGCCCCACAATTTCCGGTGACGGCCGTTACATTGCCTTCAATGCCCTGACCGACCAATGGCATGTCTTCATTTATGATCGCCAGACTGAGCGAACGACACGAGCAAGTTCTGCTTTAGACGGCAGGCCTGCTGATGGCAACAGCCTGGCTCCCCAAATTTCGGCTGATGGACGCTGGGTGGCATTTTGGTCATGGGCAGGAAACCTGGTGGCAGACGATAGTGAACGCTGCCAGCAAAGTGACGTGAACTATAGTTGTGGCGATGTATTTCTTTATGATCGGGAGTTGGAAGTGATGAAACGGATTGCCGTAGGCGAGGCTTATGGTTTGGGAATGGGAGATTTTAGTTTAAGCCTTTCTGATGACGGCCGTTGGTTGGCTTTCAACAATACAATTTATGATAGGGAAACTGAGCAGACAACGCCCTTGTGTGGAATTGAGGACGACACTTGTTTCGGCAGTACGATTTCGGGCGATGGACAATGGGTTGTATTTTCAAAAGGGGCTGATGTTTTTATACTTAACCGCATGACAGGTGAGTCTGAGTTAGTGAGTGTGAACAGCGATGGTATTCCAGGTAATGGAGAAGTCATAGATATTTTGCCTGCTTTTACCGGGGGTAGTTTTGAACCAGGTTTCGCTATCTCTTATGACGGCCGTTGGGTCACATTTTCCTCTACTGCTGACAACCTGACACCATCTGATACGGCGATATGCCATGATACTTTTTTCCCCCCGCACAATTGTTATGATATTTACCTGTATGACCGGCGAGAGGGTGAATCAATATGGGTAAGCAAACGCTTTTGATGTAAACCGGCCTACTTAACAAGCTGTTTCATGGCTTATCCGCACATCCTGCAAATCCGTGTTCTGTCGCCTTTGCAAACAAGATTTGTCGGTCAATCAGCCCATTTCCTCTATAAGAGCGCCAAAACCCTTAACCCCTTCTCCATGTCCTGCATCCACGCCCGTTCTGCCTGAAATTTGGGCCATGCCCATGCGTCGTCCAGATTATGGAGTT
>JAHBVI010000086.1 GCA_019637635.1 Anaerolineae bacterium
TTATGGACGGAAGAGGACGCCGTCCACATCTTCACCGACGCCGGGCAGCACCTGGAACCCATTCCCACCAACGGCCGTGCCGACATCCTGGTAGGTGAACCCATCATCGTCATTGATGATGATTCGGTAAAAATTTACAGCCAGGACATGGGCCTATGGCAACACGTGAACACCAACGGCCGTGCCCAAGTCTACCTCGGCGGCCTGCATTTGATCATTGTGGATGGCACGGCCGTGCAGATTTTTACCCCCCAAGGATTGCCCATCGCCATCCTCACCCTGCCCCCGCAGGCCAGCGTGCTGGTAGACCTGGGGCGGATCATCATCATTGATGACGATTCCGTAGAAATCTACAGTCGGGATGGCGACCAGGTACGCCATATTCCGACCGATGGCCGGGCCACCGTGCTGGTAGATGGCGACCTGATCATCGTCATTGATGACGATTCCGTAGAAATCTACAACCGCGATGGCGACCTGATTCGCCGTATCTTCACCGATGGTCGGGCCACCGTCCAGGTTCACGGCGACCGCATCATCGTCATTGACGATGATTCCGTGGAAATTTACGACCGGGACGGCAACCTGATTCGCCGCGTCTTCACCAATGGCCGGGCCACCGTCCTGGTAGATGGCGACCGCATCATCATCATTGACGACGACTCCGTAGAAATCTATGATCGGGACGGCAACCTGATTCGTCGCATCTTTACCGACGGTCGGGCTACCGTCCGGGTCAGTGGCAACCGCATCATCGTCATTGACGACGATTCGGTAGAAATCTACGACCGCGATGGCAATTTGATCCGGCGCATTCATACCAACGGCCGTGCCGACGTCATCACCTACGAAAACCGCACCATCACCGCCGACGACAGCGCCGTGCGCATGTATAATAACGATGGCCTGCTGCTGCTCAACGTCCCCACCCCTGGCCGGGCCAACATCACCATCGAGGCAGAAACCTTGCTCGTCATCACCCAAGACGGCCAGACAACCAGCTACACCCTCGACCTGCCACCCGTCGAGGAATTCAGCATCTACTTGCCGGTCATAATCAACTAAGTTCACCCGTTTGTAGTAGGCGATTTATCGCCGTCAGGTGGCGATAAATCGCCTACTACGAACCAGAGAGGAGGCGTCGTATGGTTCCGCGTTTGTCTTATCACGTATTGACATTGGTGATGGGGTTGGGGCTGCTCACGGCCGTCTTGCTGCACCTGTCATCTCCTGCCTCCAATGCCGCCGCGTCTGGCGGCCTTCGTTTTGTAGACGAGCAAAACACTCCCCTGGCTGACGCCGAACTACGCCTGCTCTGTTACCCGGCCAACACCCCCAGCCCCCTCCAGGCCGATTGGCCCGCCCGCACCGACGCCAGCGGCCACCTGACGCACCAATTACCCGCCAACTGCCCCTATCTGGCAGCCTTATGGCTGCGCCACACGCAGCCTTCCGGCAAACTGGGGCACGGCCCGGCCTATTGGGTGTACGCCACAAGCTGGCAGCCCGGCAGCAGCGAACGGCAGCCCGCCTCCGGCGACATCCAATTGTATGACAGCCACCCCCTTGTCCTCTTTAACGTGGTTGCCAGCCTGGCCTGGCAGCCCGCCGCCAACTCCCTCTTTGTGGCCCAATTACAAACCGGCCTGCGGCACATGTCCGCTTACCTGTATGACCTGACGGAGGGGCAAATGGCGGTGGGCGCGGTGACGATTTTTGCCGACGGCCGTTCCTGGGAGAGCGCCGATCTCCGTTTCTTGAGCGCCAACGATTACCGCCCCACCGCCTACATGGGCGGCATTGTGCCCGCCGCCACCCCCTACACCGCGCCCGCCACCCTCAGCCAGACGGTGTATGCGCCCGGCGGCATTTACCTGGGGCGCTATTGGGATGGGCTGGACGCCGCCGATCCCAATAGCGGCCATTGGGCGCAGCCCAACGCTTACCGCACACTGGCGCATGAATGGGGCCACTACGCCCTGTTTTTGTATGACGAATACCAGCAAACCCAGAGCGGCGGCAAACAAGAGACTTACTGCGTTTGCCTGGATTTGCCCGGCGGCGCGTGCCAGGCTTCGGCGATGGCTTACCATTACACGGCCGTTGCCCTCTGGCATGAGTCGGCGCACGGCAGCCCCCTGGTTTGCCAGAACACCGACCAGATGTTGGTGCATGGCGAGGCCGACTGGGATACGCTGCAACGCTGGAGTGCCATCCAACAGTTGCCCGGCAGTTGGTTGCAGCCGCCCGCTCTACCGCTGGCTACGCAAATCCCGGACGTGGTGAGTGATCTGTACGGCCGTTTACCCGGCTACCGGCTCTATTTACCGGCGCTGGCCAACAGCGGCACGGCCGTGGCCACCCCCACCGAACCCACCATCAACCTGGCGCTGCCGGGCAGCTACAGCCAGGCGGAATTAGACGCCTTTTATCCCCAGGTCTATCTGCTGGCGGACGGCCGTGCGCACTACCAGGGCGCCAGCGACAGTAACCGCCTGCCGCCGTCCGCCCTGGGGCAAATCACCCTGTTGGGCGTGCGGCCCACCACCCAGGCCAGGGTCTATACCGAGCAATACACCACACCCACGCGCAGCGGCAGCCGGTTTATCTATCCGGCGGCGGGCAGCAGCAGCCCGCCGCTGGCAAACGGGGCCACGCTGACGCTGGCAACCGATCCCTGGGCCGCCAGCCTGGACGTGCAGTATGGCATGGTTGGCCCGCTGCTGCGGACGATGACGGTGACGCTGACCAGCCCGGACGCGCTGCCCACGCCGCCCATCGCCCAACGCTGCTCGCCGGATGCCGCCGTTGGCTGCCCCACCACTGCCCCCTGGCGGCAAACAATGACGGCCGTGAACGCCCATACCTGGACGGCCGTGTTCATCGCCCCGTCCGCTGAATCGCTGCCTAAATATGGGTTGGTGGGGGTATTGGCCGGTAACACCGGGGAATTGTGGCGCTGGTTCCAATCGTTGGGCGGCGTTGGCCCGGCGCATGATGACGGGCAGGCGCCGCTGCTGGATGGGCTGGCGATGGTGGCGGCGGACACGGCCGTACCCGGCGCACACAATCAGGCTATGCTCATGCCTGCCGCCAGCTACGAGGCGCTGACCGCGCCGCTGCCGCCCGGTTTTGTGGCCATCATCGGTACACCGGTAGACCTGGACGTGCTGCTGCCTACCGCCAACGTGCCCTGGAACGTGACGCTGTTTTATCCGCAAACGGCCGTAGACCGGCTGGGCGCAAATGAAGCGCAATTAGAGCTGCTGCATTACAACCGCACCCTGAACCAATGGCAGGTGGTGGGCGTCTCCGGGCGCAGTCCCTTGTTGAACTGGCTGGCCTCTGTGCCGGTAACGGCCGATGGCATTTATGCGGTGGGCTGGCGGCCCATGCCGCCGCCCGTCGCCGACTTTGACGCGCTACCCCGTAATGGCCCGGCGCCGCTGCCCGTCAACTTCATCAATCTGTCCGAAGGGGTATATGACAGCAGCCTGTGGGACTTTGGCGATGGCATCACCAGCACTCTGTCCGGCCCGCCGCATGTGTATGAAATGCCGGGGATTTACACGGTTACCCTCACCGTCGCCGGTCCCGGCGGCAGCGACACGCTCATCCAACCCGATTTTATTGTGGTAGCAGGTACCAACCCTGATGAAGTACACAGGTGAAGGGGTCAGAGACGATCACAGCATCGCGGTAAGGCAGCCCTACAGAAAGTTGGCAAACCAACCCGTTTGCCGGTTTCAGCCTAATTGGCGCTTTCTACCATTTGCTGTGCTACCTCTGCCATGTGATGCAGCTTGACCGGGTACCGCTGGAGTGTGGCGCTCATGTCGCAGGTCTGATTTTCGGTATCCATGACGATGCCGCCGGTGATTTGCAGACTGAGCATGGGATTAAACGGCTTCACCACTACCCGCATCATGCGCATCATGGGCAGGGGGACGTGGCTCTTTTTGGCCGGTTGTCCACTGGCTTTTTCAAAAAGTGCGGCCACCTGGTTCAGGGTCAGGTTTTCTGGCCCACCGACGTTGATGGTCTGGTTGCGGGCGCTGGCCTCTTCTAGGGCAATGACGGCAAAGGCAGCCACATCGGCGGCGCTGACAAAGTTGATGGGGTTATTGCCGCTGCCAAAGATGGTGGTTTTATGGTTCTTGAGGATGGGTTCACCCACCATCGCGCCCCAAAACTCCATAAAAGCGGCCGCTCGCAAGATGGTGTAGCTCAACCCACTGGCTTTCAGGTATTGCTCGGTGGCGTACTTGATGCGAATCAGTTCCATGGGGCTGTCTGGCGTGGCGTCGAGGATGGAGATGAAGACAAAGTGGTCAACGCCGGCAGCTTTGGCGGCGTCAATCAGGTTGTGGTTGCCTACATCATCCACCGTATGCGGGTTGTTATCGGCCTGACCGGGATTAAAGCCGTGCGCGGCCGCTAACACTTTTTCCACACCCGTGCAGGCACGGGCCAGAGAGTCCGGGTCACGCAAATCGCCCTGCACTACTTCGGCTCCTAACTGCCGAAGTGTTTCGGCTTTTTCCGGTGTGCGTGTCATAGCGCGCACCGTATGGCCATGTGCGAGTAGCGTAGGAATGGCTTCTTTCCCTACGCGGCTGGTTGCTCCAACTACGAGTATCATGATTTTATCCTCCATATGTCTAAGGTTTGAGCAAGGGTGTAATTCACTGGGCTTGCTCCATGCGCAAATCGTTAAGTAGCGTTTCCGTAAATGGGTTGGTTCCGGCTTCCAGAGCAGCAATCCATTCTTCGCGCCTGGCGGTCATTTCTGCCGGAATCTGATTATCAGCCGCCCAGGTAATGAAAAATTGAAAATCTTCGATAGCACCAGCAAAATCTCCTGTCAAAGCTCTGGCCAGCCCCCGGCTGTCGCGGATTCCGCCATCTTCAGGTTCCATTTCCACGGCCAGTTCACAGGCAAACAGGGCATCTTCAGCCAGACCCCATAAGCTGGCGAACCAGCAAACATTGTTCAGAGGTGTAGTTGGAATGGCGAACTCTGGCATTTCGGTGTGGATTGCCTGAATGGCGGCAACTGCTTTGGCTGCCTGACGGCTGTTTTCGCTGGTACGGGCCAGGTAATCTGCATTCTCTGCCAATATATCTACCAGGTCGGATTTGTACTCCTGAGGGATGTTTTGTGACAAAGCGGGCTGTAGGGTGGTCACGGCCGTTTCATACGCTTCCATCTCACGGTAGGCAAGGCCCAAATTCAAGTATGCGCCTCCAGAAGCTGGTTCAATGGCGATGGTTTGCTGCCAGTCAGCAATAGCCGCATCCAGGTTGTTTTTCCTCGCGTGCATAAGTCCACGCCGGAAGTAGTATTCATGTGCCAATGTGTCGGAGCGGTTTAGCTGGATCGCCTGGGAATAATCGGCCAGGGCTGCGTCCAGATCATTAAGATTTTCTTCGGCCAGCCCACGGGCAAAGTTGAGAAAACCCGACGTGGGTTGAAATTCAATCCAGTCGTCGAGGTACCAGATCGCCCCCGCCGGATCCATCGAAATGCCGGTTTTCACATCTTCCAGGCAGGTCTCGGCGTCACCCAGGTCACACGCAATGGCCGCCAATTCCAGGTAGGCGGAGAAACAATAATCATCCGTTGACATATATTGAGTTGGCCCCTCATTGACGGAATATGAAACTGCACACAAGGTGATTATCTGCTGGAAGTCAGCCTGGGCGGCTTCCAGATCGCCCATATCCAGGTGCAGCCAGCCGCGATTCCTGAACCCCAATTGGTCTGTGGGGTCAAGTTCCAATGCTTTGTCAAAGTCGGCCATTGCCTGGTTGTAGTGGCCCAGACTCCAATGGATATTGGCCCGGTTGTGGTAGGCATAGGCAAATTCAGGGTCTAGCAGGATGGTTTGGTCATAGTCGGCCAGAGCCAGTTCCAATTCGCCCAACTGTTTATAGGCTATGGCTCGATTGTAGAAGTAGCGAGGTGATTCGGGATCTAGTTCTATGGCCCGGTCATAGTCTGCCAGCGCGGCATCTATTTCTTCGCTTGCTCTCCAGGCATCCCCACGATTGGCATAATAATCGGCGTTATCTGGTTCCAGGGCAATGGCCTGGTCAAAGTTAGCAATGGCCTGCTCCCATTCACCCAAATGCTGGTATGCAAGACCCAGGTTGTTGTAAGCGCGAGAGATTTTTTCATTATCGGGATCAACGGCGATGGCTTCCAAAAAAGCATCGGCCGCTTCTTCCCAATTTCCTTCATCAGCGTGATTCTTGCCCTGCTGCATGTGGACATCAAACAGGGCTTCTGCGTCTGGCGTCGGCGTCCAGGTCGGTGAGGGGGTGATGGTTGCTGTGGGGATTGGTGTATTGGTGGGAGCAGGTGTGTAGGTAGGGGATGGTGTGGCGGTGGATGTAGGCACGGCCGTTGCCGTAGCCGTATCCATCGGTTCTGGTGAATTTGTCGGCGGAACTTCAACTACTTCGTCAGGTGGTACGGCCGTTGCCGTGCAACCGGCGAGGAACAAAAAGGCGGCTATGATGAGGGCGGTGCGTGTGAAAATTCGGAACGTGTTCATGATTTTTCTCCTGAAATATCTTTAGGTGGGTTGTGGGAACAACCTCACAAGACATCTATAAGAATTTGGAAAGGCTCGAACTTTGTTAATCGCCAGATTCAAATTCCAAATCGGCCATAGACCAGAGACGCACGGTATCATCCTGAGAGGCCGAGACGAGCCTTTGGCTATCAGCGCTAAAATCCAGCGACCAGATCATGTCCTCATGGCCGGTTAAATAAGCGGGTGAATCCCAGTTGCCAACCTGCCAGACTTGAATTTCGTTATCCTGGGCGATGGCCAGCAAACGGCCGTCTGGACTGAAACTCATATCCCTGACAATCTCTGTTTCAATCAGGTTTGGGGGGGCGTCTAGCTGTGCAAGCGACCAGATGCGTGTGTGCTGGTCGTTTGCTTGGGCAGCTAACCATTGTCCATCATCACTTACAGCGAGGTGCTGGACAGTAAAATCCATCCCATGGCGCTCTCCGTAATCAGTGAGGGTAACAGCGGTGTGCGGTTCCACCCCTGGTGAAGGCCAATCCCACAAATAGATGATGTCGCCGGTGCTGGTGATGAGGGTTTGACCATCCGGTGTCAGGGCCAGCGCACTATCGCTGTGAATATCGGTGACTTCGTGACGGCCGTCAGCCACTCCCCAGATATTGACAATCCCATCGGCATCAAGCCCAACCAACATGGTTCCGTCCGCTGAAAAAAGAAAGGAAGCCATGCCGAAGGGTAATTGACCCGGTAATGGGGAAACGGCCGTTTCCAGGTCAGCCAAATCCAGCAAATACAATTGTCCGGCAAAGGTGCTGACGGCCGCTGTATGACCATCTGGGTGGATAGCTATTGTTTGCAAAGAATCATTATCATCTCTCCCGTGATCGGGAATGTTCCAGGTTTGTTGCGCACGACTCAAATCTGCCACATCCCATTGCTGTAACCCACTTGATCCCACAACAACCAGTTGTTGATCGTTCTGCGAAAAAGCGGCATCGTACACATAGAAATAGGAGATGGCATCCACACCAATCGTATGTCCGGTCAATTCTTGCGTTGGTAAGGTGATCGTGACCTCCTGACCATAATCACTTAATGTGATGGTAGTTTCAGTTTGAAGTACGTCCTCATTAACAGCCACCGGGCCGACGGCCGTTATCTGGTACATATTTGCTGTTTCTTGATCAATCAAAAAGGAAATAGGTAACTCACCCGTCACTTCAGCATCATACATTACATGGAATTCGGCCAGGAACAGGGGTGGTGACATTGTTGCCGTTACCCTATATACCGGGATCCCCTCCCACATCTCGCTACCCGCCAGTTCAATATCTTGCAGAAAATCAAGGGGTATCATTAAAAAGGCATCCGGCGCCCAGACAAAACTCCCAGGCTGCCACTCTTCTGTACCACTCTCCCGATAGTAACTACCGAGATTCGCATGTTTATATTCGAAACTTAACTGGGGTTCCGCCCCCTGTAGGATCTGTGTTATTCCCTGCCAGCTTTCCGTCGCAGCAAAATCACCCACATTGGCAACAGTTGCTATTTCATCCGAAGCAGGAAAAACTATATCGAGCCGGATGTCATAGTGATAGTTGGTTTGGGTCAGATTTTCCAGACTGGTTTGCAAGATTTCTTCTGGTGTTTTCTCTGCTGGTTCCACTATGTTCGTCGGCGGAACTTCAACCACTTCGTCAGGCGGTACGGCCGTTGTCGTACAACCGGCAATTAACAGAAGGACCGCGATGATGACTACGATGAGTATGATTTTTCTAAATGTGTTCATGATTTTCTCCTTCGTGTAAAGGTACAAATCTTGTTGTAGTGGTAAGTCGCTCTTGATTGATCGCTAGATTGTCAGCAAAATGCCTTCTCAGCTTTAAGGGTGTCCTCCAAATATCAAAACTGACCGACAGACAAATGCAACGACGAATCCAAAGATCATGACCATAATGTCCCAAGGGGGCTTTGTTTTATCCTGGAGATCCATCGTCTTGTAAATTAGCCCGCCCACAAGGCCACCCAACATGCCAAAGATAATGGCAATTAGTAGTGGGTTATAAGCCTGTCGTCCGTAATCAGGTACGATTAAGGGCCCCATTAAAATTGACAAGAACAGGCTTATAATCAAAGCCAGGACAATGCTTCGTGACATGTTGAAATACAAAGCCAACCAAAGAAGCGCAAGTAAAGATGGGATAAGCCAAATCCTTCCTTGCAACCAGGTTGTTAACGCCGCGGTTTGCTCACTTTGGCTGGTAACCTCTTCTGGAAGTGGCTGGATATCTTCAATGGAACTCACGCTGACCCCACCTGAAGTGACGATCCAAACTTGATCGAGGTCGTCTATCATGACATCCAAGACAAAAGCTCCATATGAATCAGCTTCAGCAAAACCTGAATTTTCGGGTGAAAAAGATACCCAATCCACACCATCAAGGAACTTTATGCCGCTCTGGCTCCAAACCCACACGCGATCTTGATTGTCAAGTGTGATCCCCACTAATGGTGCGCCGTTTCTACAATTAAAGTCCCTGTCCGTGTTTTCAGGTAGAATTGTTGTCCAATTTTTTCCATCGTACATCATTACACCACCACATGTAGTTGCCACCCAGACATTTCCTTGCTTGTCAAAAGCTGTTTGTACGACCTGTAAATCCAGGCCTTGGCCCGACACTTTTTCCCAATCTTCACCATCAAAAACATATTGGCCTGATGTCCATTTGTTTCCTGTGGCAAACTCATTCCATACGGAAACCCAAACGTTTCCTCGGCTATCGGCATCCAATGATTTTATTCGTCCATGCTTGACGGTGAGTTCTGGTTGCGAGAATGTAGCAACTGCTTCATCTTGATCCATGAACATCTCGGATATACTCTCTACTCCGAAATCATTCATGACGACCCAGATTCTCCCATTCCCATCAACTTCAATCTGAGTGATTTGCTGTTTTTGAGTGGTGTTATCTGAGCTTTCATTGCTTCGTGGCCCATAATAGGTTGTCTGATCCTGGCCGTCATAGGCAACAATGCCATCTAGGTTGTGCCCTAATTCACGAACAGCCAGTATTTCTCCTTGCGGGCTTAGTGCCAGATCACTGAACCACCCAGGATTACGGCTCCATGCTGTTCCATCGAAAACATTTAACCCACTCAGGCATCCTCCGCCGGCGATCCAAATTTTGCCAGCGGCGTCGGTGATTATTTTATTACCTTCCCCCCATACACCTCCCCCACAATCGTCTTCTTCTTCAAAATAAGTTGTCCATCCTTGTTTTCGTGCTGATTGAAAGTTTAGTTCCTGCCTTTGCAGAATCTTTGGCATTGTCCCAAAAAAGATAAGTGAGAATAGAAACAGAAAAGGGATGACTATGATTAAAACACGCTTAATTTTCATTTGAACCTCCCTTAGTAGCTCATGTGAGAGCTGGGTTTAGAGATTCAGGCTACCTTTCATGCTCGCTATAAATCCCGCTTTCATTTGTTGTCTGGCAAGAAGTTCAACTTCTCAGCAGAAGTTGAACTTCTGAAACCTAAGCGAGGTCCTTGCGGGCGGCCAGTTCGGCGCGGATTTCGGCGTGGCGCTGCCGGGTGATGGGGTATTTGTAGGCAATGGGCAGGCTGAGCAGCAAGATGACCACCGGCACAAAACTGATGAAGAGGCGGAACGCCAGCAACACGGTGTCGTTTTGCACCGGCAATGGTTCGCCCGGCGTGGCCGGAATGTAATTGACCACCTGCAAAATCAGGTTAGAGAAAGCCAGCCCCAGCGAGATGCCCAATTTTTGCAGGAAGACAAAGAAACCGTAATACACCCCTTCGCGGCGTAAGCCGGTATTCAGTTCGTCCACGTCTACCACGTCCGGCAGCATACTCCAGGGGATCAGGTAGGCCACACTGGCCCCGGCCCCGGCCAATACCGCCAGCGCACCCAACAACACCATCTGCCCCGGTTGGATGAAGAAGATGAACACCATGACCGACATCCAGAGGGCCACGCCACAAAAGTAGGCGTGGCGTTTGCCAATGCGGGCGCTCACTTTGGCCCAGACGATGAGGAACAGGAAGATGGCGATTTGCAGGGACATGGCCAGGTAGATGAAGTTGTCTTCATCGTTCATCCAGTAACGGACGTAAAAGAGCATGTTGGCCTGGATGAATTGGATGGCTAACCAGGACATGAGATAGATGCCGGTGACCATGATGAACGGCCGATTGCCAAAGGCGATCTTGAACCCTTCAATAAACCCCGGCTCTTCTTCGTCTTCCGTCTTCTGGTGCGTTTCTTTGATGGCGGCAAAGGTGATCCAGTTGGTGATGATGATGACCGCGCCGAGTACGGCCGCGCTCACCATGTAACCGGTAGCGATATTGGGGAAGGATTTCAGGATGGTGTCATGGAACAGAAGGGCAAACATGCCACCCAAAATGGAGAAGCTGAAGCGGAACGTGTTCAGGCTGGTGCGTTCGTTGTAATCCGGCGCAATCTCCGGGGTGAGGGCGGTGTAGGGCACGTTGACGCAGGTGAGTGATGTGTCTAGCAGCAGCGCCACGACCAGATAATAGACAAACAGCCCGGCCGTGCCCATGCTGGGCACCTGCCATTGCAGGAACCAGGCCAGGCCAAAGGGGATCGCGCCAAAAAGCAGCCACGGCCGTCGCCGGCCCCAGCGCGTGTTGGTGCGGTCAGTCAGCGTGCCAATGATGGGATCGTTCAGGCTGTCCCACACTTTGACGATGAGAAAGATGATGGCGGCCAGATATGGTTCCAGACCGGCTACGTCCAGCAAAAAGACGTTCAAGAAGAAGCCGGAAATGGTGGCCACCAGCGCCGGGCCAACGTCCCCCACGCCGTAGGCCAGCTTGCGCACAAATGAGAGTCTGGGCGGTGGCGCCGCCTGTTCAACCGGTAAATTATGTGTGGCGATCATCGTAAACCTCCTCGTGAGAGATTTGTCAAATCTCCAAGATTTGACAAATCTATTTACGCCTTATAACCAGACGTTGATAAGCGCAGCGCCTGGTACATCAGGCGCTTCAATCAGTTGGTTCTCCTTCAAAATAATGCTTTGTCCTTCACTGACCTGATCCCACATACGGCCGTGAAAGAACACCTGCATCCCCACCCTGGCCCCGCTCCCGCCCATTCGCCCCGCCAGGGCATATTTCAGCCAGGCCTCCTCCTCCGTCAAACGACCAATGTCGGCCGTATCCACATCATCGGGGACGGGTGGCGTCAGGTAGCCGCCCCACGGTTTGTGCCAGCCGCCCTGGTTGTTGGGCACGGCGATGATGTCTACTTCCTGGGCGGCTAACGCCTCATAACTGGTGGGATACCAGGAATCGGCGCAAATGAGGACGCCCAACCGCCCCGCCAGTGTGTCATAAACGGGCAGGTCGGCCAGATGGCCGCCTTGCAGGAGCGCACCTTCATCAGGCACCAGGTGGACTTTGCGGGTGATGGTGGGGTAGGCACGGCCGTCACTCGCAAACACACAGCACACATTTTGTAATGGGCCGGGGGTGCAGTGCAGACGGCCGTTGCCCCACTCTGGCTGCGGCAGAAAAACAGACCCGGCGACAATGGTCACGCCATAGGTGGCTGCCAGTTGCGCGAAGGTGTCTTGATAGACGGCCGCTATCTGCTGCGCTTTCATGCGGAACAAAGCGCCGGCGGCGCGATTGCGCCCGGCGGCCTGAGGCAGCGTCCATAAAAAGCGGGGCAGATGATGGCTCACCATCCGTTTGCTGGCGCTGTCCATCGTCTCGGCTTCAATGATGCTGCTGTTTTCGTTGACCAGCAGCAGCCAGGTGCCGATGTTTTCGGGGAAGATGACGATGGTGTTGGCGTGCAGCCAGCCTTCGGCCTGGGCGGCCGCCAGGTAGCCATCCAGGTGGGTGTGAAATTGGTCGGCCGTGGCGTACTGTACGGCCGTCATATAACTCTGAACGCCCACCAGATTGCCCTGCCCACGATTGACGCCATAACTTTGCACCGCTTCCAGGCAGAGGTCTGTTTGAACGGTCGGGGAAAGTTGGGTTAGTTGTTCCATCATCTCACCTCAAAATCATCATGCCAGCTTCATCATAGAAAGGCTGACACTTGAAAAACAGAGGGTAACGCTTAAATTTGCTCGGTGATGGCTTAAATGTTTTTGGAATGCCTTCGGCTCAAAACGATTATTGTTCATACACGGCCGTTACCCTACCAATACATGTTCGTCTGACCCAGCCGGCTGCTTTGATTCGCGCAAAAGCCAGGCCAGAAGAGTTCCTGTTACCAGTCCATAAAGAAGACCGGCTATGGGCCAAAAAAGGATTGAAGAAATGATACTGATGAACATGAAGCCAAATACGTCAGAACCTGAGTTGCTCATATAACCAAAGTAGATTGCAGGAATCCAAATCAAGCCAACACCCAAAACAAGTATTCCGCACAAACTGTTTAAAACGAACCATAAAGCGGTATGTTGTAATTGTCCTTGCAGGGCATGTCGTTGAATTATGGAGGACAGCACCCCCCAGAATAGCCCTGCAAGGAGAAAGGCATAGGGTGATGCTTCAGGATAGTAGTAGGTGAACATTATCCAATGGAAAACAACCCAACTGATTCCCATTCCTATCATATTCCAGATTATCCATGTCGCTTTGTCGGCGTGTAGTGCTTTTAGGCGAATAGCTTGCCACTGAGCCAGGCCAACCGAAATTCCGGTTATAACCCCGCCTATGGCAAAGGGAGGAAGGGGACCGCTTGATGAAGAAGCTACCGCCATGTAAACGGCCAGGGAATAACCAACAAATCCACCAATCCCATACCCCAACGTGCTGAACAGCACCCAACGCCGCCAAAATCTCCAGTCTATAGATGTTTGTTTCTCGTTCATCGTCATCACTCCTTCCGGGAATTTTGCCTAATCTCCGAAGCCTATTACTCTGCATCTCCATCCCATCTCCTAGCGAAGTGGCGGTAGCGGCCCATCATAAATATGGGTGGGCAACGGCCGTTATCCTGCCAATGCGTGCTCATTTAACTCACCGGGCTGATTTGGTTCGCGCATAAGCCAGGTCAGCAACGTTCCCGTCATCATCCCATAAAGCAAACCGGCTAGAGGCCAAAGAATGATTGATGTAAACGAAAGTACAATTGGACTGAGTACGCTGAATTCGTCTCTATAACCATAGGGGTTGTAATGAATCCAAATCCAGAACCAACTGATGACAAAGAGAACGACTCCGCAAAGGCAGTTTAAGATAAACCATATCGCGGCGTGTTTGATTCGTCCTTGAAAGGTGTACCACTGGATCGTGGCGGATACTAGCCCCCACAAGCCCCCTGCTGCTAGTAAGCTCAAAATCATGTAGTCCGATGGTTTCTCTATCCACATTCCTAATTTCCCCAATGGCTCATCCATGATTTTCAAGACTCCATAGAGAATGGCCCAACTGATTGCCATTCCCACAATGTTCACTGTTATCCAGGTGTTTCCGTCAGCGTGAGGGGCTTTTAACCGAACAGCCTCCCCTTGCATCAGCCCCACAAATGCTCCGACGGCAGCCCCTCCTAGAGCCATACCTACGACCATACCGGATGCTGAAATCGTATAGAGTAACATTCCCAAGATTAGTGCTATTAGCCAACCGCCAAAGCCCCCGCTGTAGCCTAATGTGCTGAACAGCACCCAACGACGCCAAAATTTCCAGTCTATAGTCGTGTTTTTCTCGTTCATTGCCGTCACTCCTTTTGTCAGCCAAAAACCACCCTTGCCTGCTGGCGAAAAGTCATCACAACTTCGCCATACAATTGCTCATACTGGTAAACAACTTGCTCCAGGCCATACTTCACCGCCCTTTCTCGGCAGGATTGGCCCATTTGGGCAGCTTCATGGGGATGTTGCAGGAGCCAGGTGATATGAGCGGCTAAAGCGGCATAATCACCTGGCGCGGCCAGATAACCATGCGTACCATGTTCAACGATTTCCGGCAGACTGGTAGCGGCCACAGTCACCACCGGCAAACCGCAAGCCATTGCCTCGAGGACGACAAGTGGCAGAAGCTCAATTTCGGAAGCGGTTACAAAAACAGAGGCCAGCCGGTACAGGCCGGGCAAGTCACCACCGGCACAGACGTAGCCGGGAAATAGACACCGTTGGGCAATGCCCAACTGCTGGCTTAATTGGATGAGGGATTGACGGCAACGGCCGTCGCCCACCACCAGCAACTGTGCGTCCACCGGCACCTGGGCAAAGGCGCGCAGCACCAGGTCTACACGTTTGTCTTTGTCCAGGCGGCCCACATGCAAGACAACCGGGGAATGAGGGGCCAGCCCGTATTTCTGGCGCAGCCTTTCCTGTTCATCGGGCACGGCCGTTTGCGGGTTAAATTTGTGTAAGTCCAGCCCATTGGCAATGGGTACGGGGCGGAAACCCGTGTGGGCCTGAACGACTTGGGCAATCGTGGCGGTGGGAACGGTCACGGCCGTGAACTGCCGCACCAACCAGTCGCCATATCGCCACAGTACGGCCGTGACTCCCTCTCGCAGCCCCGGCCACGGCGGCAGGTACATGGCCGGAAACCAGGGCAACTGGTGGAGGGTCAGAATCGTGGGTAACTGCATCTCGTGGGCGATCTTGAGTCCGCACAGCCCCAGACTTAGCGGTTCGTGTGTGTGAATAATGTCTGGCTGAAATTCAGCAATAGCCTGCTGCATGGTGCGCATGGGCGCGACTAAAAAACGCTGCCTGACCCGAGTCGGATTATGAATGGAGGGCAACCGCCGCACACGCAGCCGTACGGCCGTTTCCGTATAAGATTGGCCTCTGTCACTGGCAGCCAGCACCAACACCTCATGCCCATCGGCCGCCAGACCTTGCGCCAGCTGTTGCACCGCGATTGCCGCCCCGCTGATCATGGGGGGATACGATTGGCTAATCAAGACGATCTTCATCTCCATGCTCCTCGTATGATATGTAGTAACGGGTGCAACCCCGTTGACAATAAAATGAATCCCTGAGATGCTGTAGAAAATAGCCCAAGAGGAAGCTCTATTGCTCCTTGTTGCCTTCCTAACCGAAGGACTTCTTCTAAAGTGTGTCCCCTTGGCCTGTTGGGTACTTCTAACCCGTATCATGTTCTAACCAGCGCTGGTTCGGACAGCAGACCGATGTGCATTCCCAACGCCGGTCAAGTTCTCATTGGCGAGGCTGCTGATCTCAACAGGACTCAGGGATTCAGACCCCTCTTGCGGCATGAAACTATAATCGGAGGTGTTTATGTTTGCTTCAACCGATTTGCTCGTGGGGGTGGATGTCCACCGCCGCACCAACGTCGTGCAGGTCATGGATGGGCAAGGTCAGGTTTTGACCCCGCCCTTACGCCTGGCTAACAATCAGGCCGGAACGTCCGAATTGTCAGCACGATTGGCACAAATGGCTCGGACCGGTCACTTCAATGCCATTCACATTGCCGCCGAAGCGACGGGCAATTACTGGCTGCCATTTTTCTGTCAATTGGAACAATCGCCTGACCTGGCCGCCTATCCCCTGACGCTCTATCCCTTCAATCCCAAAGTCATCCACAATTTTCGCCAATCGCTCGGCGATTGGGACAAAACGGATGACCTCGACACGGCTGTTATCACCGAACGATTGCGCTTTGGCCGGAAACTGCCTTATCCTTTTCATATGGAAGAGCGTTTGCTGCCATTGCGTACCTTGACCCGTTACCGCTACCACCTGATTGGCGAGTTGGTGCGTGTCAAGTCCTACACCCTGTCGCTGGTTTATCTCCAGGCCAGCCAGTACACCGTTGACCCAGCTTTCGCCGACATCTTTGGGCACACCAGCCAAGCCGTCCTCAACGAATTCCCATCACTGGAAACCATCGCGGCCATGCCTTTAGCTGACCTGGTTGAATGGCTGGATGTGCAGGGCAAGCGCCGCTTTGCTCAGCCGGAAGACAATGCCCGTCGTCTGCAACGCATTGCTCAGGATTCCTATCGCTTGCCCGATGATTGGTTGGCGTCTGTCCACACCGCTCTCTCCCTGAGTTTGCGTCACCTGACCAGCCTGCAACAACTGCTGACCCGCACGGACACCGCTATTGCCGATGAGATGGCCCACTTTCCCAATTCACTCACGACCATCCCCGGCATTGGCTCCGTTATCGCCGCGGGCATCATCGCCGAAATTGGCGACCTGGCCCGTTTTGATTTCAATGAAGCCAAAGTCGCCAGTTTTGCCGGTCTCAAATGGTCCCAGCACCAGTCGGCCGATTTTATGGCCGAGGATACGCATCTCAAGCGCACGGGGTCAGACTATTTGCGTTACTATCTTTGTGAAGCCGCTCAGTTGGTTCGAATGCACGATGCTGAGTATCAGGCTTTCTATCACAAAAAATATCACGAAGTCCGTTCCCATCAACACAAGCGAGCCATTGTTCTCACCGCTCGCAAGCTCGTGCGGTTAATTGTGCGGCTGCTGACGACCAATGAACCGTTCCGAGCCAGGCAGTTGCCTAGCGATAAGACCCGCTAAAACAGCCAGCCTTTGCTGGTAAGACGTTGTTCATGACCTGCTATTTTTTTGATAAGGTTCAGAGTGGCAGGTTTGCGGTAGCCTGCCTGCTTTTGGATGAATTCCCGCTTATTTTGCCTCTTGACATTTCACCGTATCACTTCATTGCTCTCCAGAGTGAAAAACCATTTATCGCCTGAATTAGCGGGGTGGTGGTTCAAGATAAAAATCACCGAACCACAGACGATTCTCAGGGTCAATGAAAAAAACGCCGGCATAAACTGGAGGCGGATCATCTCCAAATAGTGGGGAATAATCAGTCCAGGTACCATCACTTTCCAGAGCAAATAACTCACCCATAGAGTTGAGTACCCATACCTGACCGTCCGGGGCCACGGCTAAATGCTCAATTTGCCTGGAGCCTGTAGGCAAAGTTGCCCCATATTCGGTCCAGGATGCCCCATCAAAGCTGCTCACCCCATCAGGCGTGGCAATCCAGACATGATCCTGATTATCAACGTCAATGTCGTTAATCCGAATATCTGTCCTTTCGTGGCACCCAAGTGAATCACAGGAAGCGTCAGTGCAAAGTTCGATTTCTTCGGGTGGCTCTCCATTCTTCCGAATCGTCTGCCACTCCTGGCCGTCGAACATAAAAACACCTCCGCCCGGTGTGCCAAACCAAACGCGCCCCTGGTTGTCTGTCGTCATAGCCTCAAAGCCGCAGTTATAAGTCTCGCCAACAAAATTAAAGGTCTCCCACTCCTGTCCATCAAAGACGGTCAGCCCACCATCCATTGAGCTAATCCAGGCATTACCTTCCCCATCAAAGACGATATTCACAACAGTCTCTACGTCCCCATTGAAATTGGGAAGCCCGGAATTATTGGCGGTGTAGTTGAGCCAGTTTTCTCCATCAAATATGCTGATGCCCTCTCTCGTTCCTATCCAGACACGGCCGTCAGGGTCCAGTGCCAGTGTGGTGACGTAATCTTCAAGCAAATCTGAATTGTCGGCCGTATAGGTGGTCCAGTTATCATCGGCCAATACACTGACGCCGTGGCCCGCGTTGCCAACCCACACATGACCGGCTGTATCAAAGGCGATACTCCCACCCGGATGATCGAAATCAACCTTTGTCCACCCTGAGGTGTCCACCTCATTCATCGGCGTCACATTAACATAACGCACAGGGTTGTCCGGTTCGGGGATAGCCCAGATTTGCAGCTGGTCACTGCCTACGGCGATCATAGACCCATCTGGAGACCAGCTTACCCGGCCACCAGCGTCATAATGCGCCACTTCTTGCCTAGTTGCCACATCCCATAGATGCACACCATCCGCGGCTGTGGCTAACAAACGGCCGTCCGACGACCAGGAAACACTATATACATCCCATTGATGGCCGGTTAAGACCGATAATTCTTCGCCGGTTTCGGCATCCCAAATGCGTGCTGTCCCATCCAGACTGCCTGACGCCAACTGCTTCCCATCCGGCGACCAGGCAATCGTCCATACATCTCCTTCATGTCCGAGCAGAAGCGCAAGCCGTTGACCATTGGACGCATCCCAGACTTGAATAGATGTGTCCTCGCTGGATGAGGCAAACTTACTCCCGTCGGGAGACCAGGCCACATCAGTTACCTCAAGATTATGCTGCCTGTCCAATATAAACCGCTCGTGTCCCTGTGCTGGATCCCATAAACGCAACGTTTCAAATGAGCCACCTGACACGATCAAACTACCATCAGGTGACCAGGCGACAGCCCACTGCGCTATGACATCCAGGTCGCTAAAATCTGAAAGCGTCGTTTGCTCCTGCCCGTTTTCAACCTCCCAAATTTTGACCATGCCATCATCGCTGCCGGTGACCAATTGCCGAGCATCAGGTGACCAGGCTACATCGTTCACGGCGCCGGTATGGCCCGATAGTGTGTTGATCAGACTTCCAGTGGTTGTATCCCAAATGCGAACATTGCGGCCTGAATCAACGGCCGTCAAATAATTGCCATCCGGTGAATAGGCCAGCGACATAACCGTAACATCCTCATCCATAAGCAGTGCCGCTTCCTCTCTCTCGGCCGCATTCCAGATGCGCACCTCTCCACCCTCATCTGCCGAGGCGATTTGCGTCCCATCCGGCGACCAATCAACACCGTAGATAACATCCGTGTGCCCTTCCAGGGCCGCTATTTCTTCACCGCTGGTCGCGTCCCAGAGTCGGACAATTTTGTCATAACCGCCAGTGGCTAACTGCTTTCCGTCTGGCGACCAGGCCACACTCAAAACATACCTGTCGCGCTCTGGAAGGATTGAAAGAGTTTCCCCAGTGGTGGTATCCCAAATACGCACCGTGCCATCACCACTGGCGGAAGCCAGATATTGGCCATCAGGCGACCAATCAACACCCCAAACGCTCGCCTCATGCCCTTCCAGCGTTGCCTCTAAAACGCCAGCCTCTGCATTCCACAGTTTTACAGAACCGTCGTTCCCCGCAGAGGCAAGCACAGAGCCATCCGGTGACCAGGCCAGGTCATTTATGCCGTACCAATGTTCTGTCAGCGTGTGGAGTAGTTCCCCATTCGTGACATCCCAAATTCTTAACTGCCCGGTGTAACTGCCAGCAGCCAGATATTCGCCGTTCGGAGACCAGGCAACGCTTAACTGAATCAACTGGTATGTCTTCATTTCCACCAATTCTTGACCAGTTACAGCATCCCATACTCGTACCGAACCGCCGTAATCTGACGTGGCGACCTGGCTGTTGTCTGCTGACAGCGAGAGGTCTGTGAGGCCATTGGCCAGGCCTGTCTCGATAGTCGTAAACTCATCAGTGGTTGCATCCCAGAAATAGATGGTTCCCTCCTCATCAACGGACGTTAGCATACGGCCGTCCTGCGACCAGGAAGCGCCGTACCCTGGCTCGTATACGGCGACAACGGCCAAATCCTGTGCATTGTCAGCCGTAATGAGCGGATAGCCAGGCGAAATTATCTCCACGGCCGTTGGTTGGGGTGTTGATGTGGGAACGGCCGTTTCTGTCGGTGATGGTTGTGGCGTGGAGGTTGGCTCCACAGTGCTAGACGGCACAACGGATGCCGGAGTCGTTGATACAGCAGTCTGGGTGGGGACAAATTCAGGAACTGGTTCCTGCTGACAAGAAACTAATATGCTGAAAAGAATTATCAAAACGATAATCCGAGCAGTAATTTTATTGCCGTTCATGATACCCCCTTTGCTTTAAACCAGAAGGATTCAGAAAACCCTTCTGGTTTTCGGCTACGGCCGCAAATGCTGCCTAAAACAGAATCAAGCCAGCTGGGCCGTGGGCATGGTGGGTTTTTGCGCCAGATGTAATTGCACAAACAACCAGGGTGCGCCCAGGCTGATCCATACGCCCAACAACCCATACCGAATGAAGCGGAACAGGTAAGACAGGTCACCATCCACCCCGGAAAAGAGGGCCGATAAACCGAGGTAGATGCCCATCATCACGGCCGTGCCAATGACATAGCGCAGCAAACGCAGCCACCAGACGCCGCTGGCTGAGAAGGGCACATACCGCCGCGCGATTGCCAGTCCGCAGCCAAACCCGGCCATCACGGCCGTAGCCGACACCGATGCATCATCCGCATGGAAAGCCACCGCCATCAGCACCGGCACGAAGAAAGCGAGCGCCAGTTGCTGCCAGAGCGGCAATCCGCCCAGCCACGGTTCCACGCGGGGATCAAGCAGCAGAAAGGCCGCCAGGATGACAATGCCCACCATCCATCCGGCCAACACTTGATGCGGGAAATGCACTCCCAGAAAGATGCGGGAGAAGCCAATCAGCAGCATAAAGGCGATGGCAATGCCCCAGAACCATTTTTTACCAATCTGCCAGGCCAGCACCCCCCAGACCATCACACTCGTCTGGGCGTGGCCGCTGGGCATACCGCTGCCGGTTGCTTCTGACAGTTTGACAGACGAGTCAAGGAAAAACGGCCGTGGCTGCTGGAAAATATCCTTCAACACGGGATTGAGATACGCCGATAGCAAAAAAGCAATACCCACCCGTGCCCCAATGACCATATCTACAGACCAGAAGAGGAAGGGGATAGCCAGCAAGAAAAACATCTCCTCGCCCATAAACGTAATGCCCCTAAAAAAGCCATCAATCAGTGGGCCATGTAGTTGCTGCAAGGCGATAATCCATTTCAGTTGCAATTCATAAATCGTGTCCATCATTTCCTCCTATAGAAAATTCACCAAAAGTTTTGTGCTTATTGGTGGCTAATATTTGTCCCAATCCTTTAGAAGCCCTAATAAGCAACCCTGTGTTGCCGCGCGAACTGATCTTTGCCTTTATTCCCTGTACAGAACAATATCGTGTCATACAGCGATTGTTCTAATGAATATTTTGGCTGCCAGCCCAACTCTGACGTTATTTTTTGGGCGCTGTAAGCTTTATTTACATGAAACCCTTTTGACATGTTGAAGCCAGGATTGATACGCAGCATATCCAACAACCAAACGACAAAATAGAATAAATGGAGAAGGGTATTCGGAATAGGAAATACTGGGGCTTTTTTGCCCATGAGTCTCATTGCCATTTTCATAAAGGAGACCATCCTCACATTTTCTGTGGTTACAATGTAGCGTTCCCCACTGCGCCCGTTATCAAGTGCAAGCACAACGGCGGCAGCCACATCACGCACATCAACAAAACTATTGAGTGTGTTGACCATGGGACAGAAAGGAATCCAACGCAGCCCATGAACTATCCTGGCGATGAGGTTTGAACCAGGACCCAGAATGACACTAGGATTCAGGATAATGCTGCGAATATCATCCGCGTTCGCCTGTAGAAAAAGTTCCCCACAGAGCTTGCTATAGCCATAAGGATCGGCAAGCCGCTTCTCTTTTAACTCTGGGATCATGGCCTCGGTAGATAGTTGGCCAGGCTCCTGTCCAATTGCTGAGATCGAGCTGATAAACAAAAACCTTCGACACTTATGACTTACTGCTGCTCGAAGTAGATTTTCCGTGCCCACGATGTTTGATTGCACTAAAGCATCGTTGTCTCCCCGTTTGAAGGAAATCAGTCCGGCGCTATGGACAATCGCATCAACACCTTCTAAGGCGGCTTCAAATGATCGGAGTTGTCTTAAATCGCCCCAAATAAATTTGACTTTGGGGATTGCTTCGATGTTCAGCAAAGTGCTGCCCGGTTTGAGATCAAGTACGCGAATTTCGGCCAGTGGATCGTGCTTGTGAATAGCCTGGACGATATATTGTCCAAGAAAACCACAGCCACCCGTTACCAAATAGGTCTGATTTGCCATTTACTATCTCCCTTTGTGATCTGCAGCGAATCCATCATTTTTCGCCTCGTCAGCATAGATCCGTTCCCAGATCGAGAACGGTCGTAGACCAGAGACTCAGTATCCGATTTAGGTCTGAAGGGTTTTGGTGAAACCTTCTGGACTTTTTGCAGTAGTTTCAATCGTCTGGCGCATTTGCACGGTGATGACGGCCGCCAGACCCAGCGACAACAGGTAGATGGCTCCAAAAATGGTCATGAAGCCGCTTTCCATTGTGTAAACCAGCGCCAGGAAGATGAGGAAGAGGATGGTTTGTACGGCCGTCCACACCTTCAACGACCGCACCCGACCCAAATCCGTGCCCTGCCGCTGCGCCAGCATAATCAGCCCGCCAAAGTAGAGCGCCAGGAAAAACATCCCCATGGGCATCATCAAATTGCTAAACCATTCCGGCGGCGTCACCACGGCCCACAAATTGACCCATAACGGCAGCGGCCAAAAAAGCTGCACCCCATCAAACCAGATGAGCAGGTCGAGCAAGGCGTGGAGTACCACGCCAATGCCCAACCCCAGACCTAAATTGCCCCAGGACGGCCGTTTGCTAAACCGGCCAATCAGTTGAAACACAATGACAATCGCTGCCGCCGTGAAAAGGCTGTGCGTAAACGTGCGGTGCAGCCCTTCGGTAGAACCGCCGGTGACGGTAGCGATGGCTACAGCCAGGTTATCGGCGTCGGGCAGCAAACTACCCAACACGATGCCCAGCACCAGCCATTGCCGCGCCGGCGACCATTTGCGAACGACCACCCCCACCATACTGTGAATTCCTGCCTGAGCCATGACAAACCTCCTTACACTCAATCACCCAATCACTCACTAAACTGCGCCGTGAGTTCCAGAACCGTGCCATCTTCGGCACGTTTGACCTCAAAGGTCACATTGCCAATATCCTTTGTCCCCGTCGTCTCCTTTTCCCCTTCAATGACGTAGTAGACATCCTCCACCATGTAAATGATCGCCTGGGCAAGCTCCCGATCAATGGTGAGGACGGTGTACATAAACCAGTACACCACACCCGATTGCGTGTCTTCTGAGCAGTTCACAGCCTGTAAGACGGCATGGGTCAGGCCGGTTTCCGGCCCCATCAAACCCAGTGTGATCATGCACTCCCCGTCCGCATACAGCCCCATGGCCGTTTCCTTGCCATCAATGGTTTGCGCCTCGCCAAAGATAAAGCCCATTTCTACGGCGGCTTGTTGAACGGCGGAACGAGAAACGGCCGTATCCGGCGCAGGTGTGGCAGTAGTCGTCACCACAGCGGTTTCGTCGCGTAGTTCTGCCAGCAGTTCTGGCGTAAATGGATTGCTTCCCCCTGCCAGCGCTGCCAGCCATTCCTGGCGTTGGCTGACAATGGTCGCCGGTGTACCGGCATCATCCACCACCGCCTGAAAGTCGGCGATGGCTTCTGGCATCATCTCTAGCTGGGCATAAACCACGCCGCGACTGTCCAAGTGGGCAGCGGAGGGATCGGCGGCAACCGCCTGCTCACAATAGGGCAGCGCCAGTTCGGCCTGGCCAGTAATGCCCAAATTCCAGCAGAGGTTGTTCAGAATGTCCGCATCCGCCATGCCCAGGTCTACGGCCGTCTGGTAATCAACAATCGCCGCTGCAAAATCCCCCAGTTTGTCATATACATCTGCTCGATACGCATAGAGCAGCGGGTCCGAATCGTATTGCAGCAGTTCCGAATACAGCACCGCAGCCATCTCATACGCGCCATCCTCGTACAGGGAATTGGCAATACCGAGCAGCGTCATCGCGGCTCCGTCGGGCAAGGCGGCGGTTGGTTCTGGTGTGGGGGTGGGGGTTGGCGGTATGGGGGTGTGGGTGGGTGTGGGTGGGACTGGCGTGGCGGTGGCTGTGGGTGTAGGGGGAATGGGGGTAGCTGTTGGTGGCACGGCCGTTGGCGTCGGTGGTAATGGGGTGAATGTGGCAGTCGGCGCTGTTGTCTGAGTGGGCAAAACGGCTACTTCTGGCTCAACGGCCTGCCCTTCCCCGCCGCAAGCTGCCAGCAATAAACTGAACACCATCAGAAGGACAACTAACTGTTTCATGTCATACACTCCTTTTGAGCTTCCACCAACATAGTGACTGGGTTGATGAAGTGGAGCGCTAAACCATGTGGACAACGATGCCGATGTGGATGTGATTGGCTGGTCAGGCCATGAAAGACCTCCTTAAAGTTAATTTAGAATGGGGTGGGTAACGGCCGTTCCCGTGCCAGTCCGTACCCGTTTTTCCCACCCGGCTGGTTTCATTCCCGCAAAAACCACGCCCGATTCCCGATTTCGCCATCATGATTCCGAGGAGAATGGCGTAACTGGTTATCATTGTGGTTATGGTCACGGCCGTCCAGGTTGTAAAACTGGCCTGAGGAGCGTTCAACTGAACGACCTCCCCGTGCAGCGGCGCCGACCATGCTCCGGCCATAACTCCTTCGAGAACCATCGCTGTTACCATCGCTAAAGGCACATGAAGCAAAAACCACATACAGAGGCATAAGTACCAACCCATCATCCCACCACCGTAGCCAAATGTGCCAAACAAGAACCAGTTGATCCAAAATCTCCAATCACTCCATGCCAGATTCTCGTTCATCGTGGTGACTCCTTTTTCCTCTTTACTATCAGCCAACCACTAAACTCAGCATAGGAGTGACCAGACAGAAATAGAATGGGGTGGTACTTAAATTCGCTTAAGCCTTGCTTAAATGAGATGCCAGATACCTCCATGGAGCCAAAACCGGAACACGACCGTCACGGCCGTCACCGGAAATGGGCGTATCATTACGACTAAATTATTCGTAATGGGGTTGGTATATAAGCGACCGGTTAACTGGCTGCGCGAAACAGCAATGAAAGACCTGGCTATTTAGGGGATGACATGGGGATGTGTTGGTTGGCATGAATGAGCAGTTTCACACAACGTGAAAACCATAACGCATATACTTGACTCATTCTTTTCGCTTTTTGTCAGGATGGGAGAGAGAAATATCACCGCACCGGCAATCATTTCTCGCTAAGCTGACAGATTCTCAACTCCTCACAGTATATGCCGGGCGGCATTGGCAATAAAGTGATGTTCAGCACCTGCCTGGAATGAAATTCATCACTCCTATATGAAATGCACGATCTTCGCTTCCATACGCGAAGTTAAGATTAGTTTGTTAACAGTGTACTGGCTGCTGGAACGATTTCCAGCGTTTGCAGCTCCAACCATTGTGGCTGCCCGGTTGGCAGCACGCCCCAACGAAAACGGCCGTCTCCCGTCGCCACCATGTACTGATTATCAATCCAACAGACAAAACCGAGCGGGCCACGGGGAGCATGGGGCGTGTGCAGAAGGGTACGGCCGTCTACCGCAAACGTACACCCCTCCTGTCGCCACTCTAAATGGTAGTCGTGCCATTCGGTCATATCTACGGCAATTGGCGCAAAAGAGATACCCAACCGCCGTTGCACCCAGGGCCACAGGCGGCGGCGCACCCGGCCCACCCGGTTCGCCAGCAGCACAAAGGGAGCCAGCGGGATCAGGGGAATGGCCGACGGCCGTGCCGCGTCCAACGTCGCCGCAAACCAGCCCCGCCCCGGCCCCTCCGCGGCCAGCGGCAAATCATTCGGCGCCGAACCATAGAAGAACCAGCAGGCAGACGGCCGTGCCACCCCTCGCACCGTCGGGTCGCCAAAAGGGGCGTTCCAAAAGCCAAACCCGGCCGTACCCAACAGGTCGCCCTCCCCATGCGAAAACCGCGCTATTGCCCGCAGCGAAACGCCAGTCTGCAAGACCCGCCAGGGATAATCGGCGCGGCGCGTGATGCCCGGCAGCCCATAATCATCCAACTGCGCGTCGGTATAACCTTGTGAAGTGGGGGGGATTTGCAGGCGAAATGGGGAGGTAGATGGCGGCAAACCCAACACCTGCCCGCCACCAATTTCCAGTCGCCGCATGGAATAGAATGAGATTGAGAGATTAGGAGATTAAGAGATTGCCCAACCTCTCAATCTCCTAATCTCCAATCTCAACTTCTACCGCATCGCCGCGCCCAACGTGGCGCACGCCGGGCACGAACCGTCCGGGCGAATGATGGCGTAGCCCGCCTGCGGGTCGGTTTGGGTATAAGTGGTGAAGTCCACGTTGAACACAATGACCATACGCGCCCGGCCACTGCCGCGCGCCAGGGTCACCGCCTCACCTAACCATTGCGCCTGTTGCGCCACCGTCGTATTGGCCGCCCAGGCGAAATTAGCCGGCAGGAAGGGGAACCCTTGTGGCGACAGATACCCCAATTCCGTGAAACAAACGCGCCGCGCCCCACCAAACGTGTTGTAATACAGGTCAAACGTTGGCCCAAAATACCAGCTATAGTGGCGGTCGCCCGGATCAGCCGGATGCCCAGACGTGGCGCTGGGTGAGGTAGCGCCGGCATTGTAATGCACGCCGATACAATCCATGTAATTCACGGCTCCGGCCGCGGCCATGCCCTGAATGTAACGCGCATCCGACCAGGCGTTGGTGCCGTTGTCAAAGCCGGTGGGCGCCGGCGCGCCGGAGATGACCATAACGTTGCTATTGGCCGCTTTGATGGCATTGTAGGCAGGAGCCAGCATATTGTTGACGTAGGAGGTGGGGCTGATTTGCCCGGCCGGCCATTCAAAATCAATGTTCTGCTCATTCCAGATTTCAATGGCGTCTGGCCCTAATGCGGCCACGCCGCGCACAAAGTTGACGTACCCGTTGAAATCAATGCCGTTCGGCGGCGGGTAGGTTTGCGCCCCGGTAATGGAAAGCAAAATTTTGAAGCCGTTATTGTGCGCATCCTGAATCACCCCGGCCAATATGTCCGGCGATTGGCCCGGCGCCCATTTGTGCTGCACCTTAATCCAGTTCATACCCGCTTCTTGCATCCGGGCGCGGTTGCCCATGTTGAACGTCTGCCCACCCAGTTCAAAACCGGAGGATGATGGCGGTGGGGGCGATGGCGGCGGTGGGGTGCTGCCCGGCGGGGGCGGTTGGGTGGAACCGGTGGGGATGATGAGTACCTGTCCGGCATAAATCAGGTTGGGGTTGGCAATGTTGTTGGCGGCGACAATGGCATTGACGGTGGTGCCAAAGCGCCGGGCAATGGAAGACAGAGTGTCACCACGCTGCACCACGTAGGTGATGGTACCGCCGGGCGGCGGCGTGGGCTGCGGGCCGGGCGGCGGCGCGGTGGGCTGCGGCGGCGGGCTGCCATCGGTAGGAATTTCCAAGACCTGCCCCACGTAAATGAGGTTGGGGTTGGGGATGTTGTTGGCGGCAACGATGGCGCTGACGGTAGTATTGTACCGTCGGGCAATACTAAAGAGGGTGTCGCCATATTGTACGGTGTAGCTGAAGGCGGACACGGCCGTGACCACCACCACCAATAGCAATAATGCGACTATTCCGGCAAGTAAACGTGATTTTTTCATACCTTCCTTCCTTGAGACTATACAGGGCACGGCCACTGGGGTGGGCCACTGTAGTGGACATAAGTATTACCAGGATTATAGACGCACTGCCAATAAACTCAAGCCAGTCGCCCCTGCTTCATGTATACTAACCGTAAAAAAGACAATTATGAATTGTGAATTATGAATGGTATTGAGACCCATTCCTATGAAATCCCACAGGTGAACGGTGAAATGATGATGATGAGTGAAACAACAATGGAAATGATGGATGAAGAGATGGAGGTGTATGACAGCATATTGGATACCATCGGTGATACGCCGCTGGTGCGGCTGCACGCCATTGGCAGCGATTTGCCCTGCCAGCTATTGGTGAAGGTGGAGTTTTTTAACCCCGGCGGTTCGGTAAAAGACCGGATTGGCCCGGCCATTATTGCTGAGGCGGAGCGCAGCGGCCGTTTACAGCCTGGCGGTACGATTGTGGAAGCCACTTCCGGCAATACCGGTGTGGGGCTGGCCATTGCCGCCGCCATCAAAGGCTACCGCACCATTTTTGTGATGCCGGACAAGATGTCTCAGGAGAAAATTTTGCTGCTGCGGGCGTTTGGGGCGCGGGTGGTGATGACGCCGACGGCCGTTGAACCCGATGACCCGCGCAGTTATTACAAAGTCTCCGAACGGCTGGCGGCCGAAACCCCCAACGCCATCCTGGCCAACCAATACCACAACCCCGAAAACCCACAAGCCCATTATGAATCCACCGGCCCCGAAGTGTGGCGGCAAACCAGGGGCAAGATCGGCCACCTGGTGGTGGGCATGGGCACGGGCGGCACCATCAGCGGCATGGGGCGCTACCTGAAGGAGCAAAACCCCCACGTCAAAATTGTGGGCGTAGACCCCATTGGCTCCATCCTGTATGAACTGCACCGCAGCGGCCAATACACCAAAGCCGAAGGGTACAAGGTGGAAGGGATTGGCGAGGATTTCCTGCCCAGCACCACCGACCTGAGCATCATTGACTACATTGTGCAGGTGAACGATAAGGAGAGCCTGCTGATGGCGCGGCGATTGGTGCGGGAAGAGGGTATTTTCTGCGGCGGTTCCAGCGGCTCGGCGGTGGTGGGGGCCATCAAATATGCCCGCGAACACAACCTGGGGCCGGACGACGTGCTGGTGGTCATTTTGCCCGATTCCGGCTCGCGTTATCTGAGCAAGGTGTTTGATGATGAGTGGATGCGCGAAAATGGCTTCCTGGAACGGGCCTGGATTGATTACCGGGCGCTGGATGTGCAGGCGGCCAAACCGGATCAGACGCTGATCACGGCGCACCCACAGGAACCGATCACGGCCGTCGTCGCCAAAATGAAACAGTATAATGTGTCCCAGTTGCCGGTGTTGGATGGGGACGGCCGTCTGCTGGGCGCGGTTACCGAAATTGATTTGCTCAACCATATGCTGGTCACCAGCCACAGTGGCCACGAACCGGACGAAACGATAGAGGCCATCATTGACCAGAATGTGCCGGTGGTGCGGCCGAATACCCCCCTGGAAACCCTAATGGGCATCTTCAGCCATCACAACGCGGCCATCATCGCCACCGGCGAACAGGTGCAGGGCATTTTGACGAAGATTGATATTTTGGATTTCCTGTCTACGCAGGTGAAATAAGGCGTGATGCGTGAC
>JAHBVI010000087.1 GCA_019637635.1 Anaerolineae bacterium
TACATTGTTTTTGATGCAGGCCACGGCGGCGGTCACTTTGCGGGTGACAAAGTGCAGGCTGCGGCGCGGGCTTTCGTGGTTGAACAGGATGCCGCCGCAGGCAAAGAGGCCATAACTTTCCCGGTAGCAGCGGGTCATCATGTGGGCATACGCTTTGGCAATGCCGTAGGGGTTGTTGGCGTCAAACGGGGTCTGTTCCGTGGCCGATTCGGCCTGCACGTTGCCGAATATTTCGCGGCTGGTGGCCTGGTAAACGCGAGCCTGGGGCGCATGGATACGCACCGCTTCCATGACGCGCACGACGCCCAACGCCGTAATCTCGCCGGTGTACAGCGGGTGTGACCAGCTATCGCCGGGCACCGATTGGGCAGCGATGTTGTACACCTCGTTGGGTTGGTAGTGGCGCACCAGCCGGGCAATGCTTTCCTGGTCGAGCAGGTCGGCGGCTTCGATGTGGACACGGCCGTACAAATGCCGGATATTTGGTTTATCTACCGTCGTGCTGCGGCGGATGGTCCCCACCACCCTGTATCCTTTTTCCAGCAGCAGGTCAGCCAGATACGAGCCATCCTGCGAAGAAACGCCAATGATTAACGCTGTTTTGGGCATGGGAAACTCCTTAGGGGTGGAAATTTGGTAACATAAACAACTGAGATTGGAGATTAGAGATTAGAGATTAGAGATTAGAGATTAGAGATTAGAGGATGATAGCGGAAGTGGGTGGGAAAGTTAGACGGCCGTGCTACGTCTGCCCCATGTTTTGCGGACGTAATCCGTAATCCAATTACGGTTCACGGATTACGGCTCACGGGTTACGCTTCCGTCGCCGGCAGTTCAATGAGCGCCATGAGAGCTGCAAAGGCGGCGTCGCGGTCTTCTTGTTCACGCGCCTGGTTGAAGCGTTCCACGTTTTTCAGGCGGCTGGGGGCGGGTGGTTCGTTGGTGAGCCAGCGATGATTTTTCAGGATGCGGGTCATGGTATCGTCAATCACGTCAAAGGTGCGCGGTTGACCAATGGAGCCGATGAGGTCATTGACGCCGTGCATGATCAGTTTCACGGCCGTTGTGTCTTTTTCCAGCTTCGGTTCGGCCTCTTCATCTGGCAGGTTGGCTGTGGCCAGGGCGGTCATCTTGACCTGCGCCAGCCCCCAATTCAGCAGGGGGGTGGCCTGCTCATCATCCAGATTACTGCGCAAACTGCTGTCTTCCATCAGTAGTTCCGCCCACTGTCGCGCTCGCTGCCGGGCTATCCGGCGTCCACCTGGTTGTTCGTCCATCGTGTGTTCCTGCTTGTTCGTAATCCGTGAGCCGTAATCCGATTACGGATTACCTCTTTAACTTATCCAGCGCGGCGCGCAGTTCGCGCACCTCTTTACTCAGCCGATTCATGGCGTCAATGGTTTCGTCCAGGTGATAGATCACCTCGGACAGCAGGCCAATGGCTAACTGTGGCTCTTGCTGCACAAAGGGCCAGAATCGGTCGTGTTTGAATTGTACCGCTTTGACGGCCGTCACGGCCGTGCAGTTGGCATTGCGCGGTGACTGAGAAACCATTGCCAGTTCACCCAGGATGCTGCGCGGGCCACGTTCGCCCACTTTGCTTACCCCTTCAATTTCAATGGCCACACGGCCGTTGACCAGCACATACAGATAATCGGTCAGCGCATCCTGGCGAATGAGAACGTCGCCGGCCTGGAAGGCAACTTCCTCGCCAACCGTCACTATTTCCCGCAGCCGTTCATCGGGGACAGCGGCAAACAGAGGCGTTGTTTTCAAAAAAGCAATGGTTTCCGGGGATAGCGACATCATTTACATCCTCTTTGTTTGCAGTTCGCCTGGATTATACCGCTGTTTGGGATGTTCTCAATAACGGCCGTGCCCGCCATTTTACAATCTTGTTACAATTTCTTTCTTCGCGGTTCAGGAAAATCCGCTACACTCAGGCCATGCTCAAAACATTGCGTAGCCGTTTGTTGCTTTCCTATGTGGTGGTCATTGCCATTGCTCTGATGGTGGTGGGGGCGGCCATGCTGGCCTTTGTGGCCCGGCCCAATGTGCGCTACTTTTTTACCTTGCAGCGGTTGGATGATTTGAGCCGGGTGAGCCGCAATGAATTGGTGCGGCTGCTGCAAACAGGCGCCAACAATGAGACGGTTATCCAGGTTTTGGACGAAACGGCCGTGCAAAACAATGTGCGTATTCTGGTGCTGGATGCCCGTACTCTGACCGTTATTTACGACAGCGACGTAAACGACGCCTGGCTGGGCGATGTGATTCGCGCCGAGGATATTGACCGGCGTTTTCTGCCCTCCACGGACGCCAACACCGTCGCTGCCCGCTTTCAGCACGACAACGGCTCTACCTGGGTTCTCTATTCACGGGCGCTGTTGGCGACGGCCGGTGTAGACCGGCAAATGGTGGTGTATGCTGTGCCGGAACCGACGATACGCGCCTTTTTTGAGGAATTGGGTTTTGGCCGGGCGCTGGCCTGGGCCGGGCTGCTGGCGATGGTGGTGGCGGCGCTGTTGGGGGTGTGGATTACGCGGTCGGTGGTACGGCCGTTGCAAAAGCTGGCCGGCGCCGCCGAAGCCATTGCTGCCGGGGATTATGAGCAGCAGTTGCCGCTGCAAGGGCCGGAAGAGGTGCAGCGCGTGGCCGCCAGCTTCAACACCATGTCTACCGAAGTGACCAAAACGCGCAATGCCCAACGCGACTTTGTGGCCAACGTTTCCCATGATTTGAAAACGCCGATCACGTCTATTCGTGGGTGGAGCCAGGCGTTGTTGGATGGCACGGCCGTGACCACCCACGATCAGCAGCAGGCCGCCGGCGTCATCAATGCCGAATCGGAGCGCATGGAGCGCATGGTTAACGGGCTGCTTGATCTGGCGCGCATTGAATCCGGCCAGTTGATCCTGAAACAAGAGCCGGTAGACCTGCAAGTTTTGTTACAGCAGCTGTATCAGAGCTTTTTGCCGCGCGCCCAGGAACACCAGGTCACGTTGACACTGGCTGCGCCTGTGCCGCTCACCGTCTGGGGCGACTATGACCGGCTGGTACAGGTGATGAGCAATCTGTTGGACAATGCCCTGGCGCACGCACCGCCGGGTGGGCAGGTGCAGCTGGGGCTGGCGCGGCATGGCGAAAACGCGGTGGATGTGTGGGTACATGACAGCGGTCAGGGTATCCCCCCGGATGAGTTGAACCGTATTTTTGAGCGATTTTATCAGGTGGAAAAGTCACGGCGGCGCGGCGACGGCCGTACCGGTTCTGGTTTAGGGCTGGCGATTGTACAGGAGTTGGTGCAGTTGCATCACGGCCGTGTGCTGGCCCGCAGCGAAATAGGCAAGGGCAGCCAGTTTACTGTCCGGCTGCCTTTGCCCGGTAATCGGTAACCGGTTGCCTGTAATCGGTTGCCGCTCTACCGGGGCAGGGGCGTAGCTTCCAGACCGGCGGTGATGCGGGAAAAGACGTTGCCGATTTGTGGCCCCAGCAACGTTAATATGGCAATGGTGAAAATGGGAATCAGGCACAACACCGCCACCATACCGACGATAGCTATAGCCGAGGCGGTATCAAAACCGGTGGTACGCACCCGCTCTTTTATGATTTCGCCTTCCAATCCGACAACGTTCTGTGTAGTATAGCTGCCGAACAAGACGCGATTGGTGATAAACCAGTAGAGGATATAACCATTGATTGCCAACCCGATCACAGCGCCACACAATGTAGCAATTGCCGTGGGGTCTTCCGTCAGCAGCAGCATACCGCCTAATAGATTCAACAAACCGCCCATGACGCCCAGACCATTGCTGATAACGACCAGCCACCAGCCCCACATAGTCATTTTCCACAGCCCAATGCCCATGAGAATAGGGATAACGGCAAAAGCAGCCACGATCAGCGCCAATATCAGGCCGATAGCAGCCATGTTTGTATCGCTCAGACTAAATACGCCTACTGTTAACGCCCCACAAATGTAAACGGCCGCAGCCAACCACAACAAAACCGCATAAGCCGTTACACAACCGGGACGATCAACCGCTGGTTTAAGTTCTGCATAGTTCATGGGTTTCCTCCTGTTGGGGCACAAATGCCCTTACACGATCAAACACTAACACGACAATATGAAACGCATGGTAGCATAGCAACGGCAGCCTCGCAAGCAAAGCAGGCAATACCGATTACGGACTACGGACTACGGACTACGGACTACGGATGCCAGGGCAATGAGGGGGGCACGGCCGTTTGGGCATATGGCCCGTTGCGCAGGTCATCAAAAAAGCCGCGTGTGTTGAGGGCGCCATAGGAGAAAATGGCATGGCCGGCTGTGCCTAACTGTCGCGCCATCTGAATGCGGGTGGCAATCTCGTTGAAGTCTGCATAGTCGCCATTGATACCGGGCACAATGTAACGGCCGTTGGCGTCCCCCTGAAAGTTTTGTACCAGTGTATACCAGCGCGCCTGGCCGTGTGGCTGCCCATCCCAGGTAGTGCCGCCATAAATCATAGGCGAGATGGCGTCAATATAGCCACCGCCCACCCAGGCTTTAGAATCCTGGTAAAAGTTGTGATACCCTTCCGATGCGCCCCAACCCCAATAATCTATATACACCGGCCAGACTGCGGCCGTCAGCCAGAAGTTGGGTTTATCGGCAATGCCGCCGTCCCCATATAACAAATTGTAAAACTTGCTCACCGTGCCGTTCACCTGCGCCCGCTGCCAATCCTGATAGCTGTTATAACCGGCGGGCGGCGCGGAAAAACAGGGTACGCCCGCTGCGCCCGCGCTCACCGGATCGCAGGAGGTGCTGATGTGCCCGTAGCGAATGTGGTCCAGGTGGATGCCATCAATGTCGTAGCGAGTGACCAGATCAGCCGCGACTGCCAGAATGTGGTTATCAAAAAAGGCGGAGGCCGGTGTAGCCCGCCAGTAGACGCTGCAATGTACCTGGCCGCCGCTGGTCCATTGCAGGCCGTTGGGTCTGCCGCCGGATGTGCCGTGATAGTTGACCAGCTGCCAATACACATGCTGCGGCGTGACGCCGGCGCTGGGTGGGGTGGTGCAATTATCCCACACCGGGTAAATGTTCAGATAAGCGTGTACCTGGATGTTCTGGGCGTGGGCGCGCTCGATCATGTAGGCCAGCGGGTCCCAGTAGGGGTTGGGCGGCACCCCTAAACCCTGGGCGCTGACGCGGTAAGCCCATGGCTCAATGGAAGAATCGTAGTAGGCGTCGGCCGCGCCGCGCACCTGGAAGAAGATGGCGTTGAAACCGGCGTAGGCGGCATTATTCACAATCTCGTCAATTTTGGCCGGGCTGGCCGGGTTGATGTAATCAGTCCAGTCGAAGCGCGTCACCCATAGGCCGCGCATTTCCACCATCTGGGCGGGTGGGGTGGGGGTGGGAGTTGGCGTCGGCGTGGGGGTTGGGCTGGGCGTAAACGTGGGCGTGGGCAGCGGCCGCATGACCAACGGTAAATAGGTTTGTGGCTCCGGTTCCTGGGCGAATACGGCCGTGAACAATCCCCCGATAATGAGGAGCAATATGAGAATGGTGGTTTGTTGGCGGTTCATAGAAATATAGAGATTGGAGATTAGAGATTGGAGATTAGACTGCTTTCAATCTCCAATCTCTAATCTCTAATCTCCACTCCCTTCCTAACCCTGATCCAGATATTGCAGGGCCAACTGCACCCGTTCGTCCACCGTTTTGGCTTCGCGGGGGAGGCGCTGCAGGGCGGATTGGGCTTCGACGATGCTGAAGCCGAGACCGGTGAGAAAATCAATCACATCGGCGTCCACATCGCTGACAAAGGGTACGGCCGTGCCCGCCTGGGTCATATCCAGTTTATCGCGTAGCTGGAACATGATGCGTTCGGCCGTCTTCTTGCCAATACCGGGGACGCGCTGGAGTACGGCCGTTTCTTCCCGCAATATCGCACTTTTCAGCAGTTCTGGGCTGAGGGTGGACAAAATGGAAAGCGCCACCTTTGGCCCCACCCCATTCACCCCCAGCAGCACTTCAAACAACTGCAAATCATCCGTCGTTTCAAAGCCATAGAGCGCCAACTCCTGCTCACGCACAATCAGATGTGTGTGCAAATGAATCGCCCGCCCCACGCCGCCCACATCCTCCAACACCGTGCGTGGCACAAACACCCGCACCCCCACGCCACCCACGGCGATAATCAGGGCGGCGGGTTCAATGCGTTGGATGGAACCAGAGATGGAAGCAATCATGTGTGTCATGTGTCATGTGTCATGTGTCAGGTGGGGTAACCGGTTACTTGACACATGATACATGGCACTATTCATACAGACTCTCGAAGCGTTGATAATGATAATGCGTGATGGCGACGGCCAGGCCGTCCGCGGCATCGTCGGGGCGGGGCGTTTCTGCCAGGTCGAGCAGGTTGCGCACCATGAGCTGTACCTGGTTTTTGTCTGCCTTGCCGTAGCCGGTGACGGCGTCTTTTATTTTGGGCGGGGAGTATTCGGCGATGGGCAGACCGGCGTTGGCTAAGGTCAGCAGCAGCACCCCGCGCGCCTGGCCGACGGTGATGGCGGTGGTGATGTTACGGCCGAAGAACACCTCTTCCACACCGGCCGTGTCAGGCCGGTATTCGTCAATCAACGCTTGCAACTGGCGCTGGATGGTTTGCAGACGGTGGGGCATAGGGTCGTCTGGGTGGGTGGAGATGACGCCGTAGGTCACGGCCGTGAACTGCCCCTCTATCACATCAATAATCCCATATCCGGTGGTCGCCGTCCCCGGGTCTAGTCCCATAATTCTCATTCTGCAGAATCCGTTTTGCCCGCCATGTAAAAATCAACTTATTCGCTAAATATGTCGGCTAATATCGCCAATACCTCACGTTGTGTGGCATTGTCCAAATGGCCCATTTTGCGAATCAGTCTGGACTTATCTATCGTCCGAATCTGATCTAAAACGATCTGTCCTTCTTTGCCTTGAAAGCTACAATCTACCCGCGTGGGATAAACACGCCCCTTTGTAGTCATCGGCGCAACAATGACCGTCGCAATGTACCGGTTCATCTCGTCCGGTGAAACGATGAGGCAGGGTCTTGTCTTCTGGATTTCGCTGCCTATCGTGGGATCAAGATTAACCAAATAAATGTCAAATCGTTGCACTACCATGTCCATTCTTCCTCATCAAAGGTAGTAGGCAACAGTTCTTCATCCAGCAACCGGTCATCCCCTATTTCGGCCATCAATCGGAATTGCTCCTCCCAACCAGAACGAGCAGCATGAGTGGCTCGAATGATAATATGCCCCTCTTGCGCCTCTAGTTCCACCTCATCACCTAAATTAGTTTGATCGAGTAAGAACTTGGGTATCCGAACACCCTGGGAGTTACCGATTTTTATGATTCGTGTCTTCACCATTGTTGACATAGCCATTGCCTCCACAATTTCACATAGAAGTGGCTACAGTGTAATTACCAGACCTTGATTGGTCAAGGCATTATGTTAAGCAGAAGACTGGGCAAAACAGGTTCAATTGTGTTCAAGTTTTGCTTGCCAGATCAGGTGCTTCAAGCGGTGGACTGGTGTAGGGTGAATAGTGGTAATACTTTGGTCTTGAATCCAGGCGCACATGTAACCAGGATACCCCACCACCGGCCGTGTTGAGCCAGACTGTCTGATCTGATAAACGCTCTGCCATCGCCTGCCCAATCGCTTTCCATAGGGCGTGCTGTTGATGTTCTGGGGCATTTCTCAAAAAAGCAGCAAAGTGCCCGTAGGTTGAATCCGCAGCGATTGGACACGGCACAATCATCACGGCATCATTGCCGAGGTTGGGAAAGACGGCCACATCCTCACCGGGGTGTGTATCAAAGTAGCTGGAGAACGCCCGCACATCCGGCGTTCTGGCTATACCGGGACTATCCAGCACCACGCACTCAAACTCTTGATCAACCGACGCCAGGGTAACGGGGGGTGTTTCCCAGCGAAAAGCTGTGAATGGTGTGTTTGACAATTGTGTGGTCAGGTAACTCCGAAAATCAGCTGATTCGCGCAAGAGCCTTAACACATCTGAGAACTTAAGGCGTGATTGAGAATCGCTAACAATGATTTTGTGTACACGGCCGTTCCATTCAGATTCACGGCTTGTCTGCCACATAAAGACCTTTTAGGCTGCTTCCAAAGCAGCTACGGTTTCTTCGCTCATGTCCAACGCTGAATAAACGTTTTGCACATCATCCAGGTCTTCCAGCGCTTCCACACACTTCATCACCTGCATGGATTCGCCAAGCGACAGCCCCAACGGGTTGTTGGGGTCATAAATCATAGTGGCTTCCGTCAGGTTATAACCGCTCTGCTGCAAATGGTTGCGCACACTTTGGAACTGCTCTAGCTCGACGTAAATTTCGGCCACGCCGTCTTCAAATTGCACATCTTCCGCGCCCATTTCGGCGGCGGCCATAAACAGTTCGTCCTGGTCAAATTTGCCCTCAACGGCAATGTACCCTTTACGGGTGAACTGCCAGGAGACGGAACCGGCTTCGGCCATGTTACCGCCGTTTTTGTTGAGCGCGTGGCGCAGATCGGCGACAGCGCGGTTGCGGTTGTCGGTGACGGTTTCGATGAGAATGCCCACCCCATGTGGCCCATACGCCTCATACATCACCGTTTCCAACTGCCCCCCTTCCAGCTCGCCGGTGCCCCGTTTGATGGCCCGTTCGATATTGTCTTTGGGCATGTTTTCCGCTTTGGCTTTCTCAATAGCCAGGGCCAGGGCATTGTTGAAGGTGGCATCGCCGCCGCCTTCGCGGGCGGCAATGGTGATGTCTTTTGCCAGCCGGGTGAAAATTTTGCCCCGCTTTTTATCGGTGGCGGCTTTTTTGTGTTTAATGGTTGCCCATTTTGAATGACCAGACATGGTAACTCTCCTGATTGGGTGGGCGTTGTTTGGTAATCGGTAATCCGTAATCGGTTATCCGTGAAATGCAGGTAGCCCACGATTTCGTTAATTTGCGAAGGAGGATTATATCACAGTCGGGGTTTTGGGGAACGAGTACGGCCGTCCTTCTTCCCCTTCTTTCTCGCCACTTTCTTATCTGGCGTGGTGGCCCGCTGAAATGTTTCAATCTCTTGCTGTAGGGTGCGCAGCTTTTTGAAGGTGAGCAGTTGCGGGTAGGCGCGGGTCATCTGGCGGTAGGTGTTGTGCCACAGTTGGAAGTCGGCGCGACGGCCGTAACGCACCATACTCCCCTGCTTGCGAAACTGCCAGGGTTTGAAGCCGGTGTAATGAATGCCCCACAATACCGCCGGGTCGGGGTAACCGTTCAGGCTGTGAAAGCGCAAATCCACATTCGTCCACCGGCCTGACCAACGCAGTGTCAGGTATTGCATCTCCGGCCATTCAAACTGATTCCCCACCATGTCCCGCACTTCCGACCGTTCTAAATCCTGCCTAATGGCCTGGAACTCCACCAGCGATGGCTCAATCACCAGCAGCGAACTGATGACGCCCATGTTCGTGGGATTGGCCGCCACCCGGTCGGTGATGGTTTGAGGGATGGGTTGCCCGTGCGGGCAGTCGGCGTAAATTTGATGCCAGTTCCACGTGCCATCCCGCGCCACGCTATCAGGGATAATAAAGTTGCCATCCGCCCCCCACTCCATGACATGTGTTTTGTGTTCATTGATCGTCCCGGCAGGCGTGGGCAGGTCAAAAAGCTGGTCATACCGTTTCAGCGGCAGCAGGTCGGCGTCCAGTAACACAATTTTGTCATAGTGCATCCCCAGGTCGCCATCGTACCCCAGGCGCAAGGCGTGGAGTTTGGTGAAGACGAGGGGCAGATACGGCCGTGACCCCGCCAGTTTGTGCGGGATAACAATCGGCTCCACTTCCAGTACCCGGTCATACAACAGCGCCAGCGCCTTGCGCACCGTGCCCGTAATCTCCGGCGTCACCAGGCAAATGATGTCCGCCTGCGTTTGCTGCCGACGCAGCCCAAACGCCAGCAGCAGCACGGCCGGCAGGTAGCTGTCGTTGAGGGTGAAAAGGGTGACGAAGGCGAAACGGGGCATAGTGGAGATCGGAGATTGGAGATCGGAGATTGGAGATTGGGCAATCTCTAATCTCCAATCTCCAATCTCTGCCCCGGCGCTTCGCCGGGAAACATCGTCGCCATCAATTCCGGGGCGTACTGTTCGGCCATGTCGCTGCTGATGCCGCGCTGGTGGCAGATGGCGGTGTACAGTTCACCGCTGCGGCGCAGGCGGCGGGTTTGCGTTTCCGGGTCCAGTTCAATCAAGCCAAAACGCTGCGTCCAGCCGCGATCCCATTCAAAGTTGTCTATCAGGCTCCAATGGTAGTAGCCCATGACCGGGTAACAAAAGCTGACGGCGCGCCAGATTTCGCGCAGATGGGTGAGGAGGAAGGACGGCCGTAACCGATCTTCCGCATCCGGCACCCCATTCTCGGTAATGTAAAGGGGCTTGTTATATTTCAGCACCCGTTGGATGGCCCGGTACATCCCCGCCGGATACACCTCGCCATAGTTACCATCACTCACTACCGCGCCCGGCCCCCACTCCGTTTCAAAAAAGGTTTTGGGCGGCGGAAAACGCAGGTAAAAGCGGGTGTAATAATTGACGCCGATGAAGTCATAACTGCCAGCCAGCCCTTTGATTTTGGTAGAGCCAAGGAAGGTGCGCATACGGCCGTCCGCCACCGCGTCTAACCACATGCCGTTAAACAAGCCATCCATTCGCTTCGTCCACCACTTGCTCACGAAGGAACTGCCCGGTTTGGCTTCCAGAATGGGGATATTCTTGGCATACCCCACCTCCGCTTCCGGGTATTTGCTCTTGATCGCCTCATAGGCGGCGGCGTGGCACATGAGCATATGCCGGGCCGCTTCCAGCCCGGCGCGCAACCCCATTTGCTGCGGCGCGGGGAAGACGCCGCCCATATACCGGGCAAATACGTACACCATCGGCTCGTTAATGGTAATCCATTTGGGGATCAGGTCTCCCAGCATGTCCACCACCTTGTTTACATAACGCTGGAAATACTCCACCACAATCGGGCGATTGAAGTCCCCCTTCTCCACCAGCCACAACGGATTGCTGAAATGGTGCAGCGTGACCATCGGCTCTATGCCCCGGTTGTGCATCGCCTGGAGAATCTGACGGTAGCGATCCACGGCGTGGTCGTCAAAGACACTCGGTTCTGGCTCGATGCGGCTCCATTCCAGCGACAGGCGGTGGGCGTTGGTACCCATCTCCGCCGCGGCGTCCAGATCGCTTTCGGCGTCGGCCCACCAGTTGCAGGCCAGGCCAGAGCGATGGTTGTGCAGTATGTGGCCTTGTTCCCACAGCCACCAATCACTATTTGTATTATTCCCTTCCACCTGGTAAGCGGCCGTAGCCGTCCCCCAACGAAAATCGGCCGGGAATAACATTTGTGCCTTTGCCATCTCGCCTCCGTAGTCCGTAATCCGTAACCCGTAATCCGTAATCCGTAATCCGTTATCCGATTACGGCTCACGGATTACGGGTCACGGCGGGTCAGACGCAAGAGTAACACGCCGTTTTGCCCATGCCAAATAGCTTGTTATACTTGTAACATCTTTGCCACCTGCCTGCAATGTTGGCGAAACAGCGTGGCGCTTCACAAGAAAATGCATTGCTTCAGACATACTATTCACAGTTAAGGCGCCGTTAGAGTGTTTTTGTGAAAGACCTGGTACCCCCAAGCGGTTACTACTACCCCAACAAGATGGGCCGTATCCTTCTCATTTCTATGGAAGAAGTCATGGGTAGAAATGGTCTGAACGCCTTGCTCAATCTCATAGATTTACGTGATTATATGCAGGATTTACCGCCTGATAACCTGGAGCGGGAGTTTGATTTTGCCCACATCAGCAATCTCAATAAATCATTGCGCGAAATTTATGGGCCGCGGGGCGGGCGTGGTCTGGCTCTGCGGGGCGGGCGGGCTATCTTTTCGCGGGGGCTGCGTCAATTTGGCGCACTGGCCGGCGTCAGCGATCTGGCCTTCAAAGTGCTGCCGTTAAAAACCAAACTTAAAATTGGCGTGCCGGCCGTCGCCCGCATTTTCACCCAATTCAGCGATCAAACCAGCCATGTAGAAGAAATGGATGACCATTTTCTGTATACTATTGAACGCTGTTCTGAATGTTGGCAGCAAACCAGTGATCGCCCTGTTTGTTACATTGCCGTGGGCATTCTGCAAGAAACTCTGCGGTGGGTTAGTGGTGGATTGGAATTTCGGGTTGACCAGGTTGCTTGCAAAGCCATGGGGCATGAAGCCTGCGCTTTTAGAATTGATAAAGACCCAATTAAGTAAAGTAAGAAGCCGGGTTTCATAAAGAAACCCGGCTTCTAGCGGGCTTTTGAAGGAACAAAGCACGTGACTGACGAAAAGAAAGGACACAAAATTTTCATTGTTGAAGATGACCTGGACCTGTCGGAAATGCTCAGCGCCTATTTCCGGGTGCAGGGCTACGAGGTAGAAACGGCCTCGCGTGGCGAAGATGCAGTGGAGGCGATCAGCCGCGAGATTCCCGATGTGGCCGTATTAGATATTCGTTTGCCCGATATTGATGGTTATGAAGTGTGCCGTCGGCTGCGGCGCACCCGGCGCACCCAAAATCTGCCGGTCATCTTCCTCACCGAAAAACGGGACCGGGATGATAAATTGGCCGGTCTGGAATTGGGGGCTGTGGACTATATCACCAAGCCTTTTGATATCCAGGAACTCCGGCTGCGGGTGCGCAATGCTTTGCGGCGGGCGCATTTGAGTACACTGCAAAACCCGGTGACAGGACTGCCCGAAGGGGTTCTGGTGCGGGAACGATTGGAACAGATGCTCAGGCAGCCGGAGTGGGGTGTGGTGTTGGCGGGTATTCATGGCCTGAGCCGTTTCCGGGACAAGTTTGGCTTTGTGGCTGCTGATGATGTCTCCCGCGCCGTCACTCTGATGATTTCTAATGCGGTGCAGGAAAGTGGGGCGGGCGAAGATTTTATCGGGCATACGGATTCGGGGGATTTTGTGATTATCACGGCCGTAGACCGCAGTCACAAGCTGGCCGAACGCTGCCTGGTACGTTTGCAGCCTTCCATCCAATACTTCTACCCGGCGCTGGAACGGCAGCGGCTCCATGAACTGCCGGAGGCCGAGCGGTTGACGGTGCGGGTGTCTAGTTTATCGTCGCGGGAAAAGCCGGTGGGATCGCTCGAAGAGTTGTTTGAGACGTTGGCAAATCGGCGACTATAAACCTCTCATTCGGCGGCTACCAACTTGTTTTGCTGCTTTTTCTCCCCTTTGTTTTTGATAAAATCGCACACTGTCATTATCCAGACCCTAAGGGTTTCAGAAAACCCTTAGGGTCTTGTTCTCCTATATGAATTTTCTCCGAGCATACCGGATTGATTTTCTGATTATTCTGGGTTTCCTGGTCTTGCCGCTGCTGTTGTTTTGGGACGTGACGGTGGGGGGACAGACGATGCTGCCGGTGGATAATTTGGGACAGTGGGCGCCCTGGGCGGGGAACACGGCCGTACCCACTCCCCCACAGAACCCCCTCATCACCGACCTCATCATCCAAAACTACGCCTGGAAGCAGTTCATCCGCGAGAATATCAGCACGCCCACCCAACTATTGTGGAATCCTTATCTGTTTGGTGGTGTGCCCTTTCTGGCGGCAGGGCAGCATGGGGCCTATTACCCGTTTAGCCTGCTGTTCCTCATCTTGCCACTGAGCAAGGCATATGGCTGGTATGCCGTCAGCCAGATATGGTTGGCGGGGGTGCTGCTGTATGTCTACGGCCGTACCCTCGGTATGCGGCGTAGTTCGGCAGCGTTGGCCGGGTTGGTCTACCAGGGGGGCGGGTACCTGGTGGTCAGCGCCGCCGTCTTTCCCATGATCAGCGGCGCGGTGGTCTGGCTGCCGTTGCTGCTGGCCTGTATTGATAAGGTGATCAGCGGTTCTATTCGCCGCGCCCGCTCTACCTGGCTGTGGTTGATGCTCGGCGCGGCGGCGCTGGGCACACAAATCCTGGCCGGGCATATCGAGTTTACCATTTACACGCTGCTGGTGATGGCGGTGTATGCACTCTGGCAAATAGCAACTGGTTTGTGGCAGAGCAGACCGATTACCGATTACCGATTACCGATTACCGATTACGGGTTACGGCCGTTGCTCTACCTGACCAGCATGGTCTTGCTGGGTCTCATGTTGGGGGCTGTGCAATTGATTCCGCTTTACGAATTGGGCCAGGCCAACTTCCGCGAGGCAGCGGCCAGTCTGTCCGAGGTGCGCGGTTATGCCTTTCCCGCGCGGCAGGCGTTGACGCTGGCACTGCCCAACTTTTTTGGCAATCCGACCCATCAGGAAGTGGTGGATGTGTTCAGCGGGCAGGCGATCCCCATCACCCAGAATTATTACGGCCAATCCATTTCTACAACGGAATGGAGTACGAAGAATTATGTGGAAGGGGGCATTTACCTGGGTATCTTGCCGTTGTTCCTGGCAATTTTGGGGATTTACGGCGGCTTGCGAAAAGGGAATGCCGATCGGAAGCGGGGCGAGACAGGCGGGAGCGAAGGCGTTTCGTCTGGACAAGGCAATACCCGTCAGCAAGAGGGCGAGACAGGCGGGAATGGAGGCGTCTCGTTTGAACAAGGTTACGCCCGCCAACAAGAGGGCGAGACAGGCGGGAATGGAGGCGTCTCGTCTGAACAAGGTCACGCCCGCCAGCAAGAGGGCGAGACAGGCGGGGATGGAGGCGTCTCGTTTGAACAAGGTCACGCCCGCCTGTCCCGCCCCTACGGCGGTTTACCGATTACCGATCACCGATCACCGATTACCCTCTTTTATCTCTTCCTCGCGTTCTTCTCCCTGGCCTTTATTTTTGGCACGCCGCTGTATGCGTTGTTGTATTATGGGCTGCCGTTTGTGAATCAGTTGCATACGCCATTTCGGTGGGTGTTTCCGTTGTCGCTGGCAGTGGCCGTTTTGGCCGGTTTTGGCGCGGATTATCTGTCGGCGACGCGAGATTGGAGATTGGAGATTGGAGATTGGGGATTGAAGCAAAAACGCCAATCTCTAGTCTCTCATCTCCAATCTCTTGTTTTCCTCTGGGGAACACCATCCATCATCACCGGGCTGGCGGGGTTGGCGTTTTGGGGCGGTGTGCTGGCGCTGGCCGGGCTGTTTGTCTCCAAATTGCTCTATGCACAAATTGAGCCATTAGTAGAGCGGATGTTTCTGGGGCTGGCACTGGCCGCCTATGCGTTTCCCGACGCCAAAACTTTTTACAGCTACGAATACCGGCAGGTGTTCTTGTTGGGGCTGATGCTGATCGGTACGGGGGCGACGCTGCGCGTCAGCCGCTGTCCCATTTTTGCGGGCAGGTGGGGTGGGGGACGGCCCGAAGCCGTTTCGGGTTCGCCGTTGTGGTTGTTCATGGCTGCCGGGCTGATTGTGCTGGACATTTGGGCGGCGAATCGGGGCTTTCACGCCGCCAACGACCCGGCGCTGCTGGCCCATAGGCCGGAATTGGTGGAATGGCTGCAAGCGCAGCCGGGGCTGTGGCGGCTGACCAGCTTTGCCCCGCACGGCGACAAACCGTTTAACGCCAATTCCGGCTGGCTGTTTGATCTGCCCGATGTACGTGGATACGACTCGATCATCCCCAAGCAGTACACCGACTATATGGGCGCAATTGAACCGCAGAACGAACTGCCGTTCAACCGGGTGCAGCCCATCGTCAATTGGGAACCGCTCAATTCGCCCCTATTGGATGTGCTGGGCGTGAAATATGTTATCACGGCCGAGACCATTGACCTGCCCAAGTACCAGATTGCCTGGGAAGGGGAAGGACTGCGGGTGTATGAAAACCTGGGGACGGCTCCCCGCGCCTACACACTGCCGCGCACACAAACTGCCGTTGTTCCCGACCCCCTCGTTGCCCTGACAACTGAGTATGATCCGCGCCAATTTGTAGTTGTGACAGAGGGAGATTGGAGATTGGAGACTAGAGATTCCAATCTCCAATCTCCAATCTCCAATCTCCAACCTGCCAACATCATCGCCAACAGCAACATCGAAGTCATTGTGCAAACGGCCGTGACCGAACCGTCCTGGCTCATCCTCAACGACAGCTACTTTCCCGGCTGGAAGGCGTTTGTGAAACCGGCAGGGGCGGGCGAGGATGACGAGCAGCAGGTAGACATAACGTTGGTAAACGGCAATTTTCGCGGCGTCCAACTTGAATCGGGTGAATGGGAGGTGCGTTTCCGGTACAGCCCGCTCACGTTCCAGTTAGGCGGGTTGGCGAGCGCGATGGCGGTGGTGATCTTGCTGTTTGGCACGGCCGTGTGGGGCTGGCGACTCTTTTACAACCCCGGCGGCGATCTTTCCAAAACGCACAGCATTGCCAAAAACAGCCTGGCCCCCATGGCCCTGAACCTGTTCAACAAGCTCATAGATTTTGTCTTTGCGATGTTCTATCTGCGGGCGCTGGGGCCGGCCGGCGCCGGCAGTTTCCAGACGGCCATCGTTACCGCCGGGGTATTTGACATCGTGGCTAACTACGGTCTGGACCTGCTTTTCATCCGCGATGTCGCCCACGACCGCCGCAAAACATCCAGCTACCTGCTGAATACCACCGTGCTGCGCATTGGGCTGGCCTTTTTTGCCGCCCTGCCCGTCTTTGCCCTTATCGCCATCACCAACAATCTGCCCAATAGCAATCCGCTGACCCCGGCCGAAATCCTGGCGACCATTCTCATCATGCTCGGCATGGTTTTTTCCGGCATGAGCAAGGGCGTCACCGGCCTGTTTTACGTGCATGAGGAAGCGGAAACGCCAGCAGCCATGACCACCGCCACTACCATTATGAAAGTGGGGTTTGGCGTGATGGTGTTGCTGGCGGGTTACAGCTTTGTGGGGCTGGCGGCCGTTTCCATCCTCACCAACGTCCTCACCCTGACCATTCTGGTTATCCTGGCCTTGCGCAAATATGACCTGCCCGGTCCCTGGCGGCTGGATTGGGGTTTGCAGCGACGGATGCTGCGCCTGGGTTTCCCCCTCATGCTCATCCACCTGCTGCAAACGGTATTCATTTCCATTGACACCTACCTGCTGCGGGTGATGCTGCCCAACGGTCAGGAAGTGGCCGGCTGGTACAGCAGCGCGTATAAATGGTTCAACGCCCTGCAAATCATCCCCTCGTTCTTCACCCTGGCGCTGTTCCCCATCATCACCCGCGAAATTCAGCAATCGCCGGAGTCGGCGCGGCGCATGTATGGTATGGCGATCAAGATCATGTATTTGCTGGCGCTGCCGGTGGCGGCCGTCACCTGGTATCTGGCTGTGCCGCTGGTGCGCATCGTCGGCGGGCCGGAGTTTTTGCCACATGGGGCCATTGCCCTACAAATCGTCATCTGGTCAATCCCCATTGGCTGGATGAACAGCGTCACGAATTATGTGTTGATCGGTCTGGGGTTGGAAGGCAAACAGCCACGGGCGTTTGCGGCCGGTGTCTCGTTTAACATCGTCACCAATCTGATGTTTATTCCCCTGTTCACTTATGTGGCGGCGGGGGTGACGACGATTTTGTCGGAGGTGGTGCTGCTGCTGGTGTTTGCTTATTACTTACGGCAGCGGATGCCGGGTGTAGAGTGGCGGTTTATGGTGAAGCCGGGCTTGATCACGGCCGTGACCGTCCTGCTCATGTATCTGGGCGGGCAAATTCACCTGCTGGTGGGCGTGTGGGGCATCTTGCTCTATCCGGCTGGGCTGCTGCTGCTGCGGGTGGTGGGGCCGGCCGAACGCAAAATCCTGGCCGACATCCTGCCCGCGTCGGTTGCCCGGCGGCTGCGGTTGGGGGGATGATACGGCCGTGACCGCACACCACCGCCCCTTTCTCCTCCTCATCCTGCTAACGGCCTTTGCCCTGCGCATCATCGGCGTGGTCGGCCAATCGCCGCCCGGCGTGGCCCATGACGAAGTGGCCCACTGGTTGATTGCCCGCGATATTCTGGCGGGCAATCACGCCGTTTACTTCACGGCCGCATACGGTCACGAAGCCGGCTACCATTACCTGGAAGCCCTATTCCTTACCTTGCTCGGCGATAATTTGCTGGCGCTGCGTGCCCTGGCCGCGTTCTGTGGGCTGCTCGGCGTGGCCGTGACATATGCCCTGGCCAGACGGTTGTTTGGGGAGACGGTAGCGTTGTTGGCGGCGGGGCTGCTGGCGGTGTTGTTCTGGCCGGTTTTTTACGGCCGTCTCGCCCTGCGCGCTATCTCTTTGCCAGTGCTTGCCGGGCTGTCTGCTATTTTCTGGTGGCGAGCCTGGCAAGTGTCAAGTTATCAAGTGTCAGGTGTCAAGTCACGCTTTCGCCTCCTCACCCCTTCCCCTGCTCACCTGTTCACGCTGTCAGGCTTCTTCGCCGGGCTGAGCCTTTACACCTACTTGGCGGCAAGGGCGGTGCCGATATTCTTTTTGTTGTTCATTTTATATCTCGCTTTGGTGCATCGGCAGGAAGTGCGGAAAAGATGGCGCGGAGTGGTAGGCTTCACGGCCGTGTTCCTGCTCACCGCCTTTCCCCTCTTTTATTACCTGCAAACTAACCCCGGCGCGGAATTCCGGGTGGCCGAGGTCAGCCAGCCGCTCAATGAACTGCGCGTGGGCAACCCGCTGCCGGTGCTGGCCAATGGGTTAAAGCTGGCTGGCATGTTTGGTGTGGTCGGCGACCCCTTGTGGCGGGAAGGGGTGCCCGGTGTACCTGTGTTTGAGCCGGTGTTGGCGCTGCTGTTTTATGGTGGCGTTATATTGAGTATGTGGCGTTGGCGCGACGGCCGTTACGCCTTCATCTTGCTCTGGCTGCTGGTCAGTTTGCTCCCCAGTCTGGTCACGATCAACGCCCCCAGCCACATCCGCAGCATTAACGCCCTGGTCGTTATGTCAATCTTCCCGGCGCTACTTATTCACAATTTGGGTGAGTTATCCACAGATTCCCCCCGGTTATCCACAAAAAGGGTAAAACTCGGTTTGACAATCCTGGCCTTCACGTTCTTTTTACTGTACGCCGGGCGCACGCTCTATCTGACGTTCCGGGTATGGCCGACGGGTGGGGATGTGCCCTTTGTCTGGCAGACGGCGTTGGCCGAAGCAGCGGCCATTTTGGATGAGTCAGACGGCACGGCCGTCGCCCTGGCCGGCTGGTCGCCCGACACCATGGACAGCCCTACCATGACCCTGCTGCGCCAACACGATGCCGCCTCCATCAGCCATTTCAACCCCCATGAAGGGACGTTGATCATACCAGAAAGTGGGGGGGTGATACGGCCGTCTGCCCTCCCCCTCGATCCCACCTGGGAAACCCAGCTCGCCGCCTGGGGTGCACTGACCACCACCTACCAACACACCACCCACTACACCCTCCCCACCGTCCCCGTCCCCACTCCTCAATTCCCCGCCAACACCCCTTTCGGCGACGAACTGACCTTTCTTGGCTACGACATCACCCCCTCATCCATCGGTGTCCCCACCGCCCATCTCATCACCTACTGGCGTGTCACGGCCGTGCCCCCCGCCCCGCGCCGCTTCTTCATCCACTTCCTGGACGAAAACGGCCAACAAATCGGCGAGGCATATGCTTTTGACACGGCCGATCCCCAATCCCTCTGGTTCCCTCACTGGCAGCCCGGCGACCTGCTGCTGCAAAAACACGAAATCCCCATTCCTATGGATGACTTAGCCCATATTCGCCTCGGCTGGTTTGACCCCACCACCTGCGACCCCGGCCCTTGCCAAAATTTGCTCACCCTGGCCGGCGAACCTTTTTTGCTCTTGCCGGTTGACCAGTTGGCAATTGACGCCGGGCCTAGTTAACATAGAATTAGCCATATTCGCTAATTTGATGCTAAAAGGAATGCTTATGAATGTTTTACCAACAATTGCCCCCATGAGTGACATGCGCATTCGCCAGGCAGAAATCGTGGAAAAGGCGAAGGAAGGGCCGGTTGTTTTGGTAGAGCGCGGCAGCAAACCGGCGCTGGTGGTTGTTTCGCCTGAGCTTTGGAATTCCCTGGCGGAACAGCTTGAATATCTGGAAGACGTGGCGGCCGTATACAAAAAGAAGTGGGAACTGGCTACCGGGCAAGATGACCTGATTGATATTTCACCCGAAATGGGGCAAGGATAGTCGGGTAATGGCCTATCAATTTGAATGGGATCCGAAAAAAGCTGCCAGGAATGCTGAGAAGCATGGAATTTCCTTTGCGGAAGCCGCAACAATATTTGATGATCCTGCGTTTATTGCGGTGATAGACGATGAGCATTCGATTGGTGAAGAGAGGTATATCTCGATTGGGCTTTCCAATAGAGGACGATTGTTAATGGTGGCGCATACTGATAGAGAGAATCGTGTTCGCATCATCAGCGCACGCCTGGCGACTAAAAAAGAGGAGATATTCTATGCAGAATCAGAGTGATCCTGACGACTATGAGTTAAGTGATGAGTATGATTTGTCCAAGATGACGATTGCACCCAAAGGCCGGTATGCACCGGAACGGCGAGCCGGGAAAAATGTGGTTTTGCTGGCCCCGGATGTGGTGCAGGCGTTTCCCACAGATGAAGCTGTCAATGAGGCGTTGCGGTTGGTTATGGAGATGGTAAAACTCTCTGGCAAATACCGGGCGCAAATTCCGCAAGCCGAACCTTGACGCGCCTGGGGGAGAGTGTTATGCTTCGCCCACCATGAACGGTAAACGATTTTTTGGCTTCTTTTTTATGTGCCCGACCCGCGCCGTGTTTGCGCAGGAGCATGGTTCTGCCTGAAAAGAAGCAGCAGACCGAATTTCCTGAAAGACGCGGCAAACACCGCGTCTTTTTTGTTGGTCAGGCAAGGCAACGGTAAGATTAAGAGGATAATCAAAGATTTCGCAGATTACGCAGATGGAAATTTCAAGAGTACGTAGCACGAGGGATCCGGAAACCTATCAGATCATTGGTGCGGCGATGGTTGTGCATCGGGAATTGGGCCATGGCTTTCTCAAGGCCACCAACTTCAATAGAGGTCTCTTACTCAATTTTGGCGCTGAGTCTTTGCAATACGAAAGGTTATCCGATAAATGGCAACAATCTGCGCAATCTGCGCAATCTTTGATAAAAAATCAGAGATGAGGAAATGAAACATGCTGGAAGAATTGGAAACGTTATACAGGGAAGCATTGGCGAAGTTGGAACAGGTGGAAAACACGGCCGTACTCGAAACCTGGTACCATGACACCCTCGGCCGTAAGGGGGCCGTCTATCTGCTGACGCGGCAGGTGGGGCAGATGGATCCGGCCACCCGTCCGGCGTTTGGCAAGCGGCTGAACGAGGTGAAGAGTGAATTGCAGGCGGCGTATGACGGCCGTCTGGCAACCCTCAAAACCGCCGAACTGGAAGCCGCCATTGCCGGTTCCGCGCTCGATGTGACCTTACCGGGACGGCCGTTGCCCACAGGCGGCCTGCACATCATCACCCAAACCCTGCGCGACACCTACCGCATCTTTGGCGACATGGGCTTCCAGGTCTACCGCTCACCCGACGTAGATACCGACGCCAATAACTTTGAACTGCTCAACTTCCCGCCCCACCACCCGGCGCGGGAGATGCAAGACAGTTTCTACACCACCAAACCGGATGTCATCTTGCGCACCCACACCAGCGCCGGGCAAATCCGCGCCATGCAGGAGTATTACCCCGAACCCGTGCGCGTCATCCTGCCCGGTATGTGTTACCGCAACGAGCAAATCACCACCCGCAGCAGCATCCAGTTCACCCAGGTAGAGGGGCTGGCGGTGGGCCACAACATCAGCATGGCCGACCTGAAAGGTACACTCACCGAATTCGCCCGGCGCATGTTTGGCGCCAATCGGCAAACCCGCTTCCGCGCCAGCTACTTCCCCTTCACTGAACCCAGCGCGGAGATGGACATCACCTGCTTCCTGTGTGAGTCCAAAGGCTGCCAGGTATGCAAATACACCGGTTGGCTGGAGATTCTGGGCAGCGGCATGGTCCACCCCAACGTGCTGCGCAACGGCGGCTACGACCCGGAAATTTACACCGGCTTCGCCTTCGGCATGGGGCCGGAACGCATCGCCATGCTCAAATACGGCATTGACGATATTCGCCAGTTCTGGGCGAATGACCTCAGGTTTTTGCAGCAGTTCTAATACTTGAGAAATCCGATTTCTTCAAGAAATCGGATTTCTGGCACACGGAGTAACCATGCTTGTACCTCTATCCTGGCTCAAAGATTTTGTGACCATAGACCGCCCGGTGGCCGAGGTTGACCGCATCCTCACCAATGCCGGGCTGGAAGTGAAAACGATTGAATTCATCGGCCTTCCCGGTGCTGATTTGGTGTGGGATCGTGACCTGATCCTGCTGGGACACATCCTCAAGGTCGAGCAGCACCCCAACGCGGACAAACTGGTGCTGGCCACGGTGGATTATGGCGCCGATGTACCCGAAGTGGTCGTCACCGGCGCACCTAACCTGTTTGAATTTGTGGGGCAGGGCGACATCAGCGACCGGGGATTATATTCGCCGCTGGCGCTGGAAGGAGCGGAACTGTACGATGGGCACAAAGACGGCCGTCAGAAGATGAAATTGAAGGGACGGCCGTTGCGCGGCATCCACAACCGCTGCATGGTCTGTTCCGAAAAAGAGTTGGGCATAAGCGACGAACACGAAGGTATCATCCTCATGGTCAAAGATCAGTGGTCGCCTGATTATCAGGCGGGCACACCCATGCAAGATGTACTTGGTGATGCTGTGCTGGAAATTGACATCATCCCCAACATCGCCCGCTGCACCTCCATGCTCGGCGTCGCCCGTGAATATGCCGCCCTCACCAACCAACCCCTCCGCCTGCCCGATTACCACGTGGTCATGGACGGCCCATCGGTAGCAGGCAGTGTCACCATCACCACTGACGAGCCGGAACTCAACCCCCGTTTTGTGGCGTTGGTCATCAACCACGTGCAGCAAATTGACAGCCCGTATTGGATGCAGTACCGGCTGCGGCTGGCCGGGATGCGCCCCATCAACGTCGTTGTGGACATTAGCAACTACGTCATGCTGGAAATGGGGCAGCCCAACCACGCCTTCGACTACGACTTTCTGCGCCAGCGCGCTAACCAGTATGCCCCGGATGGCCCTATTCACATCCACACCCGCCTGCCCCAACCCGGCGAAACACTGACCACACTGGACGATAAAGTCCACAAACTGCCCCCCCACGCCATCCTGGTGACAGACCCGCTGAGCAACCTCAGCCTGGGTGGCATCATGGGCGGTCTGGACAGTGAAATCAAGCCGGAGACACAAAACGTGCTGCTGGAAGCGGCCGCCTGGAACTTCATCAACATCCGCCGCACGGCTAACACGCTGGGCATTCACAGCGACGCCGCCTTCCGTTTCAGCCGGGGCGTACATCCCAGCCAGGCGCTTTTGGGGGCACAGCGCGCGGCCGAATTGATGCGGCGGCTGGCGGGTGGTACGGTCGCCCAGGGCATCGTAGACTATTATCCCAACCCACCGCAGGCCGTGACGGTCAAATTGACCTATGACTACGCCCGGCGGTTGAGCGGGTTGGATTTGTCCGGTGCGGAAATGGCCGATTTGCTGCGCCGCCTGGAATTTGAGGTGACGGTGCAGGCGGATCATCTGTTGGCGACTGTGCCTGACCATCGGCTGGATATTGAAGGCCCACACGACCTGGTGGAAGAAATCTGCCGTGTGTATGGTTACGACAATATCCCCAACACCATCCTCTCTGATCCCCTGCCGCCGCAGCGGGGCAATCCCAAGTTGGAACAGGAGGAGCGCATCAAGGACATCCTGGTGCAGGCCGGTTTGCAGGAATTGATCACCTTCCGCCTGACCTCGCCCGCCTATGAGGCGAAGATGCTGCCGGGGAGTGAGGGGGATGCACGGCCGTATGTCAGCCTCACCAACCCCATTTCCGCCGAACGCGCCGTCATGCGCCACTCGCTGCTGGCTTCCGTGCTGGAAATTGCCGCCCACAACAGCCGTTACCAGGATCGCCTTGCCATCTTTGAAGTTGGCCCCATCTTCATCGAGGATGAAGAGGAGATTTTGCCCACCGAACAAACGCGGCTCTCTTTAACGCTGACCGGGCAGCGCGGCGTCCCCGGCTGGCAGAGCGAGAATGCCGGGCGGTATGACTTCTACGACCTCAAGGGCATCCTGGAAACGTTGTTCGGCGAACTGCACGTGCCCGTCAACTATGAAGCGGCGCAGCATCCATCTTACCGTCCGGGGCGCACGGCGCGGCTGCTGCTGAATGGGCAGCAAATCGGGGTGATGGGCGAATTGCATCCCCTGGTAACAGAGCGGCTGGGTTTGCACATTGAGCGCGATCAGCCGGTGCTGGTGGCCGATATTGACCTGGACGCGCTCCTCCCGCACATTCCGCCCTATTACCAATATACGCCCATTTCACCTTACCCGCCGATTGAGGAGGATCTGGCGGTGGTGGTGGATGTGGGGGTCACGGCCGTGACCGTGGAACAAACCATCCGCCAGGCCGGTGGGCAACTGCTGAAAGATGTACGCCTGTTTGACGTGTACGAAGGGGAGCAACTGGGCAAAGGCAAACGCAGCCTGGCCTACCATCTTACCTTCCAGGCCGCCGATAAAACGCTCAACGACAAAGCCGTCGCCAAACAACGCCAGCGCATCATCGCCACATTGGCGCAGCGGCTGAACGCTAAAATTCGTGATTGAGTGTTCAGGTGTTCAGGTGATCGCGCCAGACCTGAACACTTGAACACCTGAACACATGAAAACAATCTTTCGCCTGCTCGCCTACCTTATCGGTTATCCGTTGTTTCATACGGTGATGAAAATACAGGTGGTGGGGCGGGAGAATTTGCCACCGAATGGGGAGCCGCTGATTCTGATTTGCAATCATTTTAGCTGGTTTGAAGTGCCGTTGCTGGTTGGCAGGCTGCCGTACAAGATTGTGATTTTGGGGTCGGCGGAGGTGTGGCAGCATCCGGTGGGCAAGTGGCTGGCATGGGCGTTTGACGGTATCGCCATCCACCGTGGGCAGGTAGACCGGGAGCCGCTCAAACGGGCGCTGGCGGTGTTGGCTGAGGGTGGGGTATTGGGTATTTTCCCGGAGGGGGGGATTGATCCGGGATTACGGCCGTTAACCGATGCCGGTATCAACGTGGCTGGCCTGCCCGGACAGACGGCGCGGATTCCCGGCGTACTCATCCAGGCCAGACCTGGGGCGGCGTATCTGGCAGTGAAAAGTGGGGCAAGAGTGCTGCCAACGGCCGTGACCGGCGCTGAATACGTCTGGCAAAACCTGCGCCGCTGGCGGCGCACCCCCGTCACCCTCCACATCGGCCCCCCCTTTGGCCCGCTCACCGTGGCCCCAGACCTGAAAAACGCCGCCAAACGCACCGCCATAGACGCCGCCGGCGATGAGATGATGCACCACATCGCCGCCCTTCTGCCCCCCGACCAACGTGGCTATTACGCTTAATCAATCTCTTGTTTGTCAAATCCTATCATAATCCTCAGGTTCCACATCGGGCGCCTTAGCCAGCACCGCCAAAAGTTTTTCCCGGCTCCCACGTTTTGCCCGTTCTTCGAGATACCCTATTGCTTGCAGGGCTGCCACCTTTTCCGCCAGGGCTAACATGACAAACTGATTCATAGAAACGCCTTCTTCTTCAGCCAATTCCCGCACCTGATTATGCAGTGATTTTGGAATCCTTACACTCAACACGTGACTCATAATATGACTCCTATCGCTTGCAAGAATGTTTTGGGGTCTGACACCTTTATGCCAAACTGTTCTACTCCCGCAAAATCCTTTTGGTTATAGGTGATAATGTAATCGCTCTGAGCTGCTACAGCCAGGTCTAAAATGAACTCATCTTTTTGATCCGGCAAGAAAGGGCGCCAACGAAAGTGTATTCTTTCATGGTGCTTAGAAAGGGCACAAAACGCATCAACCAAATCTTCAACATCGTCTTGACTCAAACCTAAAGTTGCTCTGTTTCTGGTTAGAACTTCTTCATATTCCAGAATAAGTGGGATGGAAATATGGACTTCAAACAAGCCGGTTCCAATGAGAGAAATGAGCCTGGCGGACGCTCCTTGCCGGGAACGTTGTGCAGAAATCACTATGTTGGTATCAATGACAACCTTTGGTCGCTTCACCATGATATTGTATCTAATGGTATATATGCAATCAATGGTGAATGCTAATGGACAAATTCACCAATTCGGCCGATGGCCTGGCGGCTTTCAGGGATGAGGGCGGCCAGGGCGTGCCAGACGTGTACCATGCCCGGCCATACTTCCAGGGTTATGTCCACACCGTCGGCGCGGGCGCGGGCCGCCAGGCGCGTAGCGTCGTCCAGCAAAATTTCGTTTTCGCCCACCTGAATGAGCAGGCGGGGCAACCCGGCCAACGAGGCGTAGTGCGGAGAGATGAGCGGGTGGGTCAGGTCACGGCCGTTCCCATACCACGCGGCATACCGGGCTAACAGTTCCGGCGTCAACAGCACATCCACCTGCCTTTTGCTGGTCATCGAGTCGCCGGTCCCGGCCAGATCGGTCCAGGGGGAGAGGCACACGGCCGTGCCCGGCAACCGTTCTCCGGCATCCCGCAGCGCCAGCAATGCCGCCAGCGCCAGACCACCGCCGGCCGAATCCCCCATGATAGTCAGGTTTTCCGGTTTATAGCCGGCCGCCAACAGCCAATGATAGGCGGCCACCGCATCATCAACCGCCGCCGGAAACGGGTGTTCCGGGGCCAACCGATAATCAGGCAGCAGCACCCGTCTCAGCGCGGCGCGGGCCACATACCCACCTAAAAAGCGATGGGAGCGGGCTGAACCCAGGCAGTACGCGCCGCCATGCAGGTAGAGAATGGCACGGCCGTCTGCCGCTTCTGCCGGGATCACCCATTCCGCCGCCATCGAGCCAATTGTCACCGACTCCGCCCGGCAGTCGGCGGGCAGCCTGGCCCGCGCCCCCAGCTTTTCTATGCTGCGCCGGGTTTCGGCTACATTCTCATGCAGCCGCACGGCCGTTTGCTTTTGCAACCGCCCCGCCAACATCGCCCACATCACCCGAAATTGCCAACTCGCCATTTGCCTCTTCCCTTATGTAATCACGCCAAAATCAACCACCGCTCACGCATCACGCATCACTCGTCACGCATCACGCATCACCGAATTGTCGCCTATTTCCCCAGATCGTGGTACATATCCCGTTGTGCGCGTGGCGATGATTGGGCCGTTTGGCCTGCACCCCAAACAGACGATGCGCAGCCGGGCGCTGCCGCTGGCCAAAGAACTCACCCGACGCGGCCATCAGGTCTGCCTGTTTATGCCTCCCTGGCACACGCCAGCCGAGGCCGATAAAACATGGCAGGAGGGTGGCGTGACGCTGCGTTATGTGCCCCTGCGTGGTGGTGTACCCGGAATTACCCGGCGGCTCATTCGGGAAACGCTGGCCTGGCAGCCGGATGTGGTGCATGGGTTTAAGCCCAAGGCGTACAGCGGGCTGATCTTGTGGTGGTTGTGGCAATTTCATCGCCGCCGGCTGCGCCTGGTGCTGGATACGGATGATTGGGAGGGCTGGGGTGGTTGGAATGAGCGCGAACCGTACACGGCCGTGCAAAAACATTTCTTCGCCTGGCAGGAGCGCTGGGGCCTCACCCACTGCCACGCCCTCACCGTGGCCAGCCGCGCCCTGCAAACCATCGCCCTTAGCCGGGGCGTACCGCCGGAGCGGGTGGTGTATGTGCCCAATGGGCCGGGGATCAGTGAGCAGTATGCAGTGAGCAGTGAGCATTCAGCAGTGGGCAGATCACCGCTCACCGCTGACCGCTCACTGCTGGCTGCTGATCGTCCCACTCTCCTCCTCTACAGCCGTTTTTTTGAGTTTGAGGTCTCGCGGCTGGCAGCAGTTTTGGCGGGGGTGCATACGGCCGTGCCCCAACTGCAAATCCTGCTGGTGGGGCAAAGCCTGTTTGACGCCGACGCGGCGCAACTCCAACAACTGCTGGCGGTGGGTGGGGCATTGGAGGCAATTACGGACGTAGGTTGGGTAGAACCGGAAAAGTTGCCGGCGGTGCTGGCGCAGGCCGACGTGGGCATTTATCTGATGGATGACACCTTACTGAACCGGACAAAGTGCCCGGTGAAACTGGCGGATATGCTGGCCGTGGGCATACCGGTGGTGGCGGAGGCGGTGGGGCAGGTGAGCGAGTATGTGGTTCACGGCCGTACCGGGCTGCTACGGCCGTCGGGCGATGTGCCCGGTCTGGTGGCCGACCTGGCCCACCTGCTGCAAAACCCCGCCGAACGCCAGCGATTGTCTGAAGAAGCGGTGGCGCACATCCAGACCCATTTCGCCTGGGAAAAACTGGCCACACCCCTAGAAGCAGCTTATCAAACGGGGATGACTGTTTGAGCAATCGTCCAAAAATTAGCTCTTGCCAGAAGTTTAACTTCTTTGGAGAAGTTGAACTTCTGGATTTAGACGCCCTGGCCGGAGGGATCCGGCTAAAGCCTCCCCTTCAGGAACTTGTTTTCGAGAGACGAAAGAGGCCCCAATACCGGGGCCTCTTTTTCAGGTGTTATTCAGTTGTTGTTTACTTGAAATTGCCGTGGTTGTCAATCGGGCAAGCATTTTCGTCCCCGACAAGAGCCGGGTCGAAGTGGAAACCTGGAATCTGGCCGGTGAGGAATGCTCCTGTCGCGTTGAAGGCGTTCAACCCGTACGGATCGCTGGCCGCGCCGAACGTATTAGCGCCCGGTGTGGTCAGTACCTGGATCAAGGTTGGGTTGGCAGCCGACGCCGTGTCGTAGTAGTTTGGTACGACCGTGTTGTTAAACAGGTCAGTCTTGGCGTAGCCGGTCAGCGTCCACGCGGCGTCCGCAGCGTTCCGCCAGTAGCCGGGTGAACACCAGGCGCCTTCCGTTTCAAACGGCTGGCAGCCATGACTCACCACGAGATTGACGTTACCTTTGACTTTCCCTTCGTACTCGGCGGTCACAGGCAAGCCAACCAATGTGGCATAGGGGTAATACTGGCTGGCGTATTTGAACGTCCCGCCTACCTTAATCATGTTAACTGTGCCATCGGGGAGATTAAGCTTTGCCGATGTAACGCCGTTTGCCGTCAAGACCCAAACCAGGTATCCCTGTCCGGTCTCGTATGGTTGCCCAGGCCCGTTCCAATCGGCAAATTGGCCGGTGCCGCCGTCGTTGGCGTCGTTCTGCCCTGTGAGGCCACAGCGCTCATCGTTGAGGTTGTAGGTGGTGCCGTCATAATTGAAGCCATTGCCGGTGTAGGTGACTATGGTGCTGGCGAAGACAGGGATGGCCATGGCCAGGAAGAGCAGCACGATGACTAATATTGAAAAGTGGAACTTTTTCATTAGTTTTCTCCTTAAATTTTATCTG
>JAHBVI010000088.1 GCA_019637635.1 Anaerolineae bacterium
GCAATTGCCCTGGATGGCGAAAATTCGTGGTTGACGGCCGTGAGCAGCTTATGCTATACTCATCGAAACGATTCGACTATACGCTTCGATGAATTTCGTATCCATCGGCGCTAATGGGAAAAGACGAGAAACTTATGCCTACCATGCAAGACGTTGCCAGACATGCCGGGGTTGCCCTCAGCACTGTTTCTTATGCCATCAACGGTACGCGCCCTATTTCTGAAGAAACCCGGCAACGTATTTTTGCAGCTATGGAGGAGTTGGGCTATCACCCCAATGCCCTGGCGCGGGGATTGGCCAGCAAGCGCAGCCGCATTATTGCCCTGCTGCTGCCGACGGCAAAACGCGGCCTGGGTTTAACGGAACTGGAGTTTGTCATTGGCGCCAGCCGAACGGCCCGCGACCACAACTATCACCTGGTGCTTTGGTCTACAGAAATTCGAGACCCGGATGAATTGCGGCAGTTTATGCAGCAAGGATTGGTGGATGGTGTGGTGCTCATGGAAATTCATGAACAGGATGCGCGGGTGCAATTGCTAAAAGAGATCAATTTCCCCTTTACCATGATTGGGCGCTGCGCGGACAACAGCCACATCAACCACGTGGACATCAATTTTGGCCAGACCGTGCAGGTAGTGGTGGAACATTTGCAAGCGTTGGGGCATACGCATATCGCCTTTTTGAACCATACGCAAGAGGAGTTTATGGCCGGGTATGGGCCGGCCGTGCGTACCCAGCGCCATTTTCTGGAGGCAATAGCGGCCCATAACTTGCACGGTCTGACGCGATTTTGTGAATCAAACCCGGAGGCCGGGTACACGGCCGTGAACGAACTACTGCTAGAAGACCCGGAACTAACCGCCATCATTGTGATGAATGACCAGACAGTGCCGGGCATTATGCGGGCCATCCAGAATAGAGGCTGGCGCATTCCCGACGATTTTTCGCTGGTAGCCATTGTCTCTTCGGCGCAGGTGGCGCAGATGATGACCCCCACCCTTACCACTGCTGAAGCGCCTGCCTATGAACTGGCGCGGCTCAGTACGGAAATGCTCATTCAACAACTGGATGGGCAAAAAAAAGATTTTTCCGAGGTGTTAGTCCCTTGTGAACTGGTTGTCAGGCAAAGTTCTGGCGCGTGCCCCAAAGAGCGGGCCGCCAGGTAACAAGGATAAAAAAGAAGTGAGGATACTGCCTACCGCCAAGTAAACCAGTATCCCCAGGCTTCGTGAAGGCATTGGCAAAGCATCACCCATTGCGGGGATGAACCCCTGCTCCACTTGGTTTGATTGTATCCATCTCTCCTGAGGTTTGCACCTGTGCAAAGGAGCAGAAACGGAACCAGGGTTCGTCTACAGGCTGTCCAATGTCCGATGTGGTGGGAAACGGCCGTCTCCCACCACATACACAACCATTTCCGGTAAAGGAGGTAACTTGACTGGACAAAGCCCCTGATTTGTGTAACTGCTCTTAAGTATCAAAAACCATTTTACCTGGATAGGAGAACCGAGATGCAAACCTTATTATTAAAAAAATTACCCTTCACCCTGATCATCATCCTGCTGCTGGTCTTAGTGGCTTGCCAAAGCAGCAGCACTACCGAAACAACAACCGGCAGCACAAGTACCACCACCAGCGCCGAAGTCGTTGCCTCGCCCACAACCAGCGCCAGCCGTGTACTCAAAATCTGGCATTACGAACCGGCCGATAACGCCATTGGCGCCTCCTGGGGCAAAGCCATGGAAGAATTCCAGGCCACCCATCCCGATGTCACCATTGAGTTTGAGTTAAAAACCTTTGAACAAATCCAACAAACGGCACAGATGATTCTCAACACCAATGATGTCCCGGACGTCATGGAGATCAACAAAGGCAACGCCACCGCCGGTTTGTATGCCAAACAAGGGCTGCTCACCGACCTCACCAGCATTGCTGCCGAACGGGGTTGGAATGATTTGCTGGGCACCAGCCTGCAAACCACCGCCCGCTATGACGAGCGGGGCGTCATGGGCAGCGGCCCGCTGTATGGCATTACCACCTACGGCGAATTTGTGATGGTTTACTACAACAAGGACATTTTCGCCGAATATGGTCTGGATGTGCCCACCACACTGGCCGAGTTTGAAGCCGTTGCTGACGCTTTTGTGGAAGCCGGGGTGACGCCCATCTCTTTAGGCGCTTCCAGCGTCTGGCCGCAAACGCAAAACTTCTATGAACTGGTTCTTTATGAAGCCGACCGTGACTTGATTGAAGCGTACCAACTCTTCAAGGATGACGTAGATTTCCAGGGGCCAGAATTCACGTTTGGCGCTGAGAAGTTCGCCGAGCATGTTGCGCGGGGTTATTACGGCAATAACGCCAATGGCGTCATTCAGGATGACGCCACCGCTGCCTTTGCCCAGGGCCAATTCCCCATGATCCTCACCGGTAGCTGGATGTTTGGCAGCTTCCAGGAACAAATTAAAGATTTTGAATGGGGCATCTTCTTGCTGCCCGGCAAAACGTATAACACCGGTTCTGGCGGCAACCTGCTGGTTGTGCCGCAAAATGCCAGAAACAAAGACCTGGCCTACGAATTCCTGGAGATCGCCTTAGGTCAGGAGGCGCAGACCCACATGGCGAATGCCGGTGGCATCCCCGTCAATGCTGATGTTTCCCAAATTGAGGATGAAAAGATCCGTGAGCTAAATGAAGCCTTTGCCACCATTGTGGCCAATGACGGCCTGGCTTTCTACCCGGATTGGCCGGCGCCGGGGTATATGGATGTGTTGGGCGGCAGTTTGCAAGAGCTAATTGCCGGCTCCATTACTCCACAGCAATTCCTGGATCAGATTGCCGGTCCATGGCAAGAATATAAAGATTCCCTGGAATAACCAATTGAGTTAACGTTATCAACCGAAAGGGCGGTGTTCTACGGGACACGCCGCCCTTTCAGGAGAACTCTTATGACGACGGATCGGTTGGTGGAGACCAGCGTCAACAGAAAAGCGCGCACCAAACGGGCAAAACCGGCCGGGGAATCTGGCTACGGCTACTTCTTAATACCCGGCATTACCATTTTCTTGTTTCTGATAATCCTGCCATTTCTGGCCAACATTGGCCTTAGTTTTACCAAATGGCAGGGAATTGGTACGCCTGAATGGATTGGCCTGGATAATTATCGGCGGGCGATGGGTGACAGTATCTTTTGGATGTCGTTTAAGAACAACCTCTATTTGATTATTGCCATGACCATCGTGCCCACCATCATTGGCCTGCTGCTGGCTGTGGTGCTGTTTGACTATATCCACAACCGGTTTGGTTCCAAATGGTCGAGCTTTTTTCGCGCCGGGTTTTATTTGCCACAGATTGTGCCTGTAGTGGTGGCGGCGATTGTGTGGAAATGGATATACCAGCCGAACTGGGGCGCTTTGAACTGGTTTTTGAGCAGCATTGGGTTGGAAAACCTGACGCAAAACTGGTTGGGTGATGCCCGGCTGGCTTTGCCTTCGGTGATGGTGATGCTGGTCTGGTTTCAAATTGGCTATCCGTTGGTCATTTTCATGTCTGGTTTGCAGCGTGTTGACCCCCAAATTTACGAAGCTGCGAAGATGGATGGTGCGAACTGGTTTCAGACGTTTCTCTACATCACCATCCATTTGATTCGGCCGGAAATTGCAGTGGTGGTGGTAACGACGATGATTGCGGCGCTCAAGACATTTGGCCCTATTTATGCCATGACCAGCGGTGGGCCGGGCAATGCCACGACGGTGGCTTCGTATTTTGCCTGGAAAAATTTCTTTGAGCGGTCGAATGTTGGGTATGGCTCTACGATGGCTACCGTTCTAACGCTGATTGTCCTGGTAATGACCTATTTCTTTATTCGGGTGCAGCAGCAGCGGGAGGATTAAGCGATGGCTATGGCGCAAACAGGACAAAAAGCCGGCGGTGTATCTGATTTTGTCACGAAGTATTTGAGTTTGTTGGGTTTGTTGTTTTTTCTGGGACTCATGCTGTTCCCGTTTTTTATGATTGCCATCAATTCGTTTAAGACGGAGACAGAATATCTGGCGAATGGCCCTTTTAGTTTGCCGGAAAGTTTGAATTTGGGCGCATTAAGAGAAACGTGGGTCAAGACCGATTATTCGACGAAGCTGGTGAACAGTCTGGTAATCAGTGTGGGCACGGCCGTGTTAGCTGTGTTTCTCTCCCTGTTTAATGCCTTTGCCATCGGCATTGGCAAAATAAAGGGGCGCACCTTTTACTTATTGTTTTTCCTCATGGCCATGACGCTGCCGGTAGAATCGTTGGTCTATCCGCTTTATTACCTCTTTAAGCAGATTGGCCTTTACAACTCGCGTCTGGGGGTGATCATCGTCACCGCCGCTTTGCACACCGCGTTTGGTACCTATTTGCTCACCTCCGTTTTCCGTTCTTTTAACAAAGATTTGCTGGAATCGGCCCGCCTGGATGGCTGCAATAAGCTGCAATTGCTGTTTAAGATCGTCGTGCCGCTCAATATGCCTACGCTTTCAGTATTGTTTGTGTTCTTTTTCATCTGGACGTGGAATGACTTTTTCCTGCCGCTCATTTTCCTGATTTCCAACGCCAATCAGACCGTGCCTATTGCCATGGCTCTGGCGCGGGGCGAGCGCGGCATGGTCATCACCACCCAAAGCGCGGCTGCCTTTTTAGGGGTGGTGCCGGCGCTCATCTTCTTTATCCTGTTCCAACGGACGCTGACCAAAGGCATCATGGCGGGCGCCACAAAATAAAAACCACAGAGACGCTGCCTGCCAGCGTCTCTGCATCTGCATAAAGGAAACAACCATGAAATTCACCGACGGCTACTGGCATTTTCGCCAGGGCATGACCCCCCATTTCCCGATTCATGTACACGATGTAGACGTAGAGCCGGCGGCGCTGGTGGTGTACGGAACCACGCGGCGGCTCACGCATCGGGGTGACACGCTCAATATCGGCCTGCTCACCGTGCGCTTTTCGTCGCCCATGCCGGACGTGATCCGGGTGCAACTGACGCATCACAAGGGGCAACGGCCGTGCCACCCCACCTTTGCCCTGCACACCCAACCCACGCCCGACCTGCGCATCCAAAACGAAGCTGCCTACGCCAGCCTGACCAGCGGCGGCCTGACGGTACGGGTGGACAAAGGCGAGAACTGGCGCGTGGATTTCCTGGATGGCGAACGGCTGCTGACGCAAAGCGGCTGGCGGGGCATGGGGTATGTGGATACGAGTGACGGTCACTTCGGCATTGCTCAGAGCAGGCGTTACATGCATGAACAACTCAACCTGGGCGTGGGCGAATGTGTCTATGGCCTGGGCGAACGTTTCACCCCCTTCGTCAAAAACGGGCAGGTGGTGGATTTGTGGCACGAAGACGGCGGCACCAGCAGCGAACAGGCATATAAAAACGTACCTTTTTACCTGACCAATCGCGGTTATGGCGTTTTTATCAACCATCCCGAACTCGTCTCGCTGGAAGTGGCCTCGGAAAAGGTGGAGCGGGTGCAGTTCAGCGTCGCCGGGGAATCGCTGGATTACTTTCTCATCAACGGCCCCACGCCTAAAGAAGTGCTGACCCGCTACACGGCGCTGACGGGGCGGCCCGCCCTGCCACCGGCCTGGTCATTTGGCCTCTGGCTTTCCACCTCCTTCACCACCAATTACGACGAAGCTACCGTTACCAGCTTTGTGCAGGGCATGGCCGACCGCGACCTGCCGCTGCACGTTTTCCACTTTGACTGTTTCTGGATGAAGGAGTTTCATTGGACGAATCTGGAGTGGGACGGCCGTGTCTTTCCTGACCCCGAAGGCATGCTGCGGCGGCTCAAGGCGCGTGGCCTGCACATCTGCCTCTGGATCAATCCCTACATCGCCCAACGTTCAGTCCTGTTTGACGAGGGTATGGCCAACGGCTATCTGGTCAAAAAACCCAACGGCGATGTGTGGCAGTGGGATCGCTGGCAGGCGGGCATGGCCCTGGTGGACTTCACCAACCCGGAGGCCTGCCGCTGGTTTGGCGGCAAACTGCGTGGCCTGCTGAACATGGGCGTAGACAGTTTCAAAACGGATTTTGGCGAACGCATTCCCACCGATGTCGTCTACCACGATGGCTCTGACCCGCTGAAGATGCACAACTACTACACTCAACTTTACAACCAGACCGTATTCCAGGTATTGGAAGAGGTACGGGGGCAGGGCGAGGCGGTGGTTTTTGCCCGTTCGGCGACGGCGGGCGGGCAGCAGTTCCCGGTGCATTGGGGCGGCGACTGCACGGCCACGTTTGAATCTATGGCTGAAAGTTTGCGCGGCGGCCTGTCATTGGCGCTCTCCGGTTTTGGTTTTTGGAGCCACGATATTGGCGGCTTTGAGCAAACGGCCGCGGCCGAGGTTTACAAACGGTGGTGCGCCTTTGGCCTGCTGTCATCGCACAGCCGGCTGCACGGCAGCAGCTCCTACCGGGTGCCCTGGTTTTACGACGAGGAAGCGGTGGACGTGCTGCGCCATTTTACGCAGTTGAAGTGCCGGTTGATGCCCTATTTGTGGGGCACGGCCGTGCAAGCCCACACCCTCGGCCTGCCTACCATGCGGGCCATGATGCTGGAATTCCCCGACGACCCGGCCTGTGATTACCTGGATCGCCAATACATGCTGGGCGAATCGCTGCTGGTGGCCCCCATTTTCCGGCAGGATGGGGTAGTGGAGTATTATCTGCCACACGGCCGTTGGACTCATTTCCTGACCGGCGAAACAGTGGAAGGCGGCGGCTGGCGGCGGGAAGTCTATGACTTTTTCAGCCTGCCGCTGTGGGTACGGCCGAACAGCATCATTCCGGTGGGGGCCAACGACAGCCGCCCTGATTATGACTTTGCCGATGGGGTGACGTTTCACTTGTTTGGACTGGATGAGGGCACGGCCGTGACCGTTTCCATTCCCACCTCAACCGGTGACACAGACATGACCCTACACGTCCGGCGGGAAGGGGATACGCTGCACATTCAGGCAGAGGGAGCGACGAAACCCTGGAAAGTGTTGTGGCGCGGAGAAAGCACAGCCGGCGCTGCCATAACCGGCGGAACCGGCCAACGTGATGAACAGGGGATATTGTTGCTGCCGGATGCGGTGGACGGCCGTGTTACTGCACAGCTTTATTTGTAAGAGTCGTTCAGTAATGCTTTGCCCCCATTCATCATCACGCCAGCTTCGTATTATGCCTGGGAATTCATTCTCAGGCTGAGATAAAAAGTACGTTAAAGCATTCTGAAAGCGGCCTTTTTTTACGTGTTTTCAGGCAGCGGATGTGTTTGCTTTCACCGGGGTGGCTGCCTGTTCGCCCACGACCGTTGTCCAGGGGCGCACGTACCATCGGGTGACAAGGCCATTTTGCACAAACGGGTCCGCTGCCGCGAAACGCTCGGCCACCTCTGGTGAATCGCCTTGAAAGAGCAACACCGCCCCATCTACCGGATCGGCCAGCGCCCCACCCAGGATAAGTTCGCCCCGTTCACACGCCTGCCAGGCCAGCGCCAGATGTTCGGCGCGGAAGGGGCTGCGGCGTTGTACATAGTCGGGCACAACATCATAAAACAACAGGTAGTGCATGATTATCTCCTTAAGGCTGGTATATCCTGATCTCATACGCGCCCACACCAGGGCCGGTGTCATTGCCGACGATGATGGTGTAGTTTCCGCCCTGGTCAAGCGTTTTGACACCGGGATTGCTACATTGCAGGCAGGTGTTAAAAATCTCTCTGCCCACCTGATCCACCACGCGCCATCTGATTAACTCGCCGCTTTGTGGCGCCTGCACCACCTGGAAATAAACATCCTGCCCGGCTGTAGCCGTGAAACGGTATTCGTCTTTTGCCCCTGGCGACTCAATGATGCCTGCGCCTGGCCCCGGCGTGTCCCGGCTAACTGTGTCACCGATGTTGAGGGTGAACTGGTCGGTTGGGGGTACGTCCCAGATTTTGAACCCATATGTACCGGTAGCAGGCCCGCTATCATTGCCGACGACAATGGTGTAAACACCGCCCTGGTCGAGTGTTTTGACGCCAGGATCGCTGCATTGCAGACAGGTATTGAAAATTTCGCGTCCTACCGCATCCACTACCCGCCATCGCAGTAAGTCGCTAGACTGTGGTGGTTGTGTCACCTGGAAGTAGACGGTTTGGCCCGGTGCGCTGGTGAAGGTGTATTGATCTTTGACACCCAATGTTTCTATGAAACCGGCGCCATTGCCCGGCACGCCATTTGCCACTTCTGCGCCAATCTCGATAGTAAACTCATCGGCTGCCGGTACGTCCCACAGTTTGAACCGGTAACGGCCGGAGCCGGCGTCCCGCTCATCGCCCACAACGATCGTATAAAGCCCACCCCGGTCGAGCGTCTGCACGCCAGGGTCGCTGCATTGCAGGCAGGTGTTAAAAATCTCGCTGCCAAATTCGTCAACCAGCCGCCACCTCATCAGTTCAGCGGCGGTAGGTACTTCTTGCACCTGGAAATAAACCAATTGCCCCGGTGTGGCGGTGAAGGTGTAGATGTCCAACGCACCTGGGTTTTCGATGAAACCGGCCCCTGTGTCCGGTGTATCTCTGGAGACTGCATCACCAATGGCAATGTCAAATCGCTGGCCTGCTAGATTTTCCAGATCGTTCGTCTGGCTTACTGGCCCGGTATTACCATCGCCAGAGAGGGTTTCGGCCGGTATGGTTGCCAGCAATTCCATCACGGCCGTGCCCTCTGCTAAGAGTGGTACGGCCGTCTCCTGTAAATTGGCAACCGTCCGCTGCCCCCAATTGACAACGTAAATAGAACCAACAATTCCGGTGAGCAGCAGACAGGCAATCAGCAATACACAGCCAATGAGTACAGTTTTTGCTCCCCGGTTAGAAGAGCGTGGTTTGGGCGGCATTTCCTCCACGGCCGTGGCCACGACGGGCGGCTGGCTCTTTTGGGTGGGTGGGATGTCCGACCGGCGGGTGGTTGTCTGCCCGGATGTATCCCCTTGCCCGGACAGGGCTTGTTTCCAGGCGGCCACAAATTCGGCGGCGGAGGCAAAACGATCCTCTGGATTTTTAGACAGTGCTTTGAGGATGACTGTTTCAATTTGCGGCGAGAGGTCTGGTTTGACGGCCGTCGGCAGCGGCAGCGGATCACTCACATGTTTGAAAATCACGGCCATTGGCGTCTCGGCCGTGAACGGCACCCGCCCCGTCACCATCTCATACAAAATGATGCCCAACGAGTAAATGTCTGAACGCCGGGTAGCGGGTTGCCCCTGCCCCTGTTCCGGGCTGATATAGGCCGGGGTGCCGATAATAGCGTCCGTTTGCGTGAATTTGGCGTCCCCTTCTAACAGTTTGGCAATACCAAAGTCGGTGAGGAAAACATTGTCCTGTTTGTCAACCAGTACATTGGACGGTTTTAGGTCGCGGTGAATGACGCCTTGGGCATGGGCATAACCCAACGCCCCGGCCAGTTGGGTAAAGAGCCGGTCAATCTCTGTCAGCGGCAATGGCTCGGCTTCTAATTTCTCCTTGAGCGTACCGGCTTCCAAATAGCGCATCACCAGATAGGAGATGCCGTCGGTTTCGCCATAGTCAAATACCGGCAGGATGTGGGGGTGTTCCAGGTTGGCGATGATGCGGGCTTCCTGGTGAAAACGGCCGGTAAATTCGGCCGTCTGCGCCAGATGAACGGGCAAAACCTTGAGCGCCACATGCCGATCCATGGCGGCCTGGTACGCTTTGTAAACCGTGGCCATCCCCCCCTTGCCAATCTGGTTGATAATGCGGTACGGGCCAACCATTTGCCCCGGTTGCAAATTGCTCATGTTAGCCTCTGAAATAAAACGCGGAAAAACGCGGATGATGCGGATTTTCGCGGATAAAAATCATCAAAAAGTTTTGACGATTTCGGCCATAACGGCGAGGGCGTTTTCTGCGGGGGTGACGGCCGTGTTTTTCCTACCAGTCAACTCAGACGTGCTGATCTACGAGGATGGGGTTGCCATCGGGATCCATCAGTATAAAACTGGCCGGGCCTGTGCTATTCTCGTCTGCTTCGCTCACCAGCGCCACGCCTTGCGCCTTCAACTGCTTTTGCAGTTCGCGCACATCGGTGAAAGCGTCCAGCTTTTGGGCATTCTGGTTCCAGCCAGGGTTGAAGGTGAGAATGTTTTGCTCGAACATGCCTTGAAACAGGCCAATCACGTGTTCGCCGTTCTTCATAATCAACCAATTGTGGGCTTGATCACCGCCGAAAACGGTAAAACCCAGCTTCTGGTAAAACTGCTTCGACGCCTCAATATCTTTTACAGCCAGACTCACAGAAAAAGCTCCAAGTTCCATGATAACCTCCTAAGTTGTATTTCTGATACTGTACGTTTTGTTATACGGCCGTACCCCTATCCCCGATACGCCTTCACAATTTCAGCCATGACGGAGAGGGCGATTTCTTCGGGGGTCACGGCCGTAATGTCCAGACCAATGGGTGCGTGAATACGGCCGATCTGCTCGGCGGTGATACCCATTTCTTGCAGGCGGGCCACCCGTTTGGCGTGGGTTTTGCTGCTGCCCAACGCACCCACATAGAAGGCCGGGCTGTGCAGCACCACTTCCAAAGCGGGGTCGTCAATTTTGGGGTCGTGGGTGAGCAGGGCGACGGCCGTTTCCGGCGTCACGTCCACTTCGGCAAACGCTTTTTTCGGCCAGGCCTGAATCAATTTATCCACATGCGGGAAGCGGGCTTCGCTGCCAAAAGCGCGGCGCGGGTCTATGACGATGGTCTGGAAACCCAACACTTTGGCGTACTGCGTCAGGGCCACAGCAATATGCACCCCGCCGACCATGATGAGGGTGGGCGACGGCCGTACCGTGTCCACAAACACCTCTACCTCCTCCGTCAACTGCACCCGCTGTGGTGACTGTAATTTTTTCTCGGCGGCCAGGGCCAGTGTGTCCAGTTCGGGGCCGAATGTGCCGATGGTACGGCCGTCACGCGCTACCGTCACCTTATGCCCCACCGTCCCTTCTGGCCCACGAATGATGGTGATAGACGCCCCCGCTTTGTCCTGGGTAATCAATTCGTGCATCAAGGTGTAGTGGGCGGCGTCCAGCCCTTCCACGAAAATTTCAATGGTACCGCCGCAGGCCAGCCCCACATCCCAGGCGGTCTCATCGGCCACACCAAAATGGAGCAGTTTGGGACGGCCGTTTTCCAGCGCCGCCACCGCCTCTTCAAAGACCGCCCCCTCCACACAGCCGCCAGAGACAGAGCCAGCCATACGGCCGTCGGGCGTCACGGCCATCTTGGCCCCCTCCTTGCGCGGCGCCGACCCCCACGTCTGCACCACCGTCGCCAGGGCAATGGGCAGGTTCTCCGCCTGCCACTGGTTAATGTCGTTTATCACCTCTTGCATGATCTCAATGCCTTTGATTGTCATTCCGACGAGTCTTCGAGGAGGAATCCCTTCCATTTGTACAGGAGAGGGATTCCTCATTCCGAAGACTCCATTCGGAATGACAGGTAAATTGATGCCGTCACCGATAAGATTTTACACCCACACGCGAGCACATGTCGAAGAGGGGACAGGTGGAACAGCGCGGGATGTTACCCTGGCAAATGTGCTTACCAAAGGGCACCAGCAGCCGGTTGATCTCGATCCAATGCTTCTCTAGCAGTTTTTGTTCCAGGGCGGCCATCGTCTTTTCCGGGGTGCTGGCTTGCACATAGCCCCAACGGTTGCTGATACGATGCACGTGAATGTCTACGCTAATGAACGGTTGGCCGCAGGCGATGCCCAACGCCAGATGAGCGCATTTGGGGCCGACGCCTTTGAAGGAGAGCAGCAGCTCCCGGTCACAGGGAAGTTCGCCGCCAAAATCGGCGACTACTCGTTGGGCGATGGCCTGGATTTGTGGCGCTTTGCTCTCGGCAAAGCTGCTGTCGGCGATGAGAGTGGCAATTTCGGTCGGGGTGAGGGCGGCCATGTCATGCGCCGTGCGCGCCCGCGCAAACAGTTTGTGGGCTACAGGGATGCTCACTTCGTCGTAGGTGCGAATGGAGATGATGCAGGCGATGAGTTGCTCAAAAGCGGAGTTGAAGCCTTCGTCGGCCAGTTGGAACATGGCGGCGGGTGGATACGGCCGTACCGCCTCCGCTACTCTCGCCATCACCACGTCAATCTCAAACTCAGGAGTTGTCATACCAGTTGAATCACCGCGTAGAGGTAGTTCTTCTCCAGCCAACTCAATTCAAATTCAGCCCGTGAAACGACCTGTGGAAAACCAGCAAAGTCAGGATCATGCAGGTACACGGACGTGTCATCCAAACCGACAATTACAACCGCATGATCCGTTTCCTCTTGCCAGTAGGAAAGTTGTCTGGTGTCTACGGCCGTGATAACAGGTAAACCTGCCTCCAAATGTGTTTGCACTGTTGCCAAATCACCTTCTTCAATGAGGATAGAAAGCCCTAGAGAACTCAAATTCTGCAAATTGCGAAAGGGTGTACCAATGGCATCTACCTTGAGCAACTGCATCAGCCTTTCATAGCCGATAGGGATTTGCAGGTAATTGAGGATCATCGCTGCGCAGGCGGCCAGGCAGTCAGATTGATGTTTCTGTTGTTGGTGTGAAACGGGCAGCAAGTTCATTGGCGCGTTTCCGTATTTCTTCGATTTGTTCGCTGGTCAGAGGGAGCGGCTCACCGGTGTGGGCATTCACGTTAAGCGACCCAACCGTAGCCACTTCGCCAAACCCGCGCAACCGAAGGATCGCCGGAATGCGCCAGACAGAGGGTTCACCCAGAACGAGGACGGGTTCTCCGGCGACAACAAACAGAGCTACCTCCTGGGCAAAGTAGCCGTTAGCCCGCCGTCGGGCTATGTCTGGCGGGATGGTGATAACGCCCTGCAATCTGGTATCAACTGTTAATGGCCCTTCAACAGGCCATTCTTGGGCGTATTCATAAATGATTCGTACCATAATGATGGCAGTATAACATAGAAATTTAACGGTGGTTGATAAAAGCTGCACCTTTGAGAGCAATGGGCTGGCGCTGGCGTGACGGCCGTTGCACCGCCGTCACGTTTTGCAAATGCAGAGCTAACTCTTCCAGGCTGGCGAGATTGTGAACGGGAAGGAAGTCATCAATGTGGGGCAGGGCGGCCTGCATTCCCCGTGTCAGCGGTTCATACTGCGCTGAACCGAGCAGGGGATTGAGCCAGATGAGACGGTGGCAGGTGCGGTGTAGCCGGGCGATCTCGTTGCGCAGCAGTTCCGGGTCGCCGCGATCCCAGCCGTCGCTGATGAGCAACACAATAGCCCCGCGCCCTAATACACGTCGCCCCCAGTCATAGTTGAACGTTTTCAGCGATTCACCAATGCGGGTGCCGCCGGCCCAATCATGCACCTGGCTGGCGACTTCGCTGATCGCGCGATCCAGGTCACGGCCGTGTAATTCCCTGGTAATGCGCGTCAGTCGGGTGCTAAAGACGAAGGATTCCACCTTTTGCGTCAGGCTTTCGGCCAGGCCGTAGGAAAAATGCAGCAGCAGCCGGGTGTACTGCTCCATGCTGCCGGAAATGTCGGCGATGATGATGAGGGGGCGGGGTTTGAACTTGGGTTCGCGGGAGGGCCATTCCAACAGTTCACCGCCATAACGCAGATTTTTACGCATCAGGCGGCGCAGGTCTGGCTGACGGCCGTAGCCGGCCCGCATCCGCCGTGTTTGCCGCAGACCCAGATCCCACACCATTTGCGCCATCAACCAGCGCACGGCCGTAAGTTCCTCTTTGGTCAGTGTGGCAAAATCTTTCTGGCGTAACAGTTCCCGCTGGCTGTAGGTGCGGGTGATTTCGATGATCTCCTGCGTTTCTTCGTCGCCCTCTTCCTCACTGCCTTCCTGCTCACTTTCCTGAGCCATGTTCTCTGGCTGCGGCGGGGCCAGCAGGGTAGGAGATGGTTCCTCTGGACGAAAACTGTTCAGGTCTAACCAGACACCTTCGCCCGCCGGTTTGCGCCAGAACAGATCAAACGCTTGGTCAAACAGCGGCAGGTCATCATGTTCATGCACCAGCAGGCTGCGGGCCGTGAAATAAAAATCCGCCTTGTGGCCGATGGAGACGTGATCGAGCGCCCGCACCAGGTCTACCATACGGCCAGGGTTCACATCCATGCCCAATGCCCGCAGCAAACGGCCGAACAAAATGAGGTTGTGCAGTAAGTTGCCGGTATGTGTTGTCATTTGTTTTGCAGGGCAGCGGATGTGAAATAGAAAAGTGGATAGGTCATCCGTTTATCCGTTCCCTATCCGCTGCCGTTTTGGGCCGCCCAGGCGGGTATGTCCAGCGCCGATTTCATAATGAAGCCGCTGGCGATTTCGTGGATGCGGTGGTTGGTAATGCTGTTGGCGATGGCGTCCATGAGGCTGTCCGGGATCAGTTTCGTCGCCCAGGGTTTGGGCAGTTCGGCGGACAGTTCTAGCGCGTATTCCAGCCGGGTACGGTCGCCGTCGGGGTAGAAGATGGAGGTGCTGGAGTAACGGCCGTAAGCCTCTGTCCGGTTAAAGGATGATTTCGCCTTGACCGGCGTGCCCGCTTCGCGCGGCGTCAGGCGAATGGTGTAGCTGGCGGGGTCGGCCTCGGCCTGAACATCGCAATAAATGACCACGTCATAGGTATTCAACTCGCGGGAAACGTAACAGACGCGCAATTGTTGGTCGCCATAGGTCTGCACCAATTGGATACGCGGCAAATAAGGCAGGATGCGGTGTACGTCCTGGTAGAAGTTAAAAGCGGTGGTGACGGCCGTTGGCAACGTAAACGTCAACTGCGCCCGGCCCGAAATGGTGATCATTTTGTGTTGGCTTTCACCCGTTCCAGCATGAGTCGAGCGGTTTCGCCGCTGATGCGCTCAATATCGTCCTGGTATTTGAGGATGACGCCCAGGGTGTCATTGACCACATCCACGCTGAGCGCCTGCTGATCTAGGGCCACGAGCGCGGCCGTCCAGTCCAATGTTTCGGCCACGCCGGGGATTTTGTACAGGTCGGCTTCGCGCAGTTCTTGAATGAAGGCGGTCACCTGCCGTGCCAGCATGTCCGGGGCGTGGGGCACTCTGGCGCGCACAATGTCGTACTCCTTCTCGAAGGTGGGGTAATCTATCCAGTAATAGAGGCAGCGCCGTTTGAGGGCGTCATGCACTTCGCGGGTGCGGTTGGAGGTGAGAACGACAACGGGTTTGTGCCGCGCTTTGATGGTGCCGATTTCGGGGATGGTCACTTGAAAATCGGACAAAATTTCCAGCAGAAATGCTTCAAACTCCTCGTCGCTGCGATCAATTTCGTCAATGAGCAGCACGGGGCGGCGGGTGCGGGATTCTTCGATGGCTTGTAATAACGGCCGTTTCAACAAATAATCTGCGCCAAACAACTCCCCTTCCGTCGCCTTCTCGCCGCGTGATTCCAGCAGGCGAATGTGCAGCATTTGCCGGGTATAGTTCCACTCATACACGGCGTGGTTGATGTCCAGCCCTTCGTAACATTGCAGCCGGATCAGGTCGGTTTGCAATAGGTCGGCCAGCGTTTTGGCAATTTCCGTCTTGCCCACACCTGGTTCCCCTTCCAGGAACAACGGCCGTTCCAGTTTCAGCGCCAGGTATGCGGCCGTCGCCAATCCCCGGTCGGCAATATAAAAACGCCCCTTCAGCGTGTTTTGCAGTTCATCAATTGAGCCAATTTCCATAATGGGCTTTCCTCGCAGGTCAGTGTAAGATGATGGGGATTTTAGCGGAGAACAGATGTATTGTCCTTACTTTAGCTTGCGGATATAGTGAGGCTGGTGAAAATGATGAATACAACTGATTTCAATCCAGAGGAACGAGCCGGTTGGGAGCAAATCTGGCGCAGCGGGGACATTCCACCTGTGTACCGGAGCTTTGCCGCGCCAAACAAAACGGTTGTGGCCTGGGCGGAAACGATTCCGCCGGGCGGTTTTATCCTGGATATAGGCTGTGGCGTGGGGCGGCATGTAGTTTATTTAGGCGAGCAAGGTTTTCGGGTAGCCGGGGTGGATATATCGCCCAGCGGCGTCCGGCTGGCCGAAGAAGCGTGTGCGGCGCGTGAGATTGTGTTTGACGGCCGTGTCACCAACATGACAACATTGCCCTGGCCGGACATGACGTTCGACGCGGCCCTCTCTACATCCACCATTCACCACCAACTGCGGGCTGATGTGGTGAAGACGCTGCTTGAGGTCAGGCGTATACTCAAACCGGGCGGCCTGTTTCTGGTTGATTTTCCTTGTACAGACACTATTACGTACCAAGAGTTACGGGGGCAGGTAACGGCCGGGGAAATAATTGAAGTTGAGCCAGACACATTTGTAGATGAACGACCTGTTAGCGAAGACTCGGATGCCTTCTTGCCTCATCATTTTTGTGATGAGGGTGATGCACATGATTTGTTACACGCTTTCGAGATACTCAAATTATGGCCTGATCTCCATGAAGGCGTAACCTGGAGTGGTTCTGGTACAGTTGGCAAATGGGTGGCCTGGGTGCGCCGCCCCATTACGGATTGAGGGATTTTTGCCGGATGACGGTGTGCATGCTGCTCACCTGATGTTTCCTGTGGGTGATTGTTCCAGGCCAGTTTGTGATTGTGGCAACAAGACGATGATTTTGGTGCCTTTGCCTGGTTGGCTGACGGCGGAGATTTGCCCATGATGCCGGTCGGCAATTTTGCGGCAAATGGCTAAACCAACGCCGGTGCCTTCATATTGGTCACGGCCGTGCAGCCGCTGAAACACGCCAAAAATACGCTCCGCATACTGCTCCTCAAAACCAATCCCATTGTCCTCAACCGTAATCCTGACAAACGGCCCACCCGGTTTGTGGTCCGAAATGAGTTCATCTTTCACCTCAATAACCGGCGGCGTCCCTTCACGATGGAACTTCAAGGCGTTGCTGATCAGATTTTGGAAGAGCTGGAGCATTTGGGATTGATCGGCTTCGATCTGGTGCAGCGGGGCCACGTGAATTTGCGCGTTGGTTTGTTCTATCTGTAATTCCAAATTCGACAAAACATGTCGCAGCACTTCGTTCAAATCAATCTGACTGAAAGGCATCGCCTTTGTCGTCACCCGTGAAAATGCCAACAAATCCTCAATCAACGTTTGCATACGCCCGGCGGCATTTTGCATACGCCGCAGATAATCCAGGCCACGCTCATCCAATACGTCTTGATATTTATCGGCCAGGCGATCACTAAAGGTTTGTATTTTGCGCAGAGGTTCTTGCAGATCATGGGATGAGATATAAGCAAAATCTTGCAATTCCCGGTTGCTCCGTTCCAACTCTGCCATATAGAGGTGTAGTTTTTCTTCTGTTTCCCGGCGTTTGGTAATATCGGTGGCGACAATTGTCACCCCCACCACTTCCCCCTCATACCAAATTGGCCCCAGACGTGTACTGTACCAGCCCATTTTGCCATTTTCGCCAGGGCCGGTTGATTCATAGGCTGCAAAGGCGCCATGTTCAAATACAAACTCTATGTTCTCCTTGACAAGCGCCCGTTCCTCGGGCACAACAAAATTGAAAATCAGGTCGCCAATGACATCTTCCCGGCGTAGTGCGGATACCAGGCGGTTTACAAAGCGCACTCGCATATCTCTGGAAACGATTATGATGGTATCCGGCGCATTATCTACCAACGAGCGCCATTCGGCTTCGCTGGCCCGCAGGCGTTCTTCGGCCAACTTGCGCTCCTCAATTTCTTGTTTGAGGTTTTCATAATAGGTGGCGTTTTGCAGAGAAATGGCGGCCTGGCTTAACAGGATTTGCAGGAGTTCAATGCGGGTTTCGGTAAAAGCGTGCGTGGTCAGGTTGTTTTCTAAATAGAGGATGCCCATGATCTCCTGTTGGCGCTGAATCTTCATGCACAACACGGATTTTGTCTGGTGGGCGATGATATTGGGGTCATGGGTAAAATCACCTTCAAGGGCCGCATGATGGAGCAAGACGGTTTCGCCAAACTGGGCTACGTGGTGTACGACGGTGGCGGCGATCTTTTTACAAAAATCTACCGGTTTATCCAGAAAGAGGTTGACATCTTCGGATTCAACGGATACGACGGCCCGGATTTTAAGTTGGCCGTTTTGGGGCATGATCAGGTAGCCGCGTTGGGCGCCGGCATTTTCAATGACGACGCGCATCAGTTTTTCTATCAATTTTTCCAGCACAATTTCTTCAGATAGGATGCGTGTGGCCTTGAGGACGCTGGCATATTGCAGCACATTTTCCACGGCCGTGTCCATCATCTTCCCGCTCAATCCACCAGGCGCCGCCGGTTCGGGCCGAAATAACTGCGGCATGGCGGTTTTGAGAGCTTTTTGTTTGGCCGCCGCTCCCCAACGGCCGTAGCATTCCAGGGCCGCCTGCGCATAATACCGGGCCAATCCCTCTTGCCCCCGCCGCAGATAAAAAATTGCCGCCCGTTCATTCGCCAACCCCTCTTCCTGAACATACCCATGCTGCCCGGCTAACCGGATGGCCTCATCATAATACTCACGCGCCTGCCCAAAATCCTGGGTAATTGCCGCCTGTTCGGCGGCCACCAGCAGCCATTTATGCTGAAAATTCATCGGCGCATAACCGGCCCACTCGTGCAGTTTATTTTGGTTAGCCGCCACACGCGCCCCAATTCCTGCCTGTTCAGCAGGGATACGGCCGGCATAGACGGCCAGGTGTGATAATGAATCATAGAAATTGAACAAGGGGAGATAAATGGAGGCCGATAATCCATCCACCCGCGCTTCCACTTCGTGCGCCAGCCGTACCGCCTCATCATAGGCCGCAAAAAGATAGGCCAGCATCAATTTGTTGCACAACACCGTGCTTATGCGGCTGTTATCATTTCTGGCCTGGTAAATGGCCAACATTTCCTCATCATTAAATGCCGACCCTACTAAACGATAGGGTTCGGCCGTTTCCTTCTGGAGATTGAGGCAGATTTGCAGATCCATGTTCAACATGTGCGCCGCTCTTTCTTGTTTTAGCTGGCGTACTGTGCGCAGCAGGGTATGAATCTGATGGTTAAGGGTGGTTAGATTATGCCCGGAACAGTAGGCATGTCTGGTGTAGAGATAGGCATTGCTGGCCGCAAAGTTGAAATCCCCGGCATCAATCCCAATCTGATGCCCCTCTAATGCCGGTTGTAATGATTCATGCAACGGCCGTAGCCAATGGAATGTAAAACTATAGACGGCGCCAATTGTGCGGGCCTCGGCGTTTTTTAACTGGTATTTTTTGACTAATTCCAAAGCCAGTTGGCCGAAACGATGCCCCATCTGCACGTCGCCAATCTGGCTGCACAAAATGACGCCGAAACCGCCATAGGCTGCCGCAGAGGTGGGGGCATTGCCATGAATGAGTGACAATTCGACGCGCTTAAAAACATCGAGCGCGTACAAAATGGGGGAAGCGGTCCAAACGGCCGTGCTGATAGCCGACAAGATGCGCATGGCCATCAGGCCATCCGGCGTTTGCATGGGGGGTAAGTCAATGAGGGTAGCAATTTCACGGCCGTGTAGCAACTGTTGTATGCGTGCATAACCCGCCTCAAAATCTGCCGGTACCGGCTCCTCCGGCAGCATAACGCCCAATTCCGCCAGTACCTCCCGGCCCAGAGCCACCGCTTCCGCCAACTGGTTTTGTGACAGCCGCAGTTGGATTTGCGTTTGAAATGTCTTTTGTTTCTCGTGTATTGTCCTGGCCTGGCTCAGTAAAACAGCGGCCAGTGTTTCTACTTCGTCCAGATGGCCGCTCAGATAAGCCGTTTTTATCGCTTCGTTATACAAATCCAGCCAGATGTCATAATGCGTCTCCCATCCCGCCGGCATGGATGGCGCCAGCGCCAACGCCGTGTGTATATATTCATACGCTGCCTGGTAAGCCGCCGTCATTTCCGCTTTCTGTCCGGCGGCCAGGTTCAACGTTAACAATTGCAGACATTCTGTCTCGGTTTCAATACAAGCATGTCCCAGATTTAGCTGATTGACAATATCGAAGATCATATCTTCCTGGGTTTCCGTCTGGTGCTGCGCCAGCCAGTAATGCCCAATCTGCCAATGAATTTGTTGCTTTTGGGCCGGCGCCAAGGCGGCATAAATGGCCTGTTGGACACGGCCGTGGGCAAAACGAAACGATTTTTCATCTGACTGGAAGATGATGCCGGCCGTGATCGCCGGTTCCAGGTCTGAATACACCCCCACCTGGGCATGTTCGGCCACAGTCGCTATCGTGTCCAGCGAAAATTCAGCCCCCACACAGGCCGCCAGATTAAGCAAGCGCCGGGCCGGTAAAGGCAAAAGGCTAATGCGCTGCAACATTAAATTGACCACATTAGCCGTTGCCTCTAACTGCTGCACCCTGGGCAGATCCCACTGCCAACCCGCTTCGCCATCAAAGGTCAAGATGTTTTCTTCATAGAGAGTTTGCAAAAACAATTTGATGAAAAAGGGGTTTCCCCCGGTTTTGTAATGCACCATTTCTGAGAAAACAGAGGTCGCCTCCGGTTCTAATGAAAAGGTGTCCGCCATCCATTGGTTCACAGTTGCCAACGCCAATGATGACAGGTGCATAACCTGTATAGATACGCCCGCCTTTTGCGCCTGGTTGATGGCCGCCAATAAGGGATGGACCGGTTGCACCTCATCCTCCCGGTAAGCGGCGATCAGCAGTGTATGGTTGATGTCAGGCGACAACATAAGGTGCTGAATCAAGTCCAGGCTGGCAAAATCTACCCATTGTAGATTGTCAAAAAAGAAAACCAGCGGGCGCCCCTTCGCGGCAAATACGCCAATAAATTGTTCAAACAATAGATTGAGCCGGTTGGGGTTTACCGAAACAGACGGCTCTGATTTTGCTGGGGTTGGAAGAAGCTGGCCTAGTTCCGGCGCCAGGTCAATGAGAACAGAAGCATTTCTGCCTAAAGCCAGGTCAAACCTCCTTTTCCAATCCGCTACCTGCTCTTCACCTTCGCTTAAAATTTGTTGCACAAGATGGCGAACGGCTTGTGAGACGCCGCTATAGGCTTTGTTCCGCGTCAGTTGCTCATAATTGCCGGTCGCAAAATACCCCTGCTGCCGTATCACTTGTGAATTTATTTCGCTGACCAAAGCTGATTTGCCCACACCGGCTTCTCCGGTTACCAGAATGATTTCTTTCACGCATCTATTGAGCGATTTGACAGCCCGGTGCAGGTGTTTGATTTCCTGGTCACGGCCGTATAATTTTTGCGGGATCAAAAACTTATCTGCCTGGTCATACTGGCCCAGCTTAAAAGGCAAAATGGTTTCGTCGCGGCAAAATTGATGTTGGCAGTTTGCCAGGTCTAACCACACCCCGCGCCCACTCTGATAACGGCTCGCCGGCTCTTTGGCCAATAACTTCAAAACAATGTCAGACACCACCTGAGGCACATTGGCCGAGATGTCTGGCAAAGGTTTGGGGTTTCGCGCCAGGTGGCTGTGGATAATTTCCAAAGGGTCTGAGGATTCAAAGGGCGGTTTTCCCGCCAACATCTCATAAAAGGTGATGCCCAAAGAGTACAAATCCGTTCGGTAATCTGCCGTTCGGTGCAAACGACCAGACTGTTCCGGCGACATGTAGGGTAAAGATGCAGTCAAAAAGTGCGGATCAAAAAAATTGATGGAAGGGTGGATTAAAGAGAAGATGCCAAAATCCCAAAGCTTTGGCTGGTGCGTGTCCGGGTGAATGAGGATGTTGGCCGGTTTGATGCTGCCGTGGACGATGTGATGTTGGTGCAATTCTTGTAAAGTGGCGGCCAATGGGATGCTAATTTGAAAGAACAGGGATAGGGAAGTTGGCCCGGCGCCCGCCAACAATGACTGCAAGGTGTATAACGGTGCATCTTCAAACACCAGCACCAACCCGTCAGGCTGCTCCAACACCTCATAAATCTCCAAAACGCCTGGGGAAGATAGCTTTTGCAGATTTTTATAGATTTGTTTGGTTCTGGCGATATTGCTGACGGAGGGATTTGTTAAGTGAAATTGTTTGATGAGGCAGGGGCGTTTAACGCGCTCCCCGGTATACCCCTTGTAGATGCTCGCATTTGGCCCCTCCCCCATCAGTTGTGTAATCACGTAATTGGGAAGGTGTAGCATGGCTTTCATCCATTTTGCTATTGGTCAGCCAGGTACTTTTTTGTGGTGATGTTTTTACAGTGAAGATTTTTCATCTCTCTTCCAAAAGATATTGTCCACAACCTGAGGATAAGATCAATAAGGAATTTGGGTTATTGGGCCGTAAAACCACCATCTACCGTCAGCGCCAGGCCGTTGGTGAAGGAGGCGGCGTCGGAACAAAGCCAGAGGACGGCGCGGGCTACTTCGTCGGCTTGCCCTAACCTGCGCATGGGGTTAATGCGCAGGGTCGCTTCCAGAAATTGGGGGAAGGTTTCAAAACCGCGTGAGACCATGGGCGTTTCGATGACGGCGGGGCAGACGGCGTTGATGCGGATATTTTTACGGCCGTACTCCACCGCCGCCGTGCGTGTCAGCCCTACCACCCCATGTTTGCTGGCGGCATACGCGGGCATGGAATGAGCGCCCGTCAGCCCGGCCACCGAAGCCGTATTCACAATGGCCCCGCCGCCCTGGGCCACCATTTGCTCCAATTCATATTTCAGGCACAGCCACACCCCTTTCAAATTCACGGCGATGATGCGGTCAAAGTCATCTTCGCTGACGTCCATGGTGCGGGTGGGCAGCCCTTCAATCCCGGCATTGTTAAAGGAGCAGTCCAGACGGCCGTACCGCGCCACCACCTCGCCCACCATCGCCTGCACATCATCCGCCCGCGACACATCCGCCTGAAAGGCAAACGCCTGCCCACCCCCATCCGTGATCATTTGCACCGTTTCCTCGGCCGTATCCAGATTCACGTCCGCCACCGCCACTTTCGCCCCTTCCTGAGCAAACAGCACGGCCGTTGCCCGCCCAATGCCCGATCCCCCGCCAGTTATCAGAGCGACTTTGTTCTCAAGTTGTGCCATCTTTATTTCCAATTAGTGAGCAGTGCTTACCGCTCACTAACAAACTCCCACAGACCGGTTCCATCCGCGCCGAGAAATGACGCAGCACGGAAGGGGCCTCGGCGATGCGCATGCCGCGAATATGTTCGCGGATGTTGTTGACGTACAAAATCACCTCCGCCAGATAATCCACATGGCTTTGGGTATAGACGCGACGGGGAAAAGCCAGGCGCACCAGTTCCATCGCCGCCGGATGTTCCGAGCCATCCGGCTGATGCCCAAACATCACCGAGCCAATCTCTACCGAACGAATGCCCCCTTCCAGATACAGCACCAGCGACAACGCCCAGGCCGGATATTCACTTTGCGGAATGTGAGGTAGCATTGCCAGCGCGTCAATATAAATGGCATGGCCGCCCGGCGGCTGTACAATCGGCACACCGTTCGCCGTCAAAATATCGCCCAGATAAGCCACCGAGCGAATGCGATATTGCAGGTAATCTTCGTGCAGCACCTCTTCCAGTCCCACAGCAATGGCTTCCAGATCATAACCTGCCAGTCCGCCATACGTGGGGAAACCTTCGGTAAGGATGAGCATATTTTTGCAGCGTTGCGCCAGGGCATCGTCATTTAGCGCCAGGAAGCCGCCAATGTTAGCCATACCATCCTTTTTGGCGCTCATGGTGCAGCCATCGGCATAGCTGAACATCTCCTGGGCAATGGCTAACGGCGTTTTGTCCGCATAGCCCGGTTCGCGGGTTTTGATGAACCAGGCGTTTTCGGCAAAACGGCAGGCGTCCAGGAAAAAGAGGATGCCATGCCGGCGGCAAATTTCGCTGGCGGCGCGGATGTTGGCCATGCTCACCGGCTGCCCGCCACCAGAGTTATTGGTGACGGTGATCATCGCCAGCGGCACCCTGCCGGGATAATCGGCGATGGTTTGTTCCAGCGCGGCCAGATCCATGTTGCCTTTGAAAGGCAAGATATGGGCGGGATCGTGCGCTTCGGGGACGGCGATGTCCAGCGCGGTGGCTTTGCGGTATTCGACGTTGGCGCGGGTGGTGTCGAAGTGGGTGTTGTTGGGCACAATCTCGCCCGGTTTGAGCAGGGAGCCAAAGAGGATGCGTTCGGCGGCGCGCCCCTGGTGGGTGGGGATGACGTGTTTGAAGCCGGTGATGTTGCGCACGGCCGTTTCAAACTTGTAAAACGACTTCGCCCCGGCATAACTCTCGTCCCCCAGCATCATGCCCGCCCACTGGCCGGACGACATGGCCCCCGTGCCCGAATCGGTGAGCAGGTCAATCAGCACATCCTCTGCCCGCAGCAGGAACAGGTTATAGCCCGCCTCTTGCAGCAGCCGCTCCCGCTCCGCCCGTGTCGTCTGCCGGATCGGCTCCACTGTCTTAATGCGAAAAGGTTCGATGATGGTTTTGAATTGCATGATCTTCCTCAAAAGTGGGCAGTAAGCAATAGGCAGTAAGCAGTGTATGACTGCCTACTGCTTACTGCTTACCGCTCACTGCCCCTAATCCGCCGGCGCAAAAAAGGCATCCACCTCTTCGGCCAACTCCTCGTCCGTCTCGCCCGCGTCCAACTGGCGGCGGAACTGGCTCATGTACAGGTCGTAGTAAAAACCTCTGGCGGCCAACAGTTCTTTGTGGGTACCGTGCTCGATGATCTCGCCATGATTCAGCACCAACACCTGATCGGCGCTGCGAATGGTGCTCAGACGGTGGGCGATCACAAAACTGGTACGGCCGTGCAGCAGCACCGCAAATGCCTTTTGAATCTCCCGCTCCGTGCGCGTGTCTACACTGCTCGTCGCCTCATCCAGGATCAGGATGCGCGGGTCGCTCAGGGCCACGCGGGCAATGGCGATCAGCTGCCGCTGCCCCTGGCTGAGGCCGCCGCCCCGTTCCCCCAACACCGTCTGGTACCCTTCCGGCAGCCGTTCGATGAACTCATGGGCGCGGGCCAGTCTGGCTGCCGCCATCACTTCCGCATCAGTTGCTTCCGGTTTGGCGTAGCGGATATTGTTCAACACCGTGTCGCTGAACAAAAAGGCGTCTTGCAGCACAACGCCCATTTGCTGGCGCAGGCTGGCGCGGGTGACGTCGCGCACATCGTAACCGTCAATCAGGATACGGCCGTCGGTCACATCCCAAAAACGGGGCAGCAGGTTGATAATCGTTGTCTTGCCCGCCCCCGTTGGCCCCACAATGGCGATGGTCTCACCGGGACGGGCATGAATATCCACCCCCTTCAGCACCGGTTCACCCGGATTATATGCCGCCCACACCTGCTCAAAGCGCACGTCGCCTTCAATCGCCGGCATCTCTATGGCATCAGGTTTATCCGTCAATTCTGGGACCTCATCCAGCAGGCCAAAGATGCGTTCCCCACCGGCAATGGCGCTCTGGATATTCGTCCACAGCAGCGCAATTTGCTGCACCGGCATATTAAACCGCTGTGTGTACTGGATAAAGGCAAAAATCAGGCCCAATGACACGGCCGAACCCATTAACGTGCCCCCATTCAAAATAGCAATGCCACCCACGCAGGCCACCACCGCCAGGCTGACGTAGCTCAACGCTTCCAGTGTGGGCGCCAGAGCGCTGGTATAAGCCTGCGCCTTGATGTTGGCGTCCCGGTTGGCGGCGTTGCTGGCGCGGAACTGTTCGATATTCTCCGCCTCGCGGCTAAACGCCTGCACCTCGCGTACCCCGGAAATGCTCTCCTGTAAATCGGCGTTTACCGAGCCAATCTCCTTGCGCGCCTGCCGGAACGCCTTGCGCGCCTGGTCGGAAAACCATTTGGTGAAAATGATCATCAACGGCAGCGTCACCAGGCTGATCAGGGCAAAGGGCACATTGTCGCGGAACATGGCGTAGATAATCCAGACAATGAGCAAGACGCCTTGTACCACCTGCACCACGCCAAACCCAATCATCTGCTGGATGGTGTCCATATCGTTGGTCAGGCGGCTCATCACGTCGCCCGCCTCGTGTTTGCTAAAGTAACCCAGGCTCAGGCGGTGAATGTGGCGAAACACATCGTCACGCAAATCGCGCAGCACCCGGAAACCGGCCCAGCTCATGGCGTAAAAGGTGAGGCCGGTAAAGACCGAACTGCCCACATAAAGCGCCACCATCAGCAGCATCAATTGGGTGAATCCGGCCAATGTCTCCTGGTAAGAAGCGGTAGGGTCAATGGTGGTGTAGGTGCAGTTGCTACCAGCGGCCGTTTCCCCGGCCATCTGGCTGAAAAATTCGGCAGCGGCTGGTGGCAGGGTCACGCCGGCCGTATTGCCCGTCAGGGCCACACGGCTGGCATAAGGCGTCAGGTAACAATCAATCGCCTGGCCGATCAGATAGGGGATGCGTACCTGCATCCAGGTGCTAAAGATAATGGCGGCGGCCACAATGAGCAAAGGCAGCCAGTAAGGGCGAAAATACGCGCCAAATCGTTTGAGCGTGCCGCTCACACTTTGCGCTTTTTGGGCTTCCATACCCAGTAGTTGGGCTTGACGGTCTATCATAGGAGAGTCTCCATAATCTCTCAATCTCCCAATCTCTCAATCTCCCAATGACTTGAGATTAAGCGGTGAGGAGATCGGGAGATTGGTTAAGCCAGTTCCACATCCTCTGAAAGCTGCGAATGGTAAATCTCGGCGTAGATGGCGCTATCTTCCATCAATTCTTCGTGGACGCCGCGGGCGACGATGCGGCCTTTGTCCAGCACCAATATCTGGTCGGCGTTCAACACGGTGCTGATGCGTTGGGCAATGACAAAACTGGTACGGCCGTGCATCAATTTATCCAGCGCCTTTTGAATCTGGTATTCGGTACTCAGGTCTACGCTGCTGGTGCTGTCGTCCAAAATGAGGATGTGCGGGTCCATCAGCAGGGCGCGGGCAATGGCCACGCGCTGCTTCTGCCCCCCGCTGAGGGTGGAGCCGCGTTCACCCACCGGCGTATCATACCCCTCCGGGAATTCCATGATGAAGTCGTGGGCGGCGGCCGCTTTGGCGGCGGCGATGATTTCATCTTCGCTGGCGTCCGGCCGGCCGAAGGCGATGTTGTCGCGGATGCTGCCGCCAAACAGGTTGGTCTCTTGCAGCACAATGCCGATGCGCTGGCGCAGGCTCTCGATGGTCACATCGCGCAAATCGTGGCCATCAATGGTGATTTGCCCGGCGCTGACATCATAAAAGCGCGGAATCAGGTTGATAATGGTCGTCTTGCCGCTGCCCGTGCCGCCCAAGAGGGCAATGGTCTGCCCCGGTTCGGCGGTAAAGGTGATGTCCTGCAAAACCGGCTCGCTGCCTTCAAAGTAACGGAAGGTCACGTTTTCAAAGGCAATACGGCCGGTCACTTCGCCCAATTCCACCGCCCCTGGTTTGTTTTCCACGTCATTCTTGGCGTCTAAAATCTCAAAGATACGGTCGGCGCTGGCGGCAGCCTGGGCCATCAGGCTGATGATAAAGCCCAACTGACCCAACGGCATGAACAGATACACCAGGTAGAGGCTGAACTTTTGCCATTCGCCCAACGTCAGCGTGCCGTTCAAAATCTGGCGGCCACCGAAATACATCACCGCCGCCTGCCCCAGATTGGCGACCAGGAAGATGAAGGGAAAGAGGATGGCAAACATGCGCGTGATTTTGATGCGCTGTTCTAATTCGGAGTCAATGGCTTCCTTAAAATGGGCCTGCTCGCGGCTTTCGGCCACCGACGCCTGCACCACTTTCAGCCCGGCCAGGTTTTCCTGCAAGATGGTGTTGACGCGAGAGAGGCGGCGCTGCGCTTCGCCAAATAAGGGCTGTGCCAGACCGCCAAAAATCATAAAGGAGACCAGAGCAATGGGCAGCAGCGGCAGCACGACCAGCGTCAGCCGGACATTGGTGAGGAAGAGGATGATGAGCGTGCCCACCAGCAAAATGACCGATTGCAGCGCCAGCAGTAACCCCTGACCCAGGAACAGACGCAGCTTTTCAATGTCGTCGGTGGCGCGGATCATCAGTTGGCCGGTGCGGTTGCGGTCGTGGTAGCTGAAGCTGAGGCGCTGGATTTTGGCGTACAAATCCTGGCGCAGGTCAAAGGCGATGTTTTGCGACAAGACCTGCGAGAGGTAGGTCTGGGCAAAGGAGAAAAAGCCGCGGGCAATGGCAAAGGCGACGATGATCAACCCGGCCATGATGATGGCTCGTTCGGCGCCGTTGAGTTCATTTTGGGCGGCGGCCAGGTCTAAGCCCAGTTGTTCGGCGGCAAAAGCCTGGATGTTGGCCGGTAAACCCAGAATCATCTCATTCATGACGCTGCTGGTGATGGTGTCTATAACTTCTTGCACCAGTTGGGGCACGGCTAACTGCGCCAGGGTGGCAATGAGTAATGCGCCCACGGCCGTCCAGGTAACTTTAGGGTATTGCCAGACGTAACGGACGGCGCGGCGGAGCGCCTGGTTGTTCATTTTGGGGCGCGCCCCATCGGGGCCGCCCCGGCCACGCTTGCGGGCGCGGGGTGGGTTTCCTGCTGCTTGCATAGGGTTCTCCTGTAGGGCAATTTGGGAAAATTGCCCTACTGTTCCAGTTGTGAACGGGTTTCTTCCAGGTTTTGGTTCAGTTTGCTTAGTAATTCGCTGAGTATTTCCTGGTCGGCGGCGCTGAGGCGATTGAAGCAGCCGCCGACGGCGCGGAACTGTTTGTGGGCGTGTTGGCTGACCAGAGCACGGCCGTTACTCGTCAAACAAATGTTGAATTTACGTCGATCTACGTCATCCAGTTGCCGCTCAATCAGGCCATCTGCTTCCAGGCCGCGAATGAGTGAACTGATGGTATTGCGGCTGGTGCCGCGCCATTTGCTAATCTCTGACGGGTTGAGCATGGCCCGCCCCTCAATTTGCTCGTGCATGTACAGGCTCATCAGCACCAGGTATTGCGCTTCCGTCAGACCGCTTTCGGCCAGGCTGGCATCGCCAATCTGGTGCAGGGCATGGCTGATGCGCCGCCATTGCCCCATCAGCAGCACTGCCTGAGGTGTCATGTCTGGTTCGATGGACTGCACAAAGGCCACCCAGCGTTGTTTTTTCTCTTCGTCGAGCATAGGGCGTTTCCAGGGTGGGGCGATTTTGAAAATCGCCCCACAAAATAACAGACGGAATTGTACGAGATGGAACTATTTTGTCAAGAACTAAAAATGGAACCATAGAACCATTCAAAGAGCGATTAGAAGAGTGTTTTGAAAACTTTAGC
>JAHBVI010000089.1 GCA_019637635.1 Anaerolineae bacterium
GGATAACGGATAACGGGTTACGGATAACGGGTTACGAAACAAGGGCAAGGAGAAAAATGGAATTCAGAAGATTAGGCCGCACCGGCTTAAAGGTTTCGGCAATTTGCCTGGGCACGATGCAGTTTGGCTGGACGGCCGTGAAAGAGGCGTCATTTAAGGTGATGGACACGGCCGTTGCCCAGGGCATTAACTTCTTTGACACCGCCGACGTCTACTCCAATTGGGCGGAGGGCAACCCCGGCGGCGTCAGCGAACAGATTATCGGTGAATGGCTGGCAGCCAGGCGCATTCCGCGTGACCAGATCATCATCGCCACCAAAGTACGTGGCGAAATGGGCAGCGGCCCGAACGACCAGGGCCTTTCCCGCCACCACATCCTCCATGCCGTTGAAGCCAGCCTGCGCCGCCTGCAAACCGATTACATTGACCTTTACCAGATGCACTGGTATGACGAGGAAACGCCGCTGGACGAAACCCTGCGCGCTCTGGATGACCTGGTGCGGGCCGGTAAGGTGCGTTACGTGGGCTGCTCCAACTATCCGGCCTGGTTGTTGATGAAATCGCTGTGGGTGAGCGATGTGCAGCGGCTGGTGCGTTTTGATAGTTTGCAGCCGCACTACAACCTGCTGCACCGCGCCGAATTTGAACGAGAACTGATGCCCCTCTGCCTGGATCAGGGTGTGGGTGTCATTCCCTACAGCCCGTTAGGTGGTGGTTTCCTCACCGGCAAATATCGCCGTGATACACCCTTGCCTGACTCAGCCCGTGCTGCCGGCGTGCAAAGGCGCTACCTGAACGAACGCGGTTTTGCCGTCGTAGACAAATTAGAGGAGATTGCCCAGGCACATGAGGCGACTATTGCCCAGGCGGCCATTGCCTGGGTGCTGGCAAACACGGCCGTCACCTCTGCCATCATCGGCGCCAACTCCAGCCAACAATTAATGGACATCCTGGGCGCTGAACGCATCCAATTGACGGCCGTAGAAAAAGAAGCGCTGGATACCCTCACGGCCTGGGACAAAGCATAACCAGATGGATAAACATTACTTGCGGGGCAAAATGCAGAGCGCCCAGACCGGGCTGATGCAGCGGTTGGGCCGCCAACGCTTTGACCCGGATCAGTTTGAGATTGCCACCCTGCCGGTGGAAGTTCCCGGTTTAGACCCGGCATTTAGCGGCTACCGGCTGGTGCAGGTGAGTGACATTCACCTGGGCAATTGGGTCACGGCCGAACGCTGGCAGGGCATTGTCGGCCTGGTCAACGCCCAATCACCAGACGCCATTGCTCTCACCGGTGATTTTGTCTCCTATGTGCTGGATGGGGTGTTGGATGATCTGGCAGCCGGACTGAGCCGGTTACAGGCCAGGGATGTGATCACGGCCGTCATGGGCAACCACGATCATTGGATGGATGTGGCCCGTGTACGGCAGGTGTTGGCGGCGAGCGGGGTGGTGGAACTGCAAAACAGCGTGTATACGGTGCGGCGGGATACGGCCGTGTTGCATATCGCCGGGGTAGATAACATCACCGTGGGCGCCGATGATCTGACGGCTATTTTAGCCATGCTGCCCGCCGATGGCCCCGCCATCTTGTTGGCGCACGAACCCGATTTTGCCGACACCAGCGCCACTACCGGGCGGTTTGCTTTGCAACTGTCCGGCCATTCCCATGGTGGTCAGATGGTGCTACCCAAAGTAGGGCCAATGCGTGGGCCATTATTTAAGCGGTATCCTAACGGCCGTTACCAGGTCGGTCAGATGGTGCAATATACCAATCGCGGCGTCGGCACCAACGCCATTCGCCTGCGCTATCGCTGCCAGCCAGAAATTACGGTAATTACGCTGCTGCCCGCTGTCAGAGGGTCGGAGATCGTATAATACTGTCATTCCAAGTGAGGTCTTCGGAGCGAGTAATCTCGCTGTTTGCCCGATCAAAAGATTCCTCGGAAGACCTCGGAATGACAGTTTGACGCCGAAGTTGTAAAGATGAACAAGTCGTTTTGAACTACGCCAATTTTGTCATTGAAAAAAAATAACAAATCGAGTAAAGTTCAATCATTCATCAAGATCAATCTTTGTAATCACAAAGGCCCTCAAGTATCACCTGACACCAATAAACATAATTGACCATTCATTGTTACATATGTTGAATCTTCAAGACTTTATGGATCAACATGGCAATATGAGCGAAATTCGGATCTGATACTGTTATCAAGTAGTAGTAAATGATCGAGTTCACTCTATATTTCAACGTGTTTTATTGATGAGCCTCTTGAAAAAGCGGTAAAAAACATAAAGCAGTCCCCGATTTATCACATAGATAGACGGCTTATGTCAATTGCGGTTTTTTAGATGGCTTCAATCATTTTCACCCCCCAAGGAGGTAAGTATGAACCCTAGACAAATCCTACAGTATGGCGTCTTGTCATTCCTGTTGGCATTGGGCGTCTGGCTGATAGCCAGACCGGCACAGGTGCAACCGGAAACACAGGCGCGTTTCACGGCCGTGCGATCCATGGCCCCTTATGGCGTCTCCACCGCTGGGGCCGCCGCCCAGGCCGACAGCCTGGAACCCATTCTGCCCGTTGTGGTCAACCTGGGCGACATCCCCGCCAACGTCTATGACCCCAACAACCTGTATGACCGTTGGCTGCGTGGCGAAGCCGACCTCGACGAAAATGAACACCGAGTCAGCGCCCAGGAAGTGGCCAGACTTCAGCAAGAAGCCCTTTCCCTGCCGCCCAGCGCCGCCGTCCAGATTGCCGAGAGCGGGCCAGGGCTGCGCGCCCCCGTCCTCGGTGTCAGTTTCGACTCCCTCGACCGGGCCGACTGCTGCGGCGGTGGTAGTGTTGTACCACCCGACCCCATTATGGCTGCCGGTCCCAATCACCTGATCGCCATCGTTAACCTGGCCTTCGAGATATATGACAAAACCAGCACAAGCCTGGCCGGCCCCACCACCATGGCCAGCTTTTTCGCTTCTGTTGGCACCGGCTGCGCCAGCAACCCCTTCGACCCCAACGTCGTCTACGATGAAGAAACGGATCGCTGGATTATTGCCGCCGATGGCAATGGCACCCATTACTGCATTGCGGTTAGCCAGACCAGTGACCCGCTGGGCGCGTACAACATCTACTCCGTACCGGCGCAACCGGTGGGCGGTGAATTCCATGATTATCCGCACACCGGCGTTGGCGACAGCTACATTGTGATGGGCGCCAACCAGTTTGGTGGCTCAATCCCCGGTGGGTTTGAAGGCCGCGTGTGGGCAATGGACAAATCGGTCATGTATGCCGGTGGCGCATTGACCCCGGTCACCTTCAGCACCGGCGGGCTTGAAGGGACGCCACAACCGCTTCATCTTCATGGGTTTGCCCAGGGTACATGGCCAAGCCTGGGTTCCACCCATTACTTTGCCACCGACCCATACGATGGCTGTACGGTGAACATCTGGCAGTGGAACATTCCGGCAGCGCCAAACATCGTCTCCACCTATGATTTGTGTACGGCCACCGGTGTCGCCAGTGGTATGCCGATAAACTTCCCCCAATCCGGCGGCTCCACCATCCAGGCCAATGACTTCCGTATGCGCGAGTTTGAGTACCGCAACGGATATGGCTGGATAGCCGACAGTATTGCCTGTAACCCCGGCGGTGGCACGGTAGACTGTGTGCGCTGGCATCAGGTAGACCTGACTGGTACGCCTGCGCTGGTGCAGGCTGGCGTCTATGCCAGCGCCGGTCAATTCCGCACTTTCCCTGACCTGGCGGTGAACCAATGTGATGATATGGTTATCGGCTATACCAAATCCAGCACTTCCATGTTCCCCTCCGTCTGGTACACCGGGCGTGAAAGCGGCGACCCGGCGGGGACATTGCAGGCAGAAGCGGAACTGAAAGCGGGTGAAATCACCTATACCGCGTTTGATACGCCGCCGCATCGTTGGGGTGACTACACCGGCATGACCATTGACCCTGATGGCGTTACCTTCTGGTATCTGGGCCAGTACAGCAAAGACATCACCGGCAGCGCCCGTTGGGGTAATTACATCGGTTCCTTCACCTATCCCGATTGTGCGCCTCCGCCAACCGCCACGTATTGCAGCACCCCTGCCCTGGCCATTCCCGATAACAATCCTGCTGGCGTCACAGATAGTTTGAGCATTAGTGATATTGGCGAGATTTCAGATTTGAATGTCTATCTGGATGTCAGCCACACCTGGGTTGGTGACCTGATCTTTACCCTGACCCACCAGGAAACCGGCACCAGCGTCACCTTTGTTGATAGACCGGGTGTACCGGCGAGTACCTTTGGCTGTTCTGGCGATAACATTGATGCCACGCTGGACGACGAAGCATCCTCACCCGTTGAAAATGAGTGTGCTGCAGCCACTCCGACTATCCAGGGTTCCTTTACTCCCAATAACCCCCTCAGCGCTTTTGACACCGAAGATCTGAATGGCACCTGGATTTTGACCGCTTCCGATCTTGCCGGCGGCGATACCGGCACGGTGAATGAATGGTGTGTGGATGTGGTTACAGTTGATCCCAATGCCGGCACTCTGGATGGGAACGTGACCGATGCTTCGACGGCCAACCCCATTGGCGGCGCTTCCATTACCGCCGATGACGGTAGTTCAACTTACAATGGAACGACGAATGGCAGTGGCGACTACGCCATTAACCTTCCGGCCGGCGTTTACACAGTGACGGCATCTGCGGCGGGTTATCTGCCGGAAACCATCTCTGGCGTCACCATTATCACGGCCACCACTACGACCGTTGATTTTGCCCTGACTGTTGCCGAAGCGGTTATTGCGGTAGATCCAGGTGAGTTCGTCGTCTCACAAGCTATAACTACTGTGACCACCCATACGCTGAATATCAGTAATGAGGGTACCATTGATCTGGACTGGACGATTGATGAAGAAGCCCCAGTTGTGGCTGCGCCCGGTGGTGGTGACTCGCAACGACAAGGCGTGCCTGCGCCGCGCACAACTGCGGTGAACCTGGACCGTTTCTTAGGTCCCATCGTGGCTGATGGTAGTTTTGAAGCGGGTACGCCAAGCCCCTTCTGGACCGAAGCTTCAACTAACTTTGGTTCACCACTCTGCACGGTTGCTGCTTGTGGCACCGGCACCGGCACAGGGCCACGCTCTGGTTTGTGGTGGGCCTGGTTTGGTGGGATCTCGGCCTATGAAGCCGGTAGTGTATCACAAAGCGTGATAATCCCCTCAGGTACAGCGACCTTGAGTTTCTGGGTGGAACAGTTTGTCTGTACCGGTAGCAGCAACGACTATCTGGAAGTGAACATAGATGGCAACCAGGTGTGGGTGACTACGGCGGCTGATCCAGCCTGCGGTACACTGGGTTACCGCCAGGTGTTGGTGGATGTCAGCGCGTATGCGAACGGCGCAGCCCACACGCTAGAGTTTAACTCCGAAGTTTTCGGCGGTGGCAACACCAACTTCTTTGTGGATGACGTCAGCATTGATGTCAGCGGGCCACCTCCGGTATGTTCCACTTTGACGGACATTCCCTGGGTAAGCCTGGACACAATGGGTGGCACAACAGCAGCAGGTGATAGCAGCCAGGTGATGGTAACGTTTGACACAGCGGGTTTGATGGCGGGTAACACCTACACCGGTACGCTGTGCATCAACAGCAATGACCTGGTTAATCCGCTGGTGACAGTGCCGTTGACGTTGACAGTGGAGGCGCAAAATCCGGCGATTGCCATTACCAAGACGGTGGGTACAGACCCCGGCGTTTGCGCGGCGACGGACACGATCACGGTTGATGAGGGAACCACTGTGTACTACTGCTATGCGGTGACCAACACGGGTAACGTGCCCTTGGGTCTGCACGATCTGGATGACAGTGAGTTAGGCAGCCTCTTCACGGGGTTGGCTTACAATCTGCTGCCGGGGGCGAGCGTGGATACGGTGGCGGCCGGGCTGACCATCAGTGCCACGCTCAATGTGACCACGACGAACACGGCGACGTGGACGGCTTACAACGCCGGTCCCATCAACCTGGTCACGGCCACGGCCTCGGCTACGGTGAACGTCACACCGGTGGCTCCACCCTTCAATTACATCTACCTGCCGATCATCTTGAAACCGTAAGCCAACCGATTGATTGACTTGCGCTAAAAAACGGCCGTGTCCCCGACACGGCCGTTTTTATTTGCAGCCTTACGTGTTAATATAGTACCAAAGTCATCTATCAGCTTTGCCTCGCCGCACAAATCAAAAGGAGAAACCCATGATGAAACGAAATCCGATATCACTCTTTGTGTTTGGTCTGATCTTTCTGGCCTTACTGCTGCCACTGGCAGCCCTGGCTCAAAACGGTGGACTGGCCGATGTGGACTCGGCGGAAACATTGCGGGAGCAGGCCAGAGCGCGGGCAGCCGAAAGGGAAACGGCCGTGTCTCCCTCCGCGACCCTGCTGACCCCGCAAAATGTAGATTATCCTCTGTTTGTAGGCGTGGACGACGCCGCCACACCGGCCTACCAGATTGATGTCATTACCAATAACTTCTTACCCGTATTTTCCGGCGTTCAGGTTTGGGGGGCTGGCTATGATGAAGTGAATAACGTGGTGTATTTCAATAGTGGTGCAACCCTGTATGAATGGCCGGTTGGCGGCGTGATCAATCAGTTAGGCGTCATCACCGATCCCGCTGGGGCTACGCAAAGCATGGTTGCCCTGGCCTTTTACGATGGTACGCTCTATGGCACAAAAAACATTGCCAACGAAGCAGTGTACATCATTGACCCGGTCACCCAGATTGCCACCGTCTATATTGACTACGTAGACGCCGATTATGATTTTGGCGGGCTGGCGATAGACCCGAACACCGGCGAGTTTTACGCCACCAATGACGACCTGACCCCTTTTGGGTCTGGGCTGTTTCGCATCAATCTCGATGGTACGGCGACCTTCATCGCGCCCTACCCGGCGGGCCAGACAGACCTGGATGGGTTAGCCATCAGCCCGGAAGGATTAGCTTACCTGGTGCCTGATGAGCCGGGTCTCATTTACGTTTATGACCTCACGGCCGGCGCGTATGTGGCACCCCTAAACAATCCCTGGACTACCGCCGAGGTATTCTCCGGCGCTACCTGGATTTGGGAGCCTACCCAATATGTGTGTAATACCGACCCCATTACAATTCCCAGTTCGGGGGCAGGTACGCCATACCCCTCGACTATTACGGTGAGTGGTTATGACCCGGCCATCACTGATGTGAATGTGCAACTGGTAGGCTTGAGCCATACCTGGCCGGATGATATTGACATTCTATTGGTTGGCCCTGAAGGAGAAAACCTGGTTATCATGTCAGACGCCGGCGGCAGCGCGGATCTGGTGAATGTGGATCTAATCTTCGACGATGCCGCGCCAGGGCCATTGCCGGATAGCACACAGATTATCTCCGGCACATACCAGCCGACCGACTATGAGCCGGGCGACACCTTCGATCCGCCCGCGCCTACTCCTTCAACCGCTACTACCCTGGCTACTTTCAACGGTACAAACCCAAATGGTGACTGGCATCTCTATATCATGGACGATACCGGCAGTGATTTGGGCCAACTAACCGGTGGCTGGTGTTTGCAAATCACAGCGGAACCGACGGACGCCCGGTTGGCAGTGGCGCATTTAGCGCCGTTTGCGCCGGGGGCAGGCACGGCCGTGACCGTCACCCTCAACGCCACCCCTGTCCTCACCAACTTTGTTTATGGCGATTCCACGCCCTATCTGACCGTCCCAGCAGGTAGTTATGACGTGGCCGTTTTCCCGGCGGGCAGCCCCACTCCGGCCATCACCGGCACATTTACCCTGACGGCCGGCCTGGATTATTCGGTCATCGCCATGGGCGATGGCGCCAACCAACCGCTGGAACTGCTGGCTTTGCTAGATGACAATGCTCCGCCTGCTGCCGGTAACTTCAAGCTGCGTCTGGGGCACCTGGCCTCCTTTGCTGCGGGCAACGCTACCGCTGATGTCCGCCTGCAAGATGGCACACCGGTGTTGACCAACGTGAACTTTGGTGATGTCGCTACCTATCTGGAGTTGCCAGCGGGCGCGTATGACTTGAAGATTACCACGCCGGGTGGGGCTACCACGCTAATTGACCCGGCGCCCGCCACCTTTGGCGCCGGTGATATTCTGTCTGCCTTTGCCACCGGCGACGGCAGCAATCAAGACCTGGGTGTTTTTGCCTGGCCGTCGGATGCCGTTGGTTTCTTCCTGCCGCTGGCTGCGACGATTGCGGTAGCCCCAACGGAAATTGCGGTCAGTCAGGCGGTAACGGCCGTTGTCCATTATCCCTTGACAATCAGCAATATCGGCGCCAGTGACCTGAATTGGACGATTGAAGAAGACGCCGGGGTGCTGGCATCTGCTGAAGGCTTGACTTCACCTTCGGTTGGGCTGCCGCCAGCCGGAACGACTGGCAGTCGCGGTGGTGTAGTGGGGGCGCAGCCACCCATAACCTATGACTCACCGGCAGACTTTAGTGAAGACTTTGCGGACATAACCAACCTGCCCGGCTGGTTCATGCAAAACAACAGCGCCCCCTTAGGCTCTACCGGTTGGTTCCAGGGAAACTCTGCCGTCTTCCCGGCTCATGCCGGCGCTCCCACCGCCTATATCGGCGCTAACTTCAACAATACCAGCGGTGTAGGCACCATCAGCAACTGGTTGTTAACGCCGGAACTCGCCTTAAGTAACGGCGACACCCTGTCATTTTGGACGCGCACCGCTGCCGGCAGCACCTGGCCTGATCGGCTGCAAGTGCGTTTGAGCACGGCCGGCGCCAGCACCAATGTGGGCAGCGGCGCCAATGACGTGGGTGACTTCACCACCCTGCTCCTGGACATCAATGACACCTACACGGTGGGTGGTTATCCAGAGGTATGGACGCAGTTTACGGTGACGTTGAGCGGTATTCCCGTGGGCACAACGGGGCGATTTGCGCTCCGGTATTATGTTGAAAATGCCGGGCCGAACGGCGCAAATTCAAACTACATTGGGATTGACACAGTAGAGTACGTTAGCAACCCTATCCCGGCATTATGTGATCTGCCGACAGATATTGCCTGGGTGGACGTCAGCCCGACGAGCGGCACAACGGCAGCCGGTGACAGCAGTGAGGTGACGGTGACGTTCGACACGACGGGGTTAACAGCGGGTAATACCTACACCGGCACATTGTGCATCAACAGCAATGACCTGGTGGATCCATTGGTGACGGTGCCGCTGACGCTGACGGTGATAGCCCAGAGCTTTGGCGTGGAAGTGGCAGCAGAAGATGACGCCCTCTCCGGCGATGCCGGGACGACGGTGACATATACGGTCTGGATTACGAATACCGGCAACGTGGAAGATACCTTTGTTCTGACGGCGACCGGGGTCTGGAATGCGACACCATCAGCAGCCAGCGTTACTCTGGCAGCTGGCGCCAGCACCTCGGTGATGGTAACGGTGGACATTCCGGCGAATGCGGCGGATGCCGAAACGGATGTAACGACGTTTACGGCTACCTCGCAAGCGGATGACACAGCTACGGCTTCGGTGGCTCTGACGACAACGGCCGTCGTGCCGCCGCCACCTTTCAATTACATCTACCTGCCGATCATCTTGAAACCGTAAGGATTAGGTAATTGGGTAATTGGTTGTTTTTAATTACTCAATTACCCAATTACTCTTATGGAAATGAAGTTTCCACTCGTTCGTGTGAGACATCTGATTTCTTTGAGAAATCGGATGTCTGGTTGCCACTCAATTACTAAAGCGATAGCTTGTTTATAAACGGCCATTGGGTCTTCAGGGTACAGGACGGCCGTCTTCACCGCACAAAACAAAATAGCGTCCTTGATCCGTGTGGTAGGTATAGACTTCCCCTTGCGTCGCCAGCCTGATCTGATAGCCGGGTGTGATTACCGTCAGGTAGCCCATGCCCGGTTGGGGGCAGCCGAGTGAACTGTCTGACCAGTCCACCGCGAACGCTTCCACCAGGATTACTTCGCTGACGTCTATCTTCAGCCGCTGCGCCAAATCCTGGCTGACCTGGTTGACCAGGGCGGTCAGGGGATTTGGCAAACCAGGGGCCGGTATAACCTGTGGGGTGGTGGCTACGGCCGTGACCGGTGTCAACTGGCTCAAATCAACCGTCACCGGCATGACGGCGCCGGTTTGGGCGGTTGCCGTCGGCGTTTCTGTTTTGGTCGCCGGTTCCGGTTTTTCTGTGGACGGGGCGGCGGATGGGGTAACGGCCGTGCGGGTAATGGTGGCCGTGTTAGTAGGGATCGTAGTGGGGATGGATGTGGCGGGTACGGCCGTTGCTACTTCATTTTCGACCGTCTCACTCTCCACTGCCGGTTCATTGCCACCGGCGGCGCAAGCCGCCAGGAGCAAGAGTAGGGCTGTAAGCCAATATATCCTTTTCATACAAGGTCTCCTTTATAGGGTGATTTTCCAGATCGCCCTACACCTGTGTCAACGCTGGCTGGCCGGAATATGTTCCCGGCCGAACCTTCTTTGACAAAACACTCATCTGCCCCTACACTTCGGCCCACTTCAGGTTATGCTCAAACACCGTCTCCTTCCCCACCTGTCCTACCAGCGCCGCGTGCAATTATTACTCGTTCCCTATGCCGCAGGCATCGGCCTCCTGGTTGTCATTCCAGCGGTTGTCACCTTTGCCCTGGCCTTTTTCCATTACGATGGGCTGACGCCGCCGCGTTGGGCCGGAAATCTCAACTTCATCCTGGCGTATACCGATTCCCTGTTTAACCTGAGCGTCCAGAATTCGCTGGCGCTAATTATTGTGCCCACGTTTATGCGGGTGGTGGGGGCATTTCTGGTGGCGCGCCTGTTGCAGCGCAACGGCCGTTTCCTGTCCGGGTTTCGCGCGGCCGTTTACCTGCCCAGTGTCATTCCCACGGCGGCCTTTGCCCTGGCCTGGCTGTGGATTTTTAACCCCCTGTACGGGCCGCTAAACCTGTTCCTGGCCTGGCTGGGGTTGTCGCCGCCGGCCTGGTTGGTAGACCCGGCCTGGGCCAAACCGGCCATCATTCTCATGTCCTTGTGGCAAATTGGCGAAGGTTTCCTGGTAAGTCTGGCGGCGCTGCAAGATGTTCCCCCCGAACTGGAAGATGCTGCCACCATAGATGGCGCTGGCGCCTGGGGGGTGCTGCGCCACATCATTTTACCGTTGATGGCGCCAATTTTGCTGCTGTTAGTTTTCCGTGATGCCATTTTGACCTTCCAGGAATCCTTCACCTCTATCTATCTGATGACCGGCGGTGGGCCGTATTATGCCACCTATACCCTGCCCTTTTTCATTTATGAGCAGGGTTTTGATTTGCTCTCTTTTGGCATAGCCAGCGCCGCGTTGTGGGTGATGTATGCCTTAAGCGGGCTGATCGTCATTTTACTCTATATCATCGCCCGGCAGTGGAATATCGGGACGACAGATGAAAGCTTTCTCCTTTAGGCGCACGGCCGTTTACCTGTTACGGGTCGTTGTGGCCGTCATTTTCCTCCTGCCGTTGGTATGGATGGTGGCGGCTTCCCTTTACCCGCCGGGTGTACCACTGCCCACCTCTCTGCAACTGCTGCCGGACGAGCCGACACTGAGCAATTACGGCCGTGTCTGGCGGCTCATCCCCATTGGCCGTTTTACTCTCAACTCTCTGCTGGTGGTGGCCTTGGCGGTGCCCATCACCCTGGTCATCGCTTCCTGGGCCGGATTGGGCATGGCCTTGCAGCCCCGCGCGCGGCAGCGCCTTTGGGTTCTCATTTCCCTGGCCGTTCTCATGGCGCCCGGCATCGCCCTCTGGTCTACCCGCTTCTTTATTTACCGTTACCTGGGTTGGTACGATACCGTGTGGGCGCTGGTAGCCCCCGCCTGGATGGCCACCAGCCCCTTTTATGTCCTTATTTTCTACCGCGCCTTTCGCCGCATTCCTGGCGCCGTTTACGATATGGCCCGGCTGGATGGGGCGGGTGTGTGGCAGTTGTGGTGGCTGGTGGCGTTGCCCATTGTGCGGCCAACGGCCGTCGGCGTGGCCGTGTTGAGCTTCGTTTATTACTGGGGTGACTTCATCAGCCCGCTGCTCTATTTGCGCAGCCAGAGCCGCTATACGCTGCCGGTGGCGCTGCAATTATTGGAGCAGTTAACCCGCTCAGACTGGGCCTTGCTGACGGCAGCGGCCGTCTGGGCCACCCTTATACCAGTGCTTATTTTTATCCTGGTTCAACCTTATTTTGCCCTGGTGGGGCAGGAGGAAAAAAAGTAATGTTTGGGTTTGGAATAGGGCGCGAATATCCACGGATGTTGCGGATTTTTACCCCTGGTAATCTGCGTGTGTCCGCGTTCTGTAAAAAAGGTCTGTTCTTGACATTCGTACTCCTGGCGCTGACGGCTTGCCAGTTGGGGCGGCCGGCCGAACCGGAGAAAATTTCGTTTATGGTCTTTGGCGATCCGGCCGAATACAACGCCTATGCCAGCCTGGTGGAAGCGTTTCACGAAGCACATCCGGAGGTGCGGGTGGAATTGACGCACATTCCCTCGCAGCGTGAGTACCGCACCCGGTTGGTGACAGAGTTTGCCGGGGGCAATCCGCCGGACGTCACCTTGATGAATTACCGCCGCTACGCCAGCTTTGCCGCCAATAATTTGCTGGAACCGATTGGGCCGTATCTGGATAAGAGCAGTGTCATTCAGCCGGAAGATTTTTATGAGGTGACGCTGGATGCGTTTACCTGGCAGGGAACGTTGATGTGCCTGCCGCAAAATATCTCCAGTCTGGTGGTTTATTACAACCAGGATTTGTTCGATGCCGCCGGTGTGCCCTATCCGGCCGATGATTGGACGTGGGAGGATTTTGTGGACACGGCCGTTGCCCTGACCAAAGACAACAACGGCGATGGCGTCATAGACCAGTATGGCCTGGGGGTAGAACCGACCCTTTTCCGGCTGGCTCCGTTTGTGTGGCAAAACAGCGCCCCCATTGTAGACGACCAGGAACAACCCACCCGGCTGACGCTGGCCCGCTTCCCCTCTTTGCAGGCCTTCCAATGGTTTGTAGATTTATACCAGGTGCATGGCGTGGTGCCGGGCCGGGTGGAGGAAGCATCGCAGGACAGCGAAAGTCGTTTTATTGCCGGGACAACGGCCATGTATTTGAACAGCCGCCGGGGTACACCCACTTACCGCGAAATCACCGGCTTTACCTGGGATATTGCTCCCCTGCCGCAGCACAAAGTGGCTGCCGGTATCTTGCACAGCGATGCTTACTGTTTGTCTGGCACGGCCGTGAACAAAGACGCCGCCTGGACATTCATCGAATACGCCAACTCGGTTGAGGGGCAAACCATTGTGGCCGCTTCTGGCCGTACCGTACCCTCCCTGAAAGCGGTGGCCGAATCCCCCGCCTTTTTAGAGCCAGACCTGCCGCCGGCACGCAACCGCGTTTTCATTGAGACCATTCCTGCCTTACAGCGTGTGCCGGTTATAAGCACCTGGCAGGAGATTGAAAGTACGGCCGACCAGGAGATAGAGCGCGCCTTCTACGGCGACATTTCTACGGATGAAGCCGCCAGCCTCATGTTCCAACGCACCGAAGAGTATTTTCTACTGGCCGACTTCGCCGCCGGGCAATGATGGAAAGGCAACCGTATACCGGTTGTTTATGAGCGCAGACATCCAGATGAACTCTTATCCAGGCGCATTTCAGCATCAAACTGTTTTGCACGGTATCGTTTCTTATTACCAAAACGATCCACGTGTTCGTGCTGTGTTGCTCTTTGGATCGCTCGGCCGTGGCAACTGGGATACGCTGTCTGACATTGATCTGGATGTGATTATCGCCGATGATGTGCAGCTTGATGTGATGGCTGAATTAAGGCAATTATGCGATTCGTTACGGGGAATGGGGGAAACGGCCGTACTGATCATACCTGATGATATGGACGCCGGAGATGTGGTGTTTGCCTCGTTGCTACAGCTTTCCATCCGTTATCACCCCCTGGCGGTTACCCACCCCAGCATTGTGGCCGATATGTGTTTGCTGGCCGGTTCGCTCGACTACGCCATAATCGCTGCGGTCGGTCGCGCTAACCAAAAACCGGACATCCAACCGGCGCGCCAGTTATTGGACAGATGTCTGCGATATGTGGTTGAAATTGACAAAGCCATCCAGCGAAAAAACCTCTGGTTAACGGTTGAGCTATTACACCGGGTGCGTAATTTGTTGATGGAGATTTTTACAAAGGTGAGAGAAGGGCAACGGCCGTACTATTACTTCCAGACCCATGCTTCTACCACGTTGCAGACACGGCTTGGTGGGCTGCTGCCGCAGTTAGCAATCGCATCTTTAGAACAAACCCTGTTGCAAACACTCAGCATTTTGGAAGATGACCTGGATGAGCTTTCAAATGGCGCCCTCCACCTTTTTGATTCAGACAGAGAAATGACGGAGAATGTTCGTGCCCATGTGCTGAACAGGAAGGAAGATACCAATGAATGAGATTAAACGATTTCGCAGTTATGAATGGTTTGGTAACCGGGATGTGTTGGGCTTTACCCACCGCAGTTGGATTAAAAATCAGGGGCATCCCGATCAGATGTTTGACGGCCGTCCCGTCATCGGCATCTGTAACACCTGGAGCGACCTGACGCCTTGCAACGCCCACTTCCGCATCCTGGCGGAAATGGTCAAACGTGGCGTCTATGAAGCCGGCGGCTACCCGCTGGAGTTCCCGGTGATGTCGTTGGGCGAGGTGCTGATGCGCCCCACCACCATGCTCTATCGCAATCTGGCCAGCATGGATGTGGAGGAGACGATCCGCGCCAACCCGCTGGATGGGGTGGTGCTGCTGACGGGTTGTGACAAAACGACGCCCTCCACCGTCATGGGCGCGTGCAGCGTAGATATTCCCACCATCGTGCTGCCCGGCGGCCCCATGCTCAACGGCAAATATCGTGGCCGGGACATTGGCTCCGGCACGTCGGTGTGGGAATTCACCGACGACCTGCGCAGCGGCAAAATCTCTATGGAAGATTACATGGAGGCAGAGTCCTGCATGTCCCGCTCGGACGGCCATTGTATGACCATGGGCACAGCCTCGACGATGGCCTGCATGGTGGAGGCGCTGGGGCTGACGCTGCCCGGTGCGGCGGCCATCCCCGCCGCCGATTCCCGCCGCCGCCGCCTGGCCCACCTGACGGGCAATCGCATTGTGCAGATGGTGAAGGAAGATTTACGGCCGTCGCACATCCTCACCCGCGCCGCCTTTGAAAACGCCATCATGGTCAACGCCGCCGTCGGTGGCTCGTCTAACTTTGTGGTGCATCTGCTGGCCATTGCCGGGCGGGTGGGCGTGGAACTGGCGCTGGATGATTTTGACCGCCTGGGCAGCCACCTGCCGCTGCTGGTCAATCTGATGCCCTCCGGCCAATTTTTGATGGAAGATTTTTATTATGCGGGTGGCGTCCCGGTGGTCGTGCAAGAATTGGCGGAACGGCTGCATTTAGACGCACTGACGGTGACGGGCAAATCTGTTGGGGAGAATACTGCGGGCGCGCCTTGTTACGGCCGTGATGTCATCGCCCCCTTTGACCAGCCCATCAAACGCAACGCCGGGCTGGCGGTGTTGTATGGCAATTTGTGTGCGGACGGGGCCATCATCAAACCCTCGGCGGCCACGCCCGACCTGATGCATCATCGCGGTCGGGCGGTGGTCTTTGAAGACATTGACGATTACCACGCCCGCATTGATGACCCCAACCTGGATGTGGACGCCGGTTGTGTGCTGGTGCTAAAGCAGGTAGGGCCGAAGGGGTATCCGGGTATGCCGGAGGTGGGCAATTTTGGCCTGCCCGCCAAACTGCTCAAGCAGGGGGTGACGGATATGGTGCGGATTTCAGACGGCCGTATGTCCGGCACCGCCTATGGCACAGTCGTCTTACACGTGGCGCCCGAATCGGCCATTGGCGGCGCGCTGGCCCTGGTGCAAAACGGGGACATGATTGAGTTGGATGTGGACGGCCGTCGCCTGCATCTGGATGTGCCTGCCGCCGAACTGGCCCGCCGCCGCGCCGCCTGGCGGCCCCGCCCGCCGCACACCGAACGAGGCTATGTCAGCCTCTTCCTGGAACATGTACAACAGGCCAATCGGGGCGCAGATTTTGACTTCCTGGTGGGCAAATCCGGCGCGGCCGTCGCCCATGGAAATCATTAGGGGGTAATCGGTGATCAGTAATCGGCCATGCCGATTACCGATTACTGATCACCGATTACCGATTACTTTTTAAGGCAGTTCATTAACGCGGTCAATGCTGGGCGGCGCAACCGGGCTGAATGTGCCCAGGTAGTTGATCAGCGCCTGAAGGTCATTGCCACCGTCGAGCCGTGGGGTGGTGACCGTGCCGAAGGTAACGAAGTTATCGCCGCCATCAGCCAGGAAATTGTTCACCGTGACGTTGTAGGTCGCGTTCATGTCCAGGTCCACGCCGTTCAACTTCACATTGCTGATCGTCACCGCGGTGCAGTTGCCCGCCACGATGGTCTTGGCCAGGTCGTAGGTAAAACCTTCCGATACACCCAGGTGCAGGAACGGCCGGCTGGAACCCAGCGGTTGGCACTGCTCCTCAAGCACAGACACAATCTCTGCGCCGGTCATGGCAAAGGTGATCAGGGTGTTGCCAAACGGTTGGAAGGTGAACGCCTCACCGTAGGTGACGACGCCATCCCCTTCTGAACCAGATTGCAGGTAGGTCAGGTCAGAACGCACACCGCCAGGGTTCATAAAGGCAATCTGGGCAAAATTAGATGACGTGGCCCACAGTTGGGCATCGGCCACCAGATTGCCGGCTGCCGACTCAACGCCGCGATCCGATCCATTGACTCCGCCACGCTTAATGTCGGCCGTGATTGTGCCCACCGGGTTGTTGCCGGCAGCATCAAACAGCGGTTGCCACTTGGCAATAACGGCCGTCAGCGCCGGGTCGGGCGTCAGCGAAGCGTGGTCAACGGTGTGGTTGGTAGCCATGCTGAGGTCACGGCGCACATCGTGGGTGCGTTTGTCGAGGACGAGATTCAATTCAGAGACCACGCGCCCATAGGAGTAGGCGCTGGTAACGATACGCGGTTGACCGGCAGGGTCGGCCAGAACACAGTTGTACGGCAGATGCGTGTGGCCGGTGATGATGGCGTCAATTTCGGCGTCGAGGGCATCATTGATGGCTACGATGGGGCCGGAGATGCCCACACACGCATTCACGTCACCGGGAGGCGGCGTTTGGGAACCACCCTCGTGCAGCAGGACGATGATGGCTTCTACGCCCTGCGCCTTCAACACCGGCACAAGCGCGTTTGCCGTCTCCGCTTCGTCCAGGAACTCCCATCCCTGAATGCCGACAGCGGCGACCAGGGTGTCGGTGGCTTCGAGTGTCATGCCGATGAAGGCAACTTTCACATTCTGGAATCGCTCGATCCAGTAGGGGGGCAGGGGGGTCTCGCCGGTAGTCTCGTTGACCACATTGGCGGCGAGCCATTTGAAGTCAGCGCCCGCGAATGGCGCATTGGGGAAGTAGCAGCCATCTACGGGGTGACAGCCGCCGTACTGCATGCGCAGCAGTTCGGTGACGCCTTCGTCGAATTCATGATTGCCGACGCCGGAAATGTTCAGCCCCATGGCGTTCAGCGACTCCACAGAGGGTTCGTCGTGGAAGAGGCCGGAGAAGGCCGGCGAGCCGCCGATGAGGTCACCGGCGGCGACCGTCAGGCTGTACTTCTGGCCCTGGCGCAGTTGGTTCAGCTTTGCGGAGAGATACTCGGAACCACCGGCGGGCATACCGTCAACTGTACCGGCGGTATTCGCCTCGAGGTGTCCATGGTAATCGTTGAAGCTAAGGATTTGAAGATTAATGAGTTGGCCCTTAGGGTCGGGATTGCCCGGCCCTCCCCCCGTTGCGTAGGCCGTTGAAGTGACCATCAGGCCCAGGACTAAAAACAATACTAACTTAACCAGTTTACGTCGCATTTTTGTTTTCTCCTTTTTACAAAAAATAAATAAGTGAAAGCTCAAACTGTTTTGTTTGAGGGTTTCCTGGTGATGTTGCCACCCCCCATTGGCGGCTCAACGTCTGTGCAGACTGTATTCGCAAGGATCACCCGTAGCATACACCAAAGTCATGTTTAGCGGCAACCTTGATATTGCTGTTGCCGCAATTCTCAATTTGGCTGGCTGCGGCAGATAAATCTATTAGTGGCCTTGATCAGGGACGGCGCATCTGTGGCGTCTGGTTTTTGGGAGAGCATCAAACATCCTGGTCTGCCTGGGCTAATTCCTGTGGGGTGTTGATGTTGGCGAAGCAACGGCCGTCTGCATCAAACCGTTCTATCTCCTGGCGGTCCACAAAACGGACGGCGACACGGCCGTAGAAACTGGTGATTTTCAACTGCTGCGTTTTCAGGTTTTCGGCGATGGGGACAAGGCAATTTTTACTGTAAATGGCGTGCAGGGGTTCGGGGAATTTTTGCCAGCGGGGCACAATCACGTCGGCCGTGTGCCGCAGGGTGAGCATGTAGGCGAGCAAGTCACGGTTCAGCCAGGGCATGTCACAGGCGACGATGAGGACGTGCGGGTGTTGGGCGTGGTATACGGCCGTGTATATCCCCCCCAGCGGCCCATGATCCGGGTACACGTCGCCAAACAGCGGCAGCCCCAAATGGGCATACGCTTCGGGTTTGTTGGTGATCAAAATCAGTTCATCCCCCAGACCGGCAACCGTATCGCGCACAATTTCAATCAGGGGACGGCCGTTAAACAACACAAACGACTTGTCCACCCCCATCCGGCTGCTCTTTCCCCCTGCTTGAATGGCTACGGTTATCTTGCTCATAATAAATAATTAGGGGTCGGAGGGGAGGCTTTAGCCGAAACCGCTTCGGCTAAAGCCTCCCCTCCGACTGATTACAAAAACCGATAAAAGACCTGGTTGCTCAGGAACCAGCCTTTGGATGTCAGGCGCAAACGGCCGTCGGCCAGCGACAACAATTCCCATTCGATGAGCTGTTCAACGGGTCGGCCGTACACGTCCAGCAGCGATTGCCCAAATTTCTGCTCAAAAGCGGCCATTTCCAGCCCCTCATCCAGCAGGCGTAGTTGGGTGATGAGCGTGTCGGTCATTTGTTCCGGGCGGGTGAGGGTGTGGTGGGCGGCTACGGCCGTAGACAAGGGATACCCCGGCGCTTCTGCCTGCTGTAAACGACGGATGTAGACGCGCGGCTGCTTCACCACCTCATACCGGATACCCGCCGCGTGGCCGTGCGCCCCTGCGCCCAATCCCAGATATTCGCCATTGCGCCAATAGGTCAGATTGTGTTCGCAGGCGTAGCCGGGCATGGCCCAGTTGGAGATTTCGTAATGGTCGTAGCCATGCGCCGCCAGTTGTTCGCCGGCCAGGGCATATTGGTCGGCAGCTAAATCGGGATCGGGTGGGGGGATACGGCCGTTTTCCAGCCACCGTTTTATGGGCGTGCCCGGCTCAATGGTCAGGCAGTACAGGCTCAGATGGGTGGGCTGTAAAGACAAAACCGCCTGCACGCTTTCCGCCCACGAAGCCAGCGTTTGGCCGGGCATGCCGTAGATCAAATCTACATTCAAATTGGTAATGCCCGCTTGTCGCGCCAGTTGCACGGCCGTCACCGCTGCCGCAAAATCATGTTCCCGTTCCAGCAGCGCCAGTTCGCCGGGGATGGCGCTCTGCACGCCAAAGCTGATGCGGTTAATGCCCAGGTTGTGGACGGCCGTCAGATAGGCTAAATCTACCGTGCCCGGATTGGCCTCCATGGTGATTTCGGCGGTTTCGGAGATGGTGAAATGGGTGTGGACGGCCGTTAAAATTACCTCCAACTCCCCCGGCATCATCAGCGACGGTGTGCCCCCGCCAAAAAACAAGGTATGTACCGGGTGACGTTCGGCCCCCGCCACTTGCCGCACTTCTGCTGCCAGCGCCGCTGCATAGTCTAATTGCAAATCGGCCAGACTGGTGTACGTATTAAAATCGCAATACGCGCAGCGATGGCGACAAAAGGGGATGTGAAGGTATAGACTCAGACTATTCATGATTCATGGCAGCAAGTTGCAGGTAGCAGGTTGCAGGTAGCAAGTTAACCTGCCACCGGCAACCAAAATTCATTTGTCTAAGCTGCTTGCATACCGTATCATACCAATACCAAAGTATTGTATCCACTCTGCCCCCTAGCAGTATCAGAGGCAAGACCCATGACAACAGGATTCCTTCCCCAACTTGATAATCGGCGACTGGTGCGCATGGTCGAGATCAGCCGCATCCTCAATTCCGAAACCCATCTGGATCAATTACTCTCCACCATTATCAAAGAGGCGGCCGTATTGACCACAGCCGAAGCCGCTTCCATTTTTCTGCTTGATCCGCGCACTCGCCAACTGTTATTTACAGCCTCCTCCAACCCCATCCCGGCCAATATGGCCAACATCCCGGTCTCCCTGGATAACAGCATTGCCGGGGCCATTGTGAAAGCCAACCGGCCCATGTACATTCAGGATGTGGCTAACGATCCCCGTTGGAATAAAAACATTGATCAGGCCATTGAATTTCAGACCAAGTCTATTTTGGGTGTGCCCATGCGCAATGGCAACAAGGAGCCGGTGGGTGTGTTGGAAGCGATCAATAAACAGGATGCGCCTCATTTTTCCCGCGAGGATTTTGAAACGTTGACGGTGCTGGCCGATATTGCCGGGGTGGCCGTGGAAAAAGCGCGCCTGATTGAAGAGTTGGAAAAAGCCAACAGTGAACTGGCGGAATTGGATGAGCTAAAAACGAATTTTATAGCCATTGCTTCTCACGAGTTGCGCACGCCGCTGTCGGTGATTTTGGGCTACGTCTCGTTTTTGCGGGACGAGGCGGGGCCGGAAATGGCGGCGCAAATGGACAGTGTGTTGGGCGCTGCCGTACACTTGCGCACCCTTATTCAAGACATGCTCAATTTGCGTTATGTGGATGCGGGAGAAACGGCCGTACACCGTGAGCGTGTAGATTTTGTGGAGATCGTCCGGGGTATGCAGGCACAGGTAGACGAAACGGCCGTGGCCAAACAACAAACCATCAACGTCAAACTGCCCAGCACCCCCATTCCGGTGCTGGTAGACCGGGGCATGATCGAGGTGGTGCTGGGCAACTTGCTGGACAATGCCGTCAAATTTACACCCCAGGGTGGCAGCATCCTGATTGCCGTGCAGCCGCAAAGCTCAGAAGTGTGGTTCCGCATCCAGGATACCGGCGTGGGCATCCCCGAAAACCAGATCAACCGCATCTTCCGCCGTTTTTACCAGGTAGAATCGGCGCTGCGCCGCAGTTATGAAGGCATGGGCTTGGGGCTGGCCATTGCCAAAGAATTGGTGGAGTTAAATGACGGCCGTATCTGGGCCGAAAGCGTAGAAGGGCTGGGCAGTGAATTTTTTGTGGCCCTGCCGCGTGTAAATGTTTGAGATTGGGAGATTGGGAGATGTGGAGATTGAATCTCTCAATCTCTCAACCTCTCAGTCTCCCAATCTCCCCAAAAGAACCGGTTTGGAAACAATAGCAAAAACATTAGAACAAGGCCCCTTGCGGCTGTTAGAACCGTTGGAGCAAGAAATTTTCCGGTTGCGGCTGGAGCAAGGATGGGAAGATGTGTTACGGCCGTTGCGCCTGCTCTATAGCGCACGCCCTGATTTTGAGACCTGGCTCCATCACTTTCTGGAAATCACGGCCAAAGCGTATGCGGCACGGCCGTCTGACCTGCGCCACCTCGATCTCCAGCGCGTCCACCAACCCGACTGGTTCCAACGCCCCGACATGATCGGCTACGTCGCTTACACCGAACGCTTTGCCCAAAACCTGCCCGGCGTCCAGGATAAAATCCCCTACCTCAAAGAGTTAGGCGTCACCTATCTCCACCTCATGCCCCTGCTCAAACCCCGCCCCGGCGCCAACGACGGCGGGTATGCCGTTATGGACTATCGCCAGGTGCGGGACGATCTGGGCACCATGGCCGACCTGGCCGATCTGTCCGCCCATTTGCGCCACAATGGCATCAGCCTGTGCATAGACCTGGTGTGCAACCATACCGCCAAAGAACATGCCTGGGCACAGGCCGCTTTGCAGGGCGACCCCGATTACCAGGCATATTACCTGATGTTCCCCGACCGTACCCTGCCGGACGCCTACGAAAAAACCGTGCGTGAAATCTTCCCCGAATTCAAATCCGGCAGCTTTACCTATTATGAACAGATCAACCAATGGGTCTGGACGACTTTCAACGAATTCCAGTGGGATTTGAACTATGCCAACCCCGCCGTTTTTGCCGAAATGTTGGACATCATGCTCTTCCTGGCAAACCAGGGCGTGGAACTGCTGCGGCTGGATGCGGTGGCCTTTATGTGGAAGCGGCTGGGCACCGATTGTGAAAACCAGCCGGAGTCCCATGCCATTTTGCAGGCATTCCGCGCCCTCAGCCGCATCGCTGCGCCAGGTCTGCTGCTGAAAGCAGAAGCCATTGTGCCGCCGCCGCAGTTAGTGCCCTACCTGGGCGTGGGCGAAGCCACCGATAAGGAGTGTGAAATTGCCTATCACAACGTGCTGATGGTCACATTGTGGAGCGCCCTGGCCGAACGGAAAGCGGTATTGGCCACCCACGTGCTGCAAAAAATGCCGCGTATCCCGGCGCGCACCGCCTGGGTTACGTATGTGCGCTGCCATGACGATATTGGCTGGGCCATCACCGAAGAGGATGCGGCCGGCGTGGGGCTGGACGGTTTTGCCCATCGCTCATTTCTGAGCGATTTTTACACCGGCCGATTTGCCGGTACCTTTGCCAGAGGGGCCACGTTCCAGTTCAATCCGCAGACAAATGATCGGCGTGTGAACGGCTCTTGCGCTTCACTCGCCGGGCTGGAAATCGCCATCGAAAAAGAAAATTGGGGCGCGGCCGAACAGGCCATCCGCCGCATTTTGCTGTTGTACAGCGTCATTTTTGCCTTTGGCGGTATACCGCTGATTTACATGGGGGATGAGATTGGTTTATTGAATGACCGGAGTTATGTGGATGAACCCGATCTGGCGGCGGACAGCCGCTGGATTCACCGGCCGTATATGGACTGGCAGAAAGTGACCGAACGGCATAACTGGCAAACGATTACGGGGCGGCTATTTCAAGGCATTTGCCATCTGGTAGCGGTGCGCAAACGGACATTGACCCTACACGCGCGCACGGCCGTGACCCCCGTCTGGACGCACAACGATCAGGTGTTGGGGCTGGCGCGGGAGAGTGCTTACGGCCGTCTCCTCATCCTGGCGAACTTTAGCGAGCAGCACCAGACTGTCAGCCGCAGCCGGCTGCAAGAACTCGGTTTTGGCGGCCTGCTCATCAATCGTCTGGATGAACAGTTCATCCCTCCCTGGCAAGACCTTCACCTGGAGCCTTATCAGAGCTATTGGCTCTCGCCGGTCATTTGATACTGGCACATAAATGGCGTTGTTGATACAATGCCCCCCCTGTGACAACGACGCATCATTACCGCACACAGGTACTATTTTCCCACTTCAACATCCGCCAAGGATCGGTATCATTTCCTCAATTATGGGCCATTGATCCCCATCAAACGGCCCAAATCCCCACAACTGGAGGTAAAACTTATTGATGTAACTCCCCACTCTGCCCACTTGTCTACGAAGTTTGTTTACCCGATTCAATGAAAAATAGCATGGAGAACAATATGAATACAATGAAAAAAAGCGGGTTATTGCTTGCAGCCATGTTGTTGGCTGTTCTGGCTATTACCGGCATAGTTATGGCGCGTGAAAGCGATAGTGCCGCGCAACGGCTGTCCGGTAATACCGATGCCCTGGCTATTGCATTGGCCTACCTGGATCAAAACAAAGCCGACCTGGGCTTGACCGCGGCCGACCTGGCCGAAGCCAGAGTTACCGACACAACTGTCAGCCGTCTCACCGGCGTCACCACCATTTATCTGGTGCAGCAGTTGGGCGGGGTTGAAGTTTTTAACGGCCTCATCAATATCAGCATTATGCCCAACGGTGACGTCCTGACGGTGGGCAACCGGTTCGTCTCTGACCTGGCCGGTTCCGTCTCTGAAAGAAACGCCAGTGTCAGCGCCGAGCAGGCAGTTCAGGCTGCCGCTGCCCATCTGGATTTGACCATCCAGGGATCACTGCAAATTGTAGAGCAGGCCAGTGGCGCCTCTCAGGAAACGCTGTTTTCTGACGGCGGTATTTCCCAAAACCCCATCCCGGCACAACTGGTTTACGACACGTCCGGCAAAGCGCCCCGCCTGGCCTGGAACGTGATCATTTACCAGCTAGACAGCCAGCATTGGTGGAATGTGCGTGTAGACGCCAACACCCGTGAAGTTCTCTCCCAAAATGACTGGGTTATAAACGAACATTTTGATACCCACGCAGGCGAACACGCCGCCGCCGCCGCTGCCCCTTCGGTACGAACGGGCGCCAGCGCCAGCCAGCAAGTGCCTTATGGCCCCACGCCGGTGGCCGATGGCAGCAGTTATCGCGTGTATCACCTGCCAATAGAAAGCCCCAGCCATTCGTCGCCACCTTCTCCAGCCGACGGCCGTACCCTGGTAAACCAACCGGCTGATGCAGGCGGTGGTTCTCCCTTTGGCTGGCATGACACCAACGGCGTAGCCGGTGCTGAGTTCACCACTACCCAGGGTAACAACGTCCACGCCTACACCGACCTAAATAATGACAACGCTCCTGATCCTGGTTCCAGCCCTGATGGCGGCGCCGGTCTGGACTTTGACTTTCCCTTAGACCTTTCCCAGCCGCCCAGTGCCTACCGCCCCGCGGCCGTAACGAATCTGTTTCACTGGAACAACCTGATGCACGATGTCAACTACCGCTATGGTTTTGACGAAGTAAATGGTAATTTCCAGGAGAATAATTATGGCAACGGTGGTTTGGGTAGCGACTATGTCAACGCTGAGGCGCAAGATGGTGGTGGCACAAATAATGCCAATTTTGCCACACCTGCCGATGGCAACAACCCCCGGATGCAAATGTACATCTGGACCGCCCCCACTCCAGACCGTGATGGCGATTTGGACAACGGCATCATCGCCCACGAATACGGGCATGGCATTTCCAACCGTATGGTTGGTGGCCCCAGCAACGTGAGCTGCCTGGGCAATAGCGAACAAATGGGTGAAGGCTGGAGTGACTGGCAGAGTGTCATCATGACGATGCGCACGGGTGATACAGCTACGACGAATCGTGGCGTTGGCACCTATGCATTGAACCAACCGATTAATGGTGTGGGTATCCGCCCGGCTCCATACAACACCGATATGGCGATCAATAACTACACTTACGCTAATTTGCCCGGTATGGCTGTTCCCCATGGTGTTGGTTTTGTGTGGAACACGATGTTATGGGAGATGAACTGGGGTTTGATTGCTGAGCATGGGTTTAACGAGGATTTATATCTACCCAATACGCCGCCTAACACCTGGTCAGGTAACCAACTGGCGCATGCACTGGTAACACAAGCGTTTACACTGACGCCATGTAATCCTGGTTTTGTAGACGGCCGTAATGCCATTCTGGCCGCCGACGTAGCCCTGACCGGTGGGCAAAATGCCTGCACCATCTGGACCGCTTTTGCCAAACGTGGTTTAGGTTTCAGCGCCAGCCAGGGCAGCAGCAGCAGCACCAGCGATGGCACCGCCGCGTTTGATATGCCGCAGTCCTGCCTTACACTGGGCGTGACGCCCACTTCACAGGATATTTGTCAGGGTGCTAATGCTGTCTACGTTGTAGACATTGGCACTGCTTTCACCCCGCCTGTGAACATGAGCGCCACCGGCAATCCTGCCCCCTCCACAGCTACTTTCAGCCCCAATCCGGTGCCGACTGTACCAAATACGACAGACCTGACTATTGGTAATACCGCCGGTGTCGCGGCTGGTAGCTATACCATCAATATCGTCGCCACCGATGGCACTGTCTCTGATAATGCCGATGTGGATCTCAACGTCTATGCCGGCGCCCCTGGCGCTACCACGCTGGTTTCCCCAATCAATGGGGCGATTGGTGTGGCTACTGCACCTACTTTTGAGTGGACGGCCGTTGCTAACGCCACCGGTTACTTGCTGGAAGTGGCCTCCGATGCCGGGTTTAGCAACATTGTCTACAGCGCCAGCACAGCAAGCACCACCCATACGATCGGCTCAAATCTGAACCCGGACACCCCCTATTTCTGGCGTGTAACCAGCAATAACCCCTGTGGTACGGGTGCGGTTTCAACCACATTCACCTTCCGTACTGCGTCTATCCTCACCGTATGCCGCACACCTGGCCTGGCCATCCCGGATAACAACCCGACCGGCGTCAGCGACGTCATGAACATCGCCACCAGCGGCGCCATTTCGGATGTGGACATCTACGTCAAAGCCACCCATACCTGGGTAGGTGACGTGCGCTTCGCGATCACCCACAATGCCACCGGCGCCACCATCATTGACCGGCCTGGCGTTCCTGCCAGCACCTTCGGCTGCTCCGGCGACAACTATGACGTCACCGTCAACGATGAAGGACCGGATGGCAACATCGAGACCCAGTGCGCCACCAACCCGGCTATTTCTGGCGACCGCGTGGGTGGCGATCCGCCCAACGCCAGCCTGCTGGCTGCCTACGATGGCATGGATGTCAGCGGCGACTGGACCATCACCGTCTCTGACCATGCCGGTGGTGATACCGGTACGCTGGTTGAATGGTGTGTCATTGCCAGCTTGCCGCCAGCCGGTGGCCCGGCCATTGACCTGGAAAAGACTGTCAGCACCGATGGCTCCTGCGGTAATGTGGACGCGCTCACCGTTGATTACGGCGACGACGTGACCTACTGCTACACCGTGACCAACACCGGAGATGTCACCTTCGACTCTCACACCCTGGTAGATGACCAGTTGGGCGCTATCCTGACCGACTTCCCCTATGTCCTGGCGCCCGGTGAATCGGTATTTATCACCGAAACGGTCGTCATGACCCAAACCACCACCAACACAGCTACCTGGACGGCTACCGATGGCACCGACACGGCTACTGATGTGGACAGCGCCACGGTGACTGTGGTCAGCACCCCGGTTATTGACGTGGCGCCGGCATCACTCACTTCGGTTCAAGGCCCCGACACCACCAACACGGCGTCGCTGACCATCAGCAACATCGGTACGGGTATTCTGGACTGGACGATTACCGAAGAGCCGCCGGCTGCGGTGGTGACGGTGAGACCGGCCGCGCCGGCCAACCCCAGCCACACAGACCGGAACGGGGCTACGGCCGTGACCGCCCCGGCAGGTAGCGCTGTCCGCACTGTGCTGCCCGCTTCTCAACCCGGCGTCGTTCTGGGTGATTTCACCGAAGGCTTCGAGGATATCACTACCCTGCCGGGTGATGGTTGGGCGCAAATCAACAATAGCGCGCCGTTGGGTTCCACCAGTTGGTTCCAGGGGAACAGCGCCGTGTTCCCCGCCCAGGCGGGTTCGCCCACCTCGTACATTGGGGCTAACTTTAACAACACCAGTGGTGTCGGCACCATCAGCAACTGGCTGTTGACGCCGGAGATCAATCTGTCCGATGGTTCTACGTTGACGTTCTTCACGCGGACGGCGGCGGGCAGCATCTGGCCGGATCGTCTGGAAGTGCGGATGAGTACAGCCGGTGGCAGCACCGACGTAGGCACAACGGCCACCAGCGTGGGTGATTTCACCACGTTGTTGTTGGCGGTTAACCCTGATCTGAACCAGGGTGGTTATCCAGAAGCCTGGACACAGTTCACCGTGAACCTCTCTGGCGTAGGCGCACCCACCACCGGGCGGCTGGCCTTCCGTTACTTTGTGACAGATGGCGGCCCCAACGGCAGCAATTCCAATTACATTGGCATTGATACAGTGGAATACGCTTTTGCTGCGCCGCAAGGGCTGTGTAGCGCCCCCAGTGACGTGCCCTGGTTGAGCGTCTCGCCGGCCGCCGGTTCTACCGGTGGCGGTCAATCCAGTGATGCGGTTGTCAGCTTTGACTCCACCGGTCTGACGGCAGGCAGCACCTACACGGCAACGCTTTGTGTGGGAAGTAATGACGCCGTTACGCCGTTGGTTACGGTGCCGGTGACATTGAGTGTGGTGGCCCCGGAATACGGTGTGGCGCTCTCTGATGACCAGGCCGCGAGTGGCGAGGCCGGTACGATGGTCACCTACACATTGACGGTAACAAACCTGGGTAATGTGAATGACACCATCACTCTGACTGCTGCCAGCGCCGCCGGTTGGACGGTTGAACTGTCTGACGCTACTGTTTCGCTGAATTCCGGCGCCAGCGCCGAGGTGACGGTGACAGTCCACATTCCGGCCGACGCCAACGATGGCGATATGGACGATGTGACGGTGACGGCTACCTCGCAAGGGGATCCCACGGTGACAGATACGGCCGTGCTGACTACAACGGCCGTCGTGGAAACACCGCCCCCGCCTGGTAACTTCATTTACCTGCCCATCATCTTGAAACCGTAAGCAAATACGCTTCGTCAGAAAGCGTAGAAACGGGTATAAAAATGGGGTGGTCTGTTGTAGACCACCCCATTTTTTCTTTTTTGGAGGTTTCGGATTATGGATACGGGGATTTTGTTTGGCGGCATTGAAGCGGGAGGCACCAAGTTTGTGTGTGCAGTGGGCACGGGGCCGGATGATATCCGCGCCGAAATACGGTTTCCTACCACAACGCCGGTGGAAAATATAAACCAGTGCCTTGCTTTTTTTCGGGAGCAGGCGGCCATATATGGCGGATTAACGGCCGTTGGCATTGCCTCTTTTGGTCCGGTGGACCCTGATCCCCGTTCCCCTACCTTTGGCTACATTACTACCACGCCCAAGCCGGGCTGGGCCAACACTGATTTTGCCGGTGTCATCGGGCGCGCTTTAGGTGTGCCGGTGGGTTTTGATACGGATGTGAACGGAGCGGCATTAGGCGAGTGGCGCTGGGGAGCGGCGCAGGGGTTAGATACGTTCATCTACCTGACAATTGGCACGGGAATTGGCGG
>JAHBVI010000009.1 GCA_019637635.1 Anaerolineae bacterium
GACTCTCCCGAAAAATCAGGAGGATCCTCCCGGCAAATCGGGAGAGGTTTCCCTTCCCACCATATCACTTGTTCATTACACTTTCTTAAATTATTAATTTCTAGTTCAAGGGAGAAAAACATGAGAACGAATATAAAACGAAAAATCGTGATGTTTATACTGTTGATTATGCTGATGATGTTGACCGTGATTACAGCATCAGCAGGGAGTGATTTCCATGTATTTAACCCAAGTTGTATAGGGCCAGGAGGTGCTACTACAGCAGGGTCAGTATCTCCAGGTGTGTTTGCAGTAGCGTACGTCGGATCGAGTACGTGGACTGATGCTAAGTTTTGCAATGATTATTTAGGATGTGTCTATTTTGTGCGACAACCACTACCGGCAGGTCATTACATCACAACCGGAGCGTGGTCTAATGCGGGTTTGCTTGATATTTGGACTGGTTGGTGTGGTTGAAAAGGAAAATTAAAATGCAAACTTACAAGGGATTTAAGAGTATCTTAAATGGGGTGTTGTTATTGGTGGTTTTGTTAACCATAGTAGCTGTGAGAGGAGGTACTACTGTTTTGGCAAACAATAAAGATTTACAGGAAGACCCAAGAAATGTCAGTGCGTCAGCATTGTGGGCAAACAATGAAGAAATAGATGCTTACGTAAATGGCTTAAAAGCAGAAGTTCTCTCTCAAATAGGAGAAGACCAACAAACGTTACTGAGCCTTGAGGAGTATCGCGAAATGTTGAAGCGTAGTTTGATTACCGGAGAACCTATTGCAAATAGTAAAATGGAATGGACGGCGGTTACGAATGCAGAAACATTTCGAGATGAATTGGAAGCCCAAGGTATCAACCCAGATACTTTAGGCATTGATATTGAAGGGGCATTTGAAAGTTTATCCAAAAACCCTACCGACAACAGCAAATGAGCGAACCATCAATAATAGTCATTCCCATTGGAAAGCTCATTTTGTTATTAGTACTTGCGTTTGGTTGTCTGTATATGGTTTTTCGGCTCATTCATAAATAAACTTTGTTGACCCCGGTTTAGACTTGCGTACTCGCTCTTTGGGCAAACCCCGCCTTCACCATCATACATTCATTATCTAAAAGCGAACACAATTGTCGTATGTCCAAAAAGCATACGGCAATTGTGTTTGTTGTTGTTTAAGGCAAATGAAAGGTGGATGGATGATAGCACAATGCGGATTGGTTGACGCGACTACGCCAAATATTGGCGCGAGTCAGAACATAGTTTTCAAAGTATGAAAAGCAAAGTTTATTATCTTACTTATTGGCTTTATAGCCATATGTTAAAGGAGAGGAGTTTTGATGGTACAAAGGAAATTTCAGTACATTTTAATGGGCGCCGGGCTAACGCTTGTTGTCGTCTTGGGAACTTTAGCTATTTTATTACTACCAGCGCAGGCCAGTAATACGATAGGTGTACGCACCAATGAACAAAGTGCAGCTACCCGTTTAGTGGTAGAGCAGCCAACGGCAGATGTGGTCTCTGGCAATGAACATGTAGAGGTGATATACACAGCCACAGATGTGGAAGTGGCACAACCGGTGGTGGTTAATGTCGAGGAGCAACCTGTTAGTACCGATTTAGGCACAGTTGAAAATCCGGTGACGGATGTGACCAAAATAATTGCCCAGGTGCAAGCCCTGGGCGAGATTTATCAGGCGAATGTTTTGGGCAAGTCGGGCTGGTTTTACCATCGCTATGAAGATTATATACCTGTCGAATTCCTCAGCAATACAGGTGAGATTGATGGGATACCCATCGCTGAATTGCATCCAGACGACACGATGATTCGTCAGCAGTGGCTTTTGATTGATGCCAGCGGTCAGTCTAGCCAAAAAGTTGGCTATGCCACAGATCAAGAAGGCATCATTCGTGGGCGTTGGGCTGTAACCTCAGGTATGTGGGTGAATTTACATATGATCGGTGCATCTCCTGACGCTATACGTGAAGCCCCACCCAGGCTAGATAGAGTTACCTATGTAGAAGATTTGATTGGGATATTAGAAGCAGTGCAAAAAGATCCGCTTCTTTCGGCAACAGCCTGGCAGGAAGACAATGTTTATATCCTTGTCCTCAAGGCCAGATATGAACCGCCGATGACATTCGTAAATATAAATCACGCCATTTTTGAAGGCGCACAAAGCATCTATACGTTTGACCTAAATTCAGGGGCCATTCAGCAGACAGAACACCTGCTTCAAAACGTTGACGGTAATTTCATCATTGGTGAGCGATTAACCTATCTTGAACAAGGCTATGTAAATGAACTGCCGCCGACGGCCGCACAGATTATGAATGAGGCCACTACCCTGGCAGGAGACGCAGAGTAAAGAAACCGCCGGCAATGGACTGGCGGCTTTTTGGTTTCTCTGTCTACGGGTTCCCCAGCCAGGAGAGCCGCCCTTCGGTAGAAGTCTCATCGGCCGCGCCGACGGCACGCAGGAAAACATCTTCCAGGGTGGCGTCGGCCCCGTGTTGGGCCTGGGTGCGGAGTTCATCCATGGATCCTTCGGCGACCAGACGGCCGTCGGCAATCACCCCCACTCGCGAACAGAGCCGTTCCACCACTTCCAGGATGTGCGAGGTGAAAAAGATGGTCGCGCCCCGTTCGCGCAGCCGCCGCAGCACATCCCGAATGACGCGCCCGGAAATGGCGTCAATGCCCTCAAACGGCTCATCCAGAAAGAGGACACGTGGGTTATGCACAATGGCCGCCGCCAGCGCCGTCTTTTTGCGCATCCCGTGGGAATAATCCACAATCAGCTTGTCGGCGTCATCGGTCAGGTCAAGCAAGTCCAGCAATTCTTCAGTACGCTGTTCGGCGTCTTGTTTGGGCAGGCCATACATGACGCCGGAAAAGCGGATAAATTCGCGGGCGCTGAGCCGCTGATAAAGATTGTTACCATCGGGCAAGACGCCCAACCGCTGTTTGGCTGCCAGCGGGTTGGCCCACATATCTATGCCGGTGATCAGACATTGGCCGGCCGACGGCCGTAGCAGCCCCACCAGCATGTTAATCGTCGTAGACTTGCCCGCTCCATTTGGCCCCAGAAAGCCATAAAACTCCCCTTCGGCCACCTGGAGATTGAGATTGTCTACGGCCGTTTTTTTGTCAAAATAACGCGTCAACCCCCGCGCTTCTACTGCCCATTCAGTCATTTTAAATCCCTCGTTACTGAAGTGAGCAGTGAGCAGTAAGCGGTGAGCAGTAAGACCACCCACTGCTTACTGCTCACCGCTTACCGCTTACTATCAATTCCGGCATAGCCCCACTTAATGCCTCCAGCGTGGGGATGAGCACATCGTAGTTGCTGCGCAGCAACTCGATCAATTCGTGGATGACGCGCAAGGCCCAGGCGTCATCGTTCCCGCGTATCTGGTACACATTGACGATGTGGGCCACCAGCAGTTGGTCAACGGGCACGGGTGTGCCCACCGCCCGCAAAATCAGGCGCAGGTAGCCCAAATCATCCGTGAAAGCGCGCACATCGTCAGGGTTATCCACCAGTTCCACCGGGTCGAGGTTGAGCGGGGGACGGGGGGGCAGGGTGTGGTGGACACGGCCCGAAGCCGCTTCGGGTTCGCCGTACATCTCATACCCCACCGCCATCACACTCATCTCCACGGGCAGGATGCGGTTTTCGCGCTGGTCTTGAATGGCCGATTCGCGGGGCGATTCGGCCAGCACCAGCCGCCGCACCAACGGGTCATCATCAATGAGCATATCGTAAATGAGGCCATAGATCGCTTCACGCTCGTCTAACGGCCGTGCGCGCACCAGCCCGCCAAACGCCGGCGCCCGCAACTGCCCCACCCGACAGCCCACGGCAAACCCGGCCGTACTCGCCCGCAAAATCCGCCCAATTTCTGTATTACTCATCTTATTTCCCTTACGGCGCAATTCCTAAAATCAAAACGGGAATATCAATGTCGGCTACACCGCGATGCTCTAAATCCCACACAATTTGCTCAAAGTAGGAAACGCCTGTGAATCTTTCCTGAATGGCTTCAAGCCCACCATTGAATGAGTACAAACCACCCACTTTCATTCGTAATCCCCTCTTTGTTCCAACAATCGGGCCTGCTGTGGTTGTTCCTGCCATTCCTGGGGAATTTGGGCCACTTTTTCCTTCCCGGTTGGCTTATGAACGGGTTTGCCCATTGGCCTCAATTTTAATGTGCCATTGAAGTATGCCTGTAAACGCTCATGGGCGATGTTGACATAATCAGCTTCCTGTTCACTGCCCATGGCGCGACGGTTATGCTTCACGGCGGCAACCAGCGCCGACCCGACGCCTGCATAGGGATCAAGTACCCAATCCCCTTCATTGGTCAAAGCCAACACACAGCGTTCTACCAATTCCACCGGAAATTGACAGGGGTGTTCTGTCTTTTCAGGGTGGTTGGATTTGACGTTAGGAATTTCCCAGAAAGTTGATTCCCACTCGTCTGCCAGCCCTTCCCAGACATCTGAGGGGTTTTTTCCGTTCGGGTTGCCGGATGGTTTGCCGATGTTAGGGCCTTTGTAGTGACGTTTGCCGGGATATTTGGAAGGGACGCGCACAGAGTCCAGATTAAAGGTGTAATTGTCGCTCTTAGTAAACCACAAAATGGTTTCGTAACGGCCGGAAAACCGCTTTTGCGTGTGCAAACCATGTCCAAAATGCCAGATGATGCGGTTTCGCAAGAACAAGCCCAACTCTTTGAACATGGGATAGTAATAAATATCCAGCGGGAATACTTCCCCTTTCTCCACAAAGTTACCCACCTGCCAGCAGAGGCTACCTTGTGGATGCAGAACCCGATGCAATCTGGCAATGGTGTGCTGCTGTAAGGCCAGATACTTTTCAATGGAAACCTTATCTTCATACGCCTTACCAAGATTGTAAGGCGGTGAACTGATGATCAATTTCACCGAGCTATTGGGCAGCGTATCTAAAAAATCGTTGGTATCACCATGAAACAACACAATTTCAGCATCCCTCGAAAATGCCGGATATATTTCTTTTGGCGCACTGAAAAGAGACAAACTCATTTAACCAATCTCCCAATCTCAAAGCCCTTTATGGCGAGTTTTGCCACCGCGGGCGATGTTTTTGCTGGCCTGTTTGGCGGTGATGGTGTGGCTGAGGCCGTACCGTTCCATGATCACGTCTATCATAAAGTTGAGTTGTTCCTGGTCGCGGTAGGTGACCACGGCCGTCTCGTCCGCCCGCGCCAACACATAGGGATAGTCGCCCAAAATCTGGCATTGGTCATAAACGAGGGCGTGTACGGCCGTGACCATCCCCTCATCTTGCGCCACCCACATCGGAATATCCACACGGGCCACCTGACGGCCGTGTGACCCTGGATTGAGATAGAAAAAGCAGACCTCATTGGCCTGATCCTGGGCAGCAAACTTGTGGTTGGGGTCAGAGACAGTTACAAAAACCTTGCTGCGCTGACCCGGCCCTAAAAGCTGGCTGAAGAGATGCACGTCCGTCAACCCCCAACTGGCCTCGCGCTGGCCTAACGATTTCCAATCAAAATCGGGTTCGTCAAGCGCCTGGAGGGAGCGTAGCAGCGTGGTGACGTAGCCGGTGGCCGGGCGGTCAATGTAACCGGCCAGCAGCGCCCCGGCCCGGTGGATTTTGCTCATGCTTGCGCCCCATTCGGTCACGGCCGCATTTTCGGCCACCCCCGCCGGGCCAATCGGCCAATACAACAATCGCTGGTCAAGGATGGCTAAGATGGGGGGCACGGCCGTTCGATACTCCACCGCCTTCTCTGCCAACATGCCAATTTCGGCCAGGTCTCGTTCAATGCTCACTGTGCCGCCGGTATCGTCAAATTTGTCTTCTTTGCCGTCCGCCTGGGGATAATGCAGTGTGGGGATAGAAAACTGGTCGGGCGCCTGCCCGCTACCGTGATGGTAGACAACACCACCAATGTTGATCAGGTAGTACAGGTACGCGGCGTGGCGGTCTGGCCGAATTTGGGAGCCATCGGCGGCGATGATGGTGGCGCGAGACGGCGGGGGCGGGGCAGGGATGGCGGCATTGAGTGGTTCGATCTCGTCTAACGGCCGTGCCGACCGATAAAACTTGGGGTCTGCCTTCTCATTCGCCTCGGCCAATGCCTGGCGCACGGCCGTCCAATCTTCTGCATACCGGTCTAACAATGCCTGCGACACATCTCTGGCGGCTTCGCGCTGCCCCAGCCGCGTGGCCGCAGCCTCCGCCATCCGGGTCAGTTCAGGGGTCAGTCGTTCAAATTCTAGCGTCATGGTGTGGGCAGTTTAGCACAGAGAGGCGGGAATCGGTAATCGGTGAATGGTGAACGGTAATCGAGAGATTGGAAATTGGAGATTAGAGATTGGGAGCGTGTTGCAAAAATAGAGAATTCTCGACTCTGAACCATTGTCAGGGGAAGGAGTAAAAGCGAAAAAGCGCCTGGCTGTTGATACGCCAGGCGCTTTCTCTAAGGAGGAGGCAGTTCAAAGAGTAAAGAATTTGGCAAAGCTTTACTCTTATTACCAACAAGTTAAGCCTGTTTCACCTGATGATCTTTATCCGCATGGGGACGCCGCGGCAGCAGGTGCCCGGCCGGCCGCAGATAGATGAACCAGTAGACCAGGCCCACCATCACCGCCCCACCCACAATGTTACCCAACGTTACCGGCAGCAGGTTGGCGAAGAAGAAGTTGCCCCAGGTCAGGTTGGCGTAGTCAGCCGCCGACACACCCGCCGCGCTCCAAAAAGAGGCCGGCGCAAACTGCTTGATGAACAAGCCCATGGGGATAAAGTACATATTGGCGATGCTGTGTTCAAAGCCGGCGGCCACAAAAGCGGTAATGGGGAAGATGATGGCCAGAATTTTGTCGGTGGTGGTGCGGGCGCTCATGCACAGCCACACTGCCAGGCAAACCAGGGCATTACACAACACGCCCAACACAAAAGCGGGGAAAAATTCCAACCCCGTTTTATTATTGGCAATGGTCAGGGCATTCACGCCCAACGCGCCGTTGGCGCTCATGTATTGGTGGCTAAGGAAAACGAACACGGCCGTAACTATCGCCCCAATAAAGTTCCCCACATACACAACGCCCCAGTTGTACAGCAATTTTCTCGTACTCACTTTGTGGCTGGCCCAGGCCATGACAATCAGGTTATTGCCGGTAAACAACTCCGCCCCGGCAATAACCACCAGAATAAGCCCCAGGCTAAAGACCAGCCCCCCCACCAGCCGCGTCAGGCCAAACGGCACGTTACCGGCGGCGCCGGTCGTGGCCGTGGTGGCAAACATGGCCCCCAACGCAATAAACGCCCCGGCCAAGATCGACAGCGCCAACATGCGCCATTTACCCAGGTTGGCTTTAGCCACACCGGCATTTTCCGCCTTTTGCGCCATTTCCGGCGGCAGCAAGGCATCAAATGCAAAGTTGATGTTTTGTGTATCTGACATTTGTATCTCCGTGTTAATGGTTTGTAGTTGGCGATTTATCGCCATGTAACGCCGCTGAAGCGGCTGCTACAAACGGTGTCTTGTTAATTTTGACGGCGCAGACCTTGTACTCAGGAATTTTGGCGGTGGGGTCTACGGCGTCAATCGTGAGTAAATTCACGGCCGTTTCCGCATAATGAAAGGTCATAAACACCGTACCTTTGGGGGAACGGCGGGTCACTTTTGCCGCTGCCAGCACCTCGCCCCGGCGTGAAGCCACAGACACGCAGTCACCGGTAATAATGCCCAGGCAAGCCGCGTCGGCGGGGTTAATCTCCACCTCGGCTTCTGGGGCGATGGCCTCCAGCCCCGGCGAACGACGCGACATGGTGCCGCCATGCCAATGGAACAGGATGCGCCCGGTAGAAAGGATAAAGGGGTATTCCTCATCCGTTTCTTCGGCGGGTGGGCGGTAGGCGACGGGGCAGAAGAGTCCCAAACCGCGCGTGAACTGGCTGGTGTGCAGAATGGGCGTGCCCGGATGCTCCGATGTGGGGCAAGGCCATTGCAGTCCACCGGTTTCCAGCCGGGCATGATTCATACCGGCATATTGCGGCGTCAGGGCCGCCATCTCTGTAAAAATTTCTGCCGGGCCGTCATAATGCCAGTTGTGCCCCAGGCGGTTCGCCAGTTCGGTAATGATTTGCCAATCCTGGCGGGCTGCGCCAGGCGGGTCGAAGGCCGGCCGTACCATTTGCACGCGCCGTTCGGTGCTGGTGAAGGCGCCGCCCTTTTCGGCAAAGCTGGCTGCTGGCAGGATCACGTCGGCAAGTTCGGCCGTTTCATTGGGGAAAATATCTTGCACCACCAGAAAATCTACGGCCCGCAGCGCCTCTTCCACGTGGCTGAGATTGGGATCGGAGAGCATGGGGTTTTCGCCCATGATGTAGATGGCGTGGACACGGCCGTCTAGCACCCCTTGCATAATCTCCGTCACCGTCAAGCCGACAGTCGGGCTGAGCGATTCATAGGGCACATCCCAGCCGGCGGCAAATTTGCGGCGCACCTCTTCGCTGGTGACAGGCTGGTAGCCGGGGTAAACGTTTACCAGGCCACCCATATCACACGCGCCTTGCACGTTGTTTTGGCCGCGCAGTGGGTTCAACCCCGTGCCGGGTCGGCCAATGTGCCCGGTGAGCAGCGCCAGGTTAGACAGTGCCTTCACGTTATCTGTGCCGCTGGTGTGCTGGGTAATGCCCATTGCCCAGAAGATGGCGCCATTAGCGGCCTGGGCATACAGTTGGGCGGCAGCCACAATGTCCCGCGCCCGCACGCCGGTGATGACGGCGGCCCGTTCCGGCGGCCAATCGGCCAGCGCTTCTTTAAGCGCGGCAAACCCTTCGGTGCGTTCAGCAATAAACCGCTCATTGGTCCACCCATGCGCGATGATGGCGTGGGCCATGGCGTTGAACAAGGCCACATCGGTGCCCGGCTTGTGGCGCAGGTGCAGATAGGCAAAATCGGCCAGTTCAATGCGGCGCGGGTCAATCAGGAGCAGCTTAGCCCCGTGTTGGCGCACCGCTTTTTTCATTTGCAGCGCCAGTACTGGATGCGCTTCGGTGGTGTTGGAACCCGTCACCAGCAGCACATCTGCCTGCGGAATATCATGGATGGAGTTGGTCATTGCGCCCGAACCCAGTGTGGTGGCCAGACCGGCCACGCTGCTGCTGTGTCAGAGCCGGGCGCAGTGATCCACGTTGTTCGTGCCGATCACCGCGCGGGCGAATTTTTGCAGCAGGTAGTTTTCTTCGTTGGTGCATTTGGCCGAGGTCAAAATGGCGATGCTGTCCGGTCCATATTTTTCGCGGGTCTCCCGCAGCCGGGTGGCAACGGTGTCCAGCGCGTTCTCCCAGGAAGTGGGGTGATGGGTTGACCTGACACCTGACACTTGATCACCTTTAAGCAACGGCCGTGTCAACCGGTCTGGTGCATGGATGTAGTCGTAGCCAAAGCGGCCCTTAACGCACAGTTTGCCGTTGTTGACGTTGTTGTCAAAACGGCCGTCAACACGATACACCATCTCGTTTTTGATGTGCAGGTCAATCTGACAACCCACCCCGCAGTAGGGGCAGGTGGTGGGGACGATGCGGTCGGGTGTGAGCATGGTTCCTCCAAGTGAACAGTGAGCAGTGAGCAGTGAGCAGTGGTGGCTTATACTACTCACTGCTTACCGCTTACTGCTCACTGAAATCAGGGCGGCTAATCAACATGGCACAATTGGCGCTGCGCAGCACTTTTTCGGTGATGCTGCCATAACGCCAGCGGGCCAGACCGGTACGGCCGTGTGTGGACATGACAATCAAATCTACGTTGTGAGCTTCGGCATAGTTGAGGATGGTGGGGGCGGGTTTGCCAAAACGCACGGCCGTGTCTACCACCAGATCATCACGCCGATAACGCCGCTGAATGTGTGCCAGATACTCTTCCGCGTTCTGGTAAAGTGACTCCCGGTATCGTTCGCCTAGCCCTGGTTCATTCCGGTTCAGCTCGATTACTTCTTGGGGATCAATCTCGTCAGAGGAATCATCCACCCGCAGCAAGGTCACTTCAGCGCCGAGCGCTTGCGCGATGGACAAACCCCCGGGCAGGCTGGCTTCGGCCAGTGGCGAACCATCCAGCGTAATGAGGACCTGGCGAATGGGCGTCTGGCTGCGGATAACCAGCACAGGGCAGGGGGCATGACGCATCACCTTTTCGGCCACACTGCCCAACACCCAGCGGGTGACGCCGGAGTAACCGTGTGTGGACATGACAATGAGATCGGCTTTTTCTTCAACGGCCGTGTCCAAAATCCGGCTGGCCGGGTCACCATCTTCCAGGCGGGTATAGCAATTAAAACTGGGTTGTGCCGCCCCAATTTTGTGGTTAAGGCCCACCAGATATTCGCGCGCGGCAATCTCTTCCTGGCTATAAGCTGTTTGGGGCACGTTGATATTGTGGCCCATCAGGTCTGGCCCTTCGGGAATGAAGACCGTATGGTGTTCCAGCACGTGCAGCAGCACCAGTTCACTTTCAAACCGTTCGGCCAGTTGGATGGCCGGAGACAGGGCGTATTCGGCCAGATCAGAACTATCCAGGGGAACTAAAATTTTCTTGAACATGACTACCTCCTCGGACAAGAAAAAACCTGTCCTCTTAAAGTAGTATGCCGAATGGCGCACGCTCCCTGTAGTGACAAAAGGCACTTGATTCGTGAAAAACATCACGATAGCCGGAAGACTGGCTGAACTCCAACTTCAGTACGATGCGACAATGCCTGCCCGGCTGCAAAATTACGCGGCGATGGCCCGGCAGAAGTTCGACCTGCCGATTGTGCCCATTGTGATTTACCTTACGCCACCACCTGCCGGGATAGAACTGGCCAGCGCCTACCACAGCGAGTTTATGGGGCTGGTGACGCATCAGGATTTCAAGGCGATCAAGTTGTGGGAAATCAACGCGGTTGAGGCGCTGGCTATGGATTTACCGGTGGGCATTTTACCCTACGTTCCCTCGTATTCTGCAACGGCGTTTTGGGCAAACTCCGCCAGAACTACCTGATCATCTGGCAGAATTACCAGCGGCTGTGTTGGAAGAGTTGCCAGACGATGCGTTGATCGTTGCTGCTTATGGGCGTTTGCCGACCGATTAACGGCCGTTGAAAACCGATCTATGTAATTGAGTAATTGGGTAATTGATTTGATGCAGCCAATTACCCAATTACTCAATCATTATCCTGCCAGGCCATAAGCCGTAGCATAACGCAAGAAGGGGGGCGTGAAGGAGCTAAGGACACGCATGTAGTTGGCGCGTTCAAAGGCAGCCGGTTCAGCGCAGTTGATCTGGCTCATACTGCCCTGCAATTGGGACAGCGATTCATATTCGTGGTCAATCAGCCACGATTCGATGCCGGAGCGCAGCACCATCAGCCGGGGGATACCGTTAGCCAGCAGTTCGGAGGCCAGCATGGTAATCGCCGCCCCTGCCGCAACCCCTTTGAGTACATCCATAACCGTGTGTACGCCGGTGGTCAGGGCCAGGTCGAGGGGGACACGGCCGTATAAAATGGCAATCCAGCGCAAGGGCAGCCGCAGTTCAACGGATGAACTCAATTTCAAATTCGGCACCACTTCCAACTCTTCCAGGTCGAGGTCGGGCTGGTAAAAGCGGTTGAACAGCACCAGCCCATTCGCACCCCCATCCGCCAATTGCTTCGCCATGTGGCTCATGGCGCTGAAATAGGGGCTAAGTTTCATGGTGATGGGGATAGAAACGGCCGACTTCACCACCGACAACGCATCCAGATAAAGCTGTTCCACGTCCTGGCTGCTCATCTCAACGTCGGTGGGCACGTAATAAATGTTGAGTTCCAATGCATCTGCGCCGGCCTGCTCAATGTCGCGGGCAAACTGCATCCACCAGCCAGAGGAAACGCCGTTCAAACTGGCGATCACCGGAATATCCAACGCCTCTTTGGCGCGGCGAATATGTTCCAGATACTCTTCCGGCCCGGTCTGGTATTCGGGGGCATCGGGGAAATAACTGAGCGCCTCGGCATAACTTTCCGTGCCATGCGTCAGGTACTCGTTGAGGGTGTGGCTCTCCAGCCGCACCTGCTCTTCAAAGAGCGAATGCAGCACCACCGCCGCCGCGCCCGCATCCTCCATCTGCCGCAAGTTGCCCAGACTGCGCATCAACGGCGACGAAGACGGCACCAGTGGGTTTTTCAATTTCAATCCCAGGTAGGTTGTTGATAAGTCCATTTTTTCTCTCCTGACTTTGGTCAGTGAGCAATGTGCAGTGAACAGCAAGCAGTAAAAGCCTACTGCTCACTGCCACCTGCTTACTGCTTACTGCTCACTTCTCACTTATTCCCATTCGCCAACTTCGCATACGAATCCCACCGCGCCTGCACATCCCCTTTGGCCTGTTCCAACAGGCGGGCAGCGGCTTCGGGGTTGCTTTGCTGCAAAATGCGGTAACGGCCTTCGCGGTAAATATACTCTTCCAGACCAGTTTTGGGAGCCTGACTGTCTAGTTGGAAGGGGTTTTTGCCTTCAACCGCCAGATCGGGGTTGTAGCGGAAGAGGGGCCAATAACCGGAGGACACGGCCGTACTCTGCTGCTGCAACCCAAATTTCAAATCATAGCCGTGCGCAATGCAATGGCTGTAGGCAATGATGAGCGACGGGCCGTCATACGCTTCTGCTTCCAGGAAAGCGTTCACCGTTTGCGTATCTTTGGCTCCAAACGCCACCCGCGCCACGTAGATATTGCCGTAGCTCACCGCCAGCATAGCCAGGTCTTTCTTGGGCATCGGTTTACCGGCGGCGGCAAATTTAGCCACTGCGCCGCGCGGCGTGGCTTTGGACATCTGCCCGCCGGTGTTGGAATACACTTCCGTGTCCAGCACCAGCACATTCACGTTGCGCCCGGAAGCCAGCACATGATCCAGCCCACCGTAGCCAATGTCATACGCCCAGCCATCACCGCCGACAATCCAGACACTCTTTTTGACGAAGATGTCGGCCATGCTCAGGAGATTGGAGATTGGAGAGTGGAGATTACCATTACTGTTTGTGAGTATCTCGTTCAGACGGGTTTTGAGTTGAGCGATGCGGGCGCGTTGAGCGTTGATATCTGCTTCTTCGATCTGGTCGGCGAAGAGGATGCTTTCTACCAGGTCGGCGCCGATCAGGTCGCGGTAGGCGCGCAGCAGGTTAGTGGCGGCATCCAGCCGTTGATCCAGCGCCACGCGCATTCCCAGGCCAAATTCGGCGTTGTCCTCAAAGAGGGAGTTGGCCCAGGCGGGGCCACGGCCGTCGGCATTTTGCGTCCAGGGTGTGGTGGGCAGGTTGCCACCGTAAATGGAGGAGCAGCCGGTGGCGTTGGCCACTACCGTCCGGTCGCCAAAGAGCCGGGTGAGCAGACCCAGATAGGGCGTCTCGCCGCAGCCTTCACAGGCGCCAGAGAATTCAAACAGCGGCGTTAGAAGCTGGTTGTACTTGATCTGGTGCAGCGGAATCTGCGTCCGGTCAATTTCCGGCAAGGTCTTAAAGAAGTTCCAGTTTTCGCGCTCGGCAGCCCGCAAGCCATCTACGGGGTGCATATTGATCGCCTTAAATTTAGGCTGCTGCTTGTTTTTCACCGGGCATACGTCCACGCACAACGAACAGCCGGTGCAATCTTCCGGCGAAACTTGCAGCGTGTAGGCCATATCTTTCCACTCTTTGAAGCGGGCGGGGGTGGATTTGAATGTCTCCGGGGCATTGGCGACCAGCGCGTTGTCATACACTTTCAGGCGGATGACCTGGTGCGGGCAGACGAGGGCGCATTTGCCACATTGGATGCAGATTTCCGGGTCCCAGACGGGGATTTCGGTGGCGATATTCCGTTTTTCCCACTGCGTTGTACCGGTAGGGTAAGTGCCGTCGTTGGGCAGGGCGCTGACAGGCAGGTCGTCGCCCAGGCCCTCGATGATGCGGGCGGTAACGGATTGCACAAATTCGGGGGCGATGGCGGGGATGAGCGACGGCCGTTCCCATGTACTGGTCACTTTCTCTGGCACAACTACCTGGTGCAAGTGCGCCAACGCCGCATCTACAGCGGCATAGTTTTGCTCTACCACCGCCTGGCCTCGTTTGCCATAGCTCTTCTTAATGGCGTCTTTAATGGCCTGTATAGCCTCATCCGTTGGCAAAACGCCGGAAATGGCAAAGAAACAGGTTTGCATGATGGTGTTGATGCGCCGCCCCATGCCCGTTTCTTTGGCCACCTCATAACCATCCACCACGTAAAATTTCAGCTTCTTTTCGATGATGGATTCTTGCAGACTGCCCGGCAGTGTGCCCCACACCTCGTCCGGGCCAAAGGGGGAATTGAGCAGCAGCACGGCGCCGGGTGCAGCCAGCCGGGCCACATCATACCGTTCCAGGAAACTCAGTTGGTGGACGCCGACAAAGTTGGCCGATTCAATCAGATACGGGGCGCGGATAGGATGTTTGCCAAAACGCAAATGAGAAACAGTGACTGCGCCTGACTTTTTGGAATCATAGACAAAGTATCCCTGCGCATGATTATCGGTCTCTTCACCGATGATTTTGATGGAGTTTTTGTTGGCCCCCACCGTGCCATCCGAACCCAAACCGTAGAAAACAGCGCGCACCGTGCCTTCCGGTTCGATGCTGAACTGTTTGTCCCAGGGCAGGCTGGTGTGGCTGAGATCATCGTTGATGCCGATGGTGAAGTGGTTTTTGGGTTGTTCCTTTGCCAGTTCATCGTAAATGGCTTTGACCATGCCGGGGGTAAATTCTTTGGAGGAGAGGCCATAGCGTCCACCAATAATTTTCGGCAGTGAACCAGACCATCGTTCGACCATGGCCGAGACCACATCCAGATACATCGGTTCACCCGATGAGCCGGGTTCTTTGGTGCGGTCGAGAACGGCTATAGCTTTGGTGGTAGAGGGTAAGGCGGCCACAAAGCTGGCGATGTCAAATGGACGGTAAAGGCGAACTTTGAGAACGCCGACTTTTTCGCCGAGGGTGGAGAGGTGTACGGCCGTTTCCGCCACCGTTTCTGCCCCTGACCCCATAATCACAATGACCCGTTCCGCTTCAGGATGCCCTTCATATTCATACAGGCGGTATTGGCGGCCCGTCAGTTGGGCAAATTCATCCATGGTTTGCTGCACAATGCCCGGACATGCCTGGTAAAACAAGTTCACGCTTTCCCGCGCCTGGAAGTAGACGTCCGGGTTTTGCGCCGTGCCACGCATTACCGGCGCTTCTGGCGTCAGGCCACGCGCCCGGTGCGCCCGGATCAGTTCATCGTTCATCATCGCCCGCAGCACGGCGTCATGCAGCGGCTCAATTTTGTTCACCTCATGCGAGGTGCGGAAGCCATCAAAGAAGTGCAAGAAAGGTACCCGCGCCTTCAGCGTGGCTGCCGAAGCAATCAGGGCAAAATCGTGGACTTCCTGCACGTTGTTGGAAGCTAACAAAGCAAAGCCGGTCTGTCGGGCGGCCATCACATCGGAATGGTCGCCAAAAATGGACAACCCCTGCGCGGCAATGGAGCGGGCGGCAATATGAAAGACCGTTGCCGTCAGTTCCCCGGCAATTTTGTACATGTTGGGGATCATCAACAGCAGCCCTTGTGAGGCAGTGAAGGTGGTGGTCAGGGCGCCGGTCTGCAACGCGCCATGCACGGCCCCAGCCGCACCGCCTTCTGACTGCATCTCCACCACCGAGGGCACCGCGCCCCAAATGTTTGGCTTTCCCTCCGCCGACCACTGGTCGGCCCATTCCCCCATCGCCGAAGAGGGCGTGATGGGGTATATGGCAATCACTTCGTTAATTTTGTGGGCAACCATGGCGGCGGCTTCGTTGCCGTCAATGGTAATCATTTGTTTGGTCATGATTCCGTTCTCCTTCAAAAGGTGGCTGGTGTAGGGGCGAGGCAGTTGGGTAAAAATTTGTCTTGCCAGACCAACTTGCACCCAACTGCCTCGCCCCTACGAAAGTATCGGGCAATCCCCCCTTCACCTGTAGTGACAAATCGCCAGGATGCAGGGGAAGAATGTCACGAACTATGACGCCTGTCATAGAGAATGAATGACGTTACGCGCTGACGGTGTTTGGAGGAGTGGCTTATACTGGCGTTATTGAAGGTGTTCGTAGTAGGCACTTTAGTGCCGCTTAATGGCGATAAATCGCCTACTACGAACCAAAGAGAGGCGCGCTATGAAAGTGGTCATTGATCGTGGTTTATGTGACACCAATTTGAGTTACTGCCAGCGTTGTTCGGCAGCGTTGATCCGGCACCCAGAGGGGTATGATCGGCCATGTATTCTGGATGTGGTGGATGATGGCAGCGAGTTGTTGACGATTGAGATGTATACCGACGGCCGTAAGTTAGAAGTGCAGCTTTCCGAGGAAGACCAGGAACTGGCGGCCGTGGAAGGTTGGGAGGCACTGGCCGACTTTGACCCCGCCCTCTTCCGCACCGGGGCCATGGAACGCTGGCACCACATCAGCCGCCTGCCGGCGACGCATGAAGTAAGTGGTGATTAGAGATTGGAGATTGGGAGATTGTGACAATCTCTCAATCTCTTGGTGTCTGAAACGGCCGTCACTGTCGCTGGGTGTTGTGTGACGGCCGTCAGGCGAAACTTATACAACAAAAGCCCTCCGGTAATGGAGGGCTTTTGTTTGTTTTAGAGGGTCATTCCGATTCCCAATCTCTTAGTCTCACTTCTTATCGGCTAACGCCGCGTGCGCGGCGGCCAGCCGGGCAATCGGTACCCGGAACGGAGAGCAGGAGACGTAATTGAGACCCAGTTTGTGGCAGATGGCAATGCTGGAGGGGTCGCCGCCATGTTCGCCGCAGATGCCTACTTCCAGATCGGGGCGGGTGGCACGGCCGTCCGTCACCGCAATCTCCATCAACCGGCCCACACCCTGCGGGTCAATGCTGGCAAACGGATTCTCTTTCAAGATGCCCTTCTGCATATACTCCATCAGGAAACCGGCTTCGGCGTCATCACGGGAAATACCAAACGTCGTCTGCGTCAGGTCATTGGTGCCAAAGGAGAAGAACTGGGCAATTTCGGCAATCTCGCCGGCCGTTAGCGCCGCGCGCGGAATCTCGATCATCGTACCAAACTTGTAGTGAATGGTGATTTCTTGCTCTTCCATCACCTCTTTAGCCACCGCTTCCAACGCCGTTTGCTGCACTTGCAGTTCATTCACGTGCGAAGTCAACGGAATCATTACCTCCGGGTGTACATCCACGCCCTCTTTGGCGCATTTGCAGGCGGCTTCAAAAATAGCCCGCACCTGCATCTTGGTCAGGTCAGGGATGAGGATGCCCAGGCGCACGCCGCGTGTGCCTAACATCGGGTTTTGCTCTTTCAAAGCCACCACCCGCTCCAGATAATCCTGTTTCACGCGCACTTCGGCCAGCGCCGCGTCAATCTCGCTGAGGGTATGGTAATGCTGCAAGCGCACCTTCAAGTCAGCCAGGTCTTGCACCAACTCGTCATACGCGGGCAGGAACTCGTGCAAGGGCGGGTCAATCAGGCGGATGATGACCGGCAGGCCGTCCATCGCCCGGAACAGACCCTCAAAATCGCCGCGCTGCAAGGGCAGCAGTTGTTCCAGGGCGTCTTTGCGATCAACGGCATGTTTGGCCATGATCATCTTTTGCACGATGGGCAGCCGTTCGGTTTCAAAGAACATATGCTCCGTGCGGCAGAGGCCAATGCCCTGTGCGCCATATTCGCGGGCGCGTTCGGCGTCACGTGGGTAGTCGGCGTTGGCCCACACACCCAATTTGCGAATCTCATCAGCCCAACCGAGGACTTTCAGCAGATACGGATTGTTGATGTCCGGCACGACGGTGGGCAACTGCCCCTGGAAAACCTGACCGGTCGCGCCGTCCAACGAAATCCAATCCCCTTCTTCAACCAGCACATCTTCGTTAATAGTCATGCGCCGGCCGACGAGATCAATTTCCAGTTCGCTGACGCCGACGACGGCCGGTTTGCCGAACTGGCGGGCCACGAGAGCGGCGTGGCTGGTGCGCCCACCCCGGCTGGTGAGAATGCCCTGAGCGGCCAACATGCCGTGTACGTCATCCGGTTTCGTTTCTGGGCGGACCATGATCACTTTTTTGCCCTCTTCTTTAGCCCAACGTTCGGCGGTGTCGGCGTCAAAAGCAACGATACCCACAGCCGCACCGGGGGAAACGTTCAGGCCGGTAGCGATGGGTTTGTGTTCGCGCACGGCCGTAGCATCCAACTGTGGATGCAAGAAAAAGTCCACCTGCTCCGGCTTCACGCGCTTCACCGCTTCTGGTTTGGTGATAAGGCCTTCGTCCACCATGTCGCTGGCGATGCGGACTTCGGCCTGCGCCGTGCGTTTGCCATCGCGGGTTTGCAGCAGCCATAACTTGCCCTCTTCAATGGTGAACTCCATGTCTTGCATGTTGCGGTAATGCTTTTCCAATTTGTGGGCGATCTCGGCAAATTCGGCGTAGAGAGCGGGCATCTCTGCTTTCAAATCGGACAGAGGTTGGGTAATGCGAATACCGGCGACCACGTCTTCGCCCTGGGCGTTGATGAGGAAGTCGCCTTCCAGTTCCGGTTCGCCGGTGGAGGCGTTGCGGGACATGGCCACGCCGGTGGCGGAGTTGTTGCCCATGTTGCCAAAGACCATCGTTTGAATGTTCACGGCCGTGCCCAGATTATGGGCGATCTTGGCCGCGTTGCGATAATCAACGGCGCGTTTGCCATTCCAGCTTTTGAACACCGCTTCCGTAGCCAGTTTCAACTGTTCGTAAGGGTCGGCGGGGAAATCTTTGTTGGTGAAGGTGCGGTAAATCTCTTTGAATTTGCGTGTCACCACCTGCCAGTCGGCAGCCGTCAGGTCAGAATCATTATCCACACCCGCGTTTTTGCGCCGCCGGGTGATGACGGCTTCAAATACCTCGTCCGGTACGCCCATAACCACGCTGCCGAACATCTGCACCAGACGGCGGTAGAGGTCATAAACAAAACGGGCATCGTTGGTCAGTTTCACCATGCCTTCCACCACTTCATCGTTCAGGCCGATGTTGAGGATGGTGTCCATCATGCCAGGCATGGAGAATTTGGCTCCGGAGCGGCAGGAGACGAGCAGTGGATTCTTGGGATCGCCAAAGCGTTTGCCCGTTTCCTCTTCAATGGCGCGCACGGCATCCAGTTCTTGTTCCCACATCCCTTCGGGGAATCGTTCACCGGCTTCCAGATAAGCGTTACACGCTTCGGTGGTGACGGTGAAGCCGGGAGGCACGGGAATGCCCAGGCGGGTCATGTCGGCCAGGTTGGCCCCCTTGCCGCCGAGCAAGGCGCGCACGCCGTCCCATGTGCCGCCGACGTAGCTTTCGGCCTCTTTCACTTCATTAAACAGATAGACGAATTTCACATCTTTTGGCCTATGGCCATTGTGTTGTCTGGTCATTTCTGGGGTTGGTACTAAAACGGTCATTATTCAAATTCTCCCTAAATTAATCTCCAGGTAGGCACAGTGCCAGACACAGGGTGGTCGTTGACTGCCGGAACGAGGCATGGTTCCTGTGCCTGGCACTGCTTATCTGGATGCTTTTAAACTCTGTTTTACCGTGTAGATCGTAAGGGGGAGGGGGCGCAGCCCACAGTGACAGAAGGCATATAGATGAAAGATGAAGGTCATAGATGGAGTGGCGCGTGGGGAAATGGTGGGGTGAAGGGGTCACGGCCGTAGAGCAAAGTCACCCATCATTTACTTACAATAGCTGAAATTTTGGTTATGATCCCCGTAAGACATATGAAAAAACGACAGATGATGAACGAACAACCCACACTTTGTTTTCCGGCAGACGGCCCGGCAACCGATTTGCGATATCCGGCGGCGGTCGCGCCGCGCCGCGCCGGTCGCCGGCTGTTACTGCTGCTGGCGCTGTTTTGGCTGATGGTGATCACGGCCGTGACCGGCCTCGCCGCCCTCTTTTATGCCAGCCCGCTGCTGCTGCCGGGCACCCAGGTGATGGGGGTAGACGTGGGTGGTTTGTCGGTAAATGAAACGGCCGTTCAGTTAGGCATTCAATGGCAGCAGCGTGGGCTGGTGCTGGAAAGTGATACCCAAACCTGGCAGGCGCCGCCGATGGCTCTGGGCATTGAACTGGATGCGCTGGCAACGGCCGAAAAAGCACATGCCGCCGCCCGTTCTGTGGATGGGCTGTTCCGGTGGGTGACAACCGGGCGCTTGACGATAACGCCGGTTTATACGCTGGACACGGCCGTGACCATCGCTTATCTGGAAAACATGGCGCCCCAATTGGAGCGCGCCCCGGTGAATGCCACGGTGCAGGTGGTAGACGGCCGTGCCGTCGCCACTCAGGCCGTGTCTGGCCAATCGCTGGCAGTGGCGGAGACGGTGGCTTATTTGCAACTGTACCAGGAGGCGGTGCTGGCGCACGGCCGTTTGCCCCTCAGTTACTCCCTCATTCCGGCGGCGATTACGGATGTCACGGCCGTCATCCATCAGCTAAACCAACTGCTCGGCCGTACCATCCTGTTGCAAATCTATGACCCGGTTAACGACGAAACCTTCACCTGGAATTTGCCGCCGGCTGTGTGGGGCAACTGGGTAGCGGTGGCTATTGAACCTGATAATGGTGGCCAACTGCGCTGGAACTTTGATTCACCCCTGGCGCAAACCTACCTGAGTGAGCAGGCCGCCAAATTGGGTGACAGCCGCTTTATTCAGATCGAAGAAACGCTGCGCAATCTGGCGGAAGCCATTCGCAATGGGGAAACAGTGGCATACGGCCGTGTCTACCACCACCCCACCAGCTACACCGTGCAGGCCGGGGATACCCTGGCCGCTATTGGCCGCAAAGTGGGCATCCCTTATCCCTGGATTCAGCAGGTCAATCCAGGGTTGGCCGGCCTATCGCCGGGGCAAACCATCACCATTCCCTCGCCGGATGAGATGCTGCCGCTGCCGGTTGTGCCCCACAAACGCATCATCGTCAGCATCAGCCAACAGCGGGTGCAGACATTTGAAAACGGTCAATTGAAGTGGGATTGGCCCGCCAGCACGGGCATTGCGTCCAGCCCCACCGCCCCCGGCATTTTCCAGGTGCAATCACACGAACCGAATGCGTATGCCGCCAACTGGAATCTGTGGATGCCCAACTTCCTGGGGATTTACCGGCCCGTACCCGCCTCTGATTTTATGAACGGCTTCCATGGCTTTCCTACCCGCGACGGGTACAATCTGCTGTGGACGAATAATCTGGGTGCGCCGGTAACGTATGGTTGTATCCTGATCAGCAATGAAAATGCCCAGGCGTTGTATGAGTGGGCAGAAGAAGGAACGGTAGTGGAGATCAGAGATTAGAGATTGGAGATTACTCAAACTCTAATCTCTAATCCCTGATGACGATGATGAGTATAACCGGTATGTTGTTGATTATTTTGCTGCTTTGTGGCGGTGGGATCATGGTGGCGGCCATTGTAGCCGCCATCTACTATTACCTGAAGGAACGCGACTCTTAGGCATGAGCCGTGCCAGGCACAGGGCTTAAAGCTCTCCCTTGGAGGGACCGTTCTGCCCTGTGCCTGGCACGATCCGTAATCAACTGCTGATGACCTGCCAGGTAAAGAGGACGATGATGATGAACCCCACCACAAACTGGATGAGGGTGGCGATGCCATAGCCTTTGAGGCCACCCCAGCTAACTTGCACGGCCGTGTTTGCATTCTGATGCTTCCAATACTCCCCCAGGAACAAGCCCAACACAAAACCGATAATGGTGCCAATGACCGGCAGCAGAAATGAGCCGATGATAGCGCCCACCGTGCTGAGCAGATAAGAGCGTTTGGCTGCGCCGCTCTTTTTAGCGCCAAAATAAGGCAGCCAGATGTCGCTGGTGCCGGCAACCAAAACCAGCAGGCTGATGAGTACAAAGTGAGGTACGCTAATCACCTCAAAGCCGGTGCGCCAGACGTAAACAGCCACACCAGCCCAGATCAAAAAGATGCCGGGCAGCAGCGGCACAATAATGCCGACCAGCCCGACAAGCATGAGAAAATAAACAGCAAAGAGCAATAATCCTTCCGAAAGCAACGCCATTTGTTCAGTTCCTCAAGAGACCTGACAGGTTTTTGACCTGCAAAGTTTCAAGTTAAACTGTTAAAAAACCTGTCAGGTCTGAACGGTAACGGCCGTGAAAATAATGCCCCTATCATAGCCGGTTGTGGCTCTGGTGGCGTTAATGTTGCATAAACATCATGCGCCGATAGGGGGTTGGTACTTCACGCACCGGAAGGCGATGAATCGCCTACTACAAACGGCAGATTGCCTACTACAAACGGGTTTGTTCAGGTAACATCCCCGCAATGCGCAGACAAAACAAAGTTGCCATTTTTGCGCCCTGGCTGGCGGTGTTGGGCATTCTCCTGGTAGTCATCCTGCCCCTGTGGGGCGCGCCGCCGTATGGGGATGACATTCGGCTGCACATTTACCGCATCCCGGTGGTGCAGGCGTTGTGGGCAGCAGGTGTTCCTTTTGCCCGTTGGGCGCCCACGCTCAATCTGGGGTATGGCTCACCCCTGTTCAATTTTTACCCGCCGTTGAGCGCCTATCTGCTGAGCTTGCTCTACCTGCTGGCTGATCAGCAGGCGGCGGTGGCCTGGAATGTGCTGTTGGCGTTGGCGTTGTTGGCCGGGGGCGTGGGCATGTTTTTATTGGGGCGCTGGCTGTATGGCCCGGCTGGAGGTGTGTTGGCGGTGGCGTTGTATACCTGGTCGCCGCATCTGGTGTACCAGAGCTTTGCACGGGGCAGCAGTTCCAACGCGCTGGCGATGGCCTTGTTTCCCTGGGCGACCTGGGGGCTGCTGGCGCTGGCGGCACGGCCGTCGGCCTGGCGCATTTGTCTGGCCGGGGTGGCTATTGCCCTGCTGATGTTGTCACACACGGCAGCCAGCCTGTTGTTTTTGGGGCCATTGCTGGTATTGGCGGTGACGGCCGTGTGGGTGTCCCCGGCACCGCGTTGGCCGCGTTTGGGCGTGGTGCTGCTGGCGATGGGGTTGGGGCTGGCGCTGTCTGCCTTTGCCTGGCTGCCCGCCCTGGCGGAAATCGGCAATACTCGCTATGCGCAAGAAGCGGGTAACGTGGCCTATCAGGATTATTTTGCCGATGCGTTCCGCTGGCCGGAGCCAACAATTGCCGGGGCACACAATCCCGGTTTGCCCAAGACGCCGGGATTGGCCCAAATTGTGCTGGGCGCGCTGGGAACCGCGTTGGCCGTAATCGCCTGGTGGCGTGGCCGAGGCGCTGCCGGTGGCTGGCCGGCGGCGGTAACGGCCGTGTCCGGTTTGATGGGGCTGGCGGCGTTGGGCCTGTCGCTGGCATGGTCGGCCCCGGTGTGGGCGGCGCTGCCCCCCCTGCAAGGGTTACAGTTTCCCTGGCGTCTGCTGGATATTCCCGCGTTTTACCTGGCCTTGACCGGCGGTTTTATTTTGTACCGGCCGTTTCTGCGACGCCGTTCGCGGTGGGCCGCTGCCGCCTGGCTGGCGGCGGTAGTGGCGCTGGTGGCGGCGTTTGCCAATATGCTGCCTTACCTGTATCCACCGCGCCTGCATTCATTACCGGTGCAGCCTACATTGGCCGAGGCGACGGCCGTGCAGCAGCAGTTTGGCATTTACGGGCTGACGGCCTGGGGGGAGTACAGCGCGGCAACCGTTACTGCCTGGCCCGCGGCGCTGCCATTTCCAGGTGCGGATGAGATGGTCCCACTTGATGCAAAAGTTGTAGGCGCGCCCGCAGGACTGACGGCCGTTGCCGGTGATCCCTGGCGCGCCGTCTGGCAGGCAAATCTGGCGCAGGCAGAAACCATCACCCTGGCGGTGCATCATTTCCCCGGCTGGCAGGCGTGGCTGGATGGCGAGAAGACAGCGGTGGGGGTGGATGCGGACGGCCGTATCCAGATCACCATTCCTCCCGGCAGCCATCAGTTGGAACTGGCGTTTGGGCGCACACCGGTGCGTTGGCTGGCGGATGGCTTCACGCTGGCGGGATTGCTCATCGTGGGTGTGCTGTTGGTTTGGGGACGGGCCGTTGTGCGCCCCAAGAAGGCGATGGCTGCCGACGATGTGGCCGATAACAGGGGGATTGTCTGGCTTACCCTCATCTTATGTCTACTTTTGGGGAGCAAGATCATCTGGTTTGATCGCGTTTCCACATCGCTGGTGGTGCATCCGGTGGACGGCCGTATCCCCGGCAAAACCACACCTGATTATGGCCGCTTCCACGCAGAAATCCGCCTGGCGGGTTATGAGACGCAAGCGCCGCATCGTGTTATGTTAATCTGGCAGGCATTGGCTGCACCTACAAACCGTTATGCCGTCGTGTTGACGCTGGCGGACGCGCAGGGCAGGCCACTACATGAGGTGGTGAATGATGCCCCAGGTTATATGAGTACCAGCCATTGGCAACCGGGCCAGCTAACACGGGATGTGTACGATTTGCCATTGCCGGAACAACCCGCACCGGCGGGTTACACGGTGTGGGTAGGTTTGCGGGATGTGGTGACGGGGGAAACCATTGCCCTGTCTGATGCCGGGGGGGGTACGGCCGTGCCGGTGGGCCGCTTCAAAACACCACCACCGCCATTAAATGTGCCAGACACACAGGGCGCCATTTTCGGCCAGGCGATCCGGCTGCGGCAGGCGGATATATCTGAACAGGTAACGGCGGGTGAGTGGTTGGAACTGCGGCTGGTGTGGGAATCGCTGGCAACGGTGGCGGCCGATTACACGGTGTTTGTGCATTTGCTGAACCCGGATGGCACACTGGCTGCCGGGCAAGATGGGCAACCGCTGGACGGCCGTTATCCCACTTCTTATTGGTCGCCTGGTGAGCAAATTTTAGACGTGCGTCGGTGGCAGGCTGACCTGCCGCCGGGTGTGTACCAATTGGAAGTTGGCCTGTACCGGTTGGAGACGGGCGAGCGGCTGCCCCTCTCCGGCGCACAATCGGCGTTGGGAGATCGGGTGATTGTGGGGGATGTGGTGGTGGGGGGAGGTGATTGAGTAATTGGGCAATTGCCCAGTTACCCAATTACATCTTCACCTGCGGAAGAGTCGCCAGGGCAAGCCGGGGCGGCGGAGATAGACAATTTGCCCGTTGAATTGGGCGGGGCGAAACCCAAAATGGCGCAGCACGGTACCGGGTTCGGCGATAGCAGGCACAAAGAAGCGATCAATGGCATAGGGGGTCAGGGGCGGCCAATACCACCAGAAAAAAAGGAAGCGGGCCGACGGCCGTACCAGCACCATAGGCAGCGGCAACATCAGGCGTTTACGGCCGTTGACGGCTAACAGACGCTGCATCATCTCGCGGTGGGTCATCCGCTCTTCGCCGGCAACGGCGATAGTCTGGTTGACATAACGCTCTGGCTGCTGCAAGATGATGTGCAGGCAGCGGGCATAATCTTCCACCCACAGCGGCTGAACGGAGACATGCCCACCGCCGGGCAGCCAGACAAAAGGCCAACTCCAGATGGCCAGGGCCAGGAAAATTTCGGTAAAGCGGTCGTTACGGCCGTAAAGCTGGCTCGTTTGCAGGATGGTATAAGGGATACCACTGCGGCGGACCAGTTGCTCCATTTCGCCTTTGGCGCGCAGCAGGGGGTGCATGGCGGCCACGTTAGCGCCTGAACGGCTGGCAACGATTAGCCGCTGCACCCCGGCGCGGCGGCATTCGTCAATGAGTTGGGCGGTACCTTCCACGTCTACGTGCTGTAGGAGCCGGTTACGGCCGCGATTTTCGGCCCCGGCCAGATGGACCACGGTGTGGATGCCTTGTAGTTGTTCACGCAGTTTGAGATGGGTGATGAGACGGCCGTCATACGGCCGTGCCGCCACTCCTTCCCGCGTGAGCCTGGCCAGCAACGAACGACCGATAAAACCCGTAGCGCCTGTCACTAAAATCATGCCGATATTTTACGCTGTTGTTTCTGGTGTGTCAGATGGGGTGTTGAGGATGAGGAGGTGATTACCAACCTCCCCACCTCCCAATTACCCAATTACCCAATTACCTCTATAATCCTCACCCATGACCCGTTTTGCCCTTTTGGGGCCAACATATCCCTACCGGGGCGGCATTGCCCATTACAACACGCTATTGGCGCGGCACTTGCGCGCGGAGCATGAGGTGCTGCTGCTATCTTTTTCGCGGCAATATCCGGGTTGGCTATTTCCGGGGAAGAGTGATAAGGATCCAAGCGAACGGCCGTTGCAGACCGAAGCGGAATACATCCTCGACCCGCTCAACCCCTCTAGCTGGCGGCAAACATTGAAGCGGCTGCGCCAGTGGCCGCCGGATGTGGTGATCATCCCCTGGTGGCACCCCTATTTTGTGCCAGTCTGGGCGGCTTTGAGCCGGGGCGTGAAGCGGCTGCCTGGCCCACCCCGATTGGTCTTTATTTGCCATAATGTTTTGCCACATGAGCAGGGGAAGATGAGCCGTCATTTGCTGCCGGCGTTGTTCCGGCTGGCGTGCGGCCGAGGCGATGGGTTTATTGTGCATTCGCAGGCCGACGGGCGCATTTTGCAGGAGATTTTGCCCCAGGCACGGGTGCAGGTGACGCCGCTGCCGACGTATGGGGAATTAGGGATTGCCGATACCAGCCATATTGAACTGCCGGTGACGCTGCCGGATGATCGGCCGATATTGCTATTTTGTGGGTTTGTACGGCCGTACAAAGGGCTAGACATCTTGTTGGATGCACTGGTAGTTGCGGTACGGGAACGGCCGTTGCACTTGCTGGTAGCGGGCGAATTCTGGCAGGGTGGCGAAGGGCAATATCGCGCCCAAATTGACCGGCTCGGTTTGAACGACTGCGTGACCATCTGGAATGAATACATACCCGACGAACAACTGGCGGCCTGCATTGATCGGTGTGATGTGGTGGTATTGCCTTACCGTTCGGCCACGCAGAGCGCGGTCATCCAACTGGCCTTTGGCCGGGGCAAGCCGGTGATTACGACGGATGTGGGGGGATTGGGGGAGGTGGTGCAGGACGGCCGTAATGGTCTGGTTGTGCCTGCTGCGAATCCAAAATCACTAGCAGAAGCCATTCGCTGCTACTTTGCACAAAACTTGAATGAAACTTACATCCAGAATATCAAGCAAGAAGAGCGTTTTTCCTGGCAAAGACTTCAAGAAAACCTGATGGCTTTCACCTCCCCGTCTAGCGCCCACTTACCGGCGGATAATGTGCAGACGTGATTTCATCTCAAATATAAATTCTGCTTGCCGAGAGGCAAAATAAGTATCAACAGCCCGGCGGCAGCCTGACCAATCGGCGTAATCGTCAATAATTAAGACTCCACCCGGAACCAGGTTTGGCGTAATCTGCTGCAAGCACGTCATCACCGAGTCATACCAGTCACAATCAATATGAGCCAATGCCACGGGCTGGCTGACCACCAGGGTTTCTTCATAAAGACCCTTTATAAAGTGAAGGTGATGTTGTTCTAACGGAAAACCGTAATGGACAAAGGTTTGGGTTACCTGGGTCAGTAAATTTTCTTGATAACCATAATAGCTCTTACCTTTCAGACCACCGGCTTGTCCTGAAACAATCACATTGTATCGCTGGTGTGCATCCTCCCCATCCTGGGTTGATGGTGGGGGGATCATTTCAAAGGTGTCGTAAAGAAAAAAGGGGCGATTGCTTTGTTTGGCAGCCGTCATCACAATGGCAGATCCACCAAGGGCGCAACCAGCTTCAATCATAATGCCCGCTAGCTCCTGGTCTTCAACCATTTTTACCCGGGTATATAAATCCACCAGAGCCGCTGGCTCCAGATAGGTAAGCCCTTCTCGGCGTACTTGCTGAATTAAAGAAACAGCAGCTCTATCTTTGAGCCAGAGGGTAGCCTGCTTCCGCAGGTTGTGTAGATGAAAAACCAGGTTGGGGGAACTCATATGTCATTTTAGCCTATGTAACATAAAAAAGGAGGCGTAAATTCATACGCCTCCTTTTGAGTCTCACTACTTATGGGAATAAAATTCCCAAATTAGTCAACCGGAATACCGGTTGCGTCTTCACCGACCACATTGCCGCCACCCACAAAGGATTGGATACGGACAAGGGCGATAAGTTGGCTACCAGCCGGCCCTTCGACTACAACAGAACCACCAAAACCACCGATGTAACCAAATTCGGACAGGTCTGCGGCATTACCCACCACGTCTGGGTGGCGAGCATTGGAATTGGCTTTGGCGCCGGTGGCCAGCGCGCCCAACGTGTGGGTGCCAACTTCATTACCGTTCAGGTCCAGGTAATGGAGAACAACATCACCGGCGTTCAGGTTACCACCAACGTTCTGGATGGCGATATAACCACGCTGGCGAGCGCCATTGGTCCACTGAGTTTCCGTGAAGCGGACATACGGGAGAGCCACTTTCTCTGCACCAGAGCTAGCGCCTACCCAGGCAGTGGAGTTGCCAGAACCGAAGACTTTACCGATGACCACAATGCTACCGGGGTCGCTGCCTTCAACGGCCGTAATCGTAGCAGAGGTGCTGGTATTTGCCGGGAGCGCATCACAAGCAATAAAGCTGTTCTTGGCGCCAGGTTGAATAGTGGCATTGGCTGTTTGACCACTGGCATAGCTGACGGTGACGGCGGCGGCGGCAGAGCCGACGTTTTGCACAGCGTAGGAGCTGGAAGCGCCAAAGGCATTGCACAAACCGGTAGCCATGTAAACCGTAGCGGAACCACCACTCACACCCTCAAAGGCGGAATTGGCGGGGCCATTGGTTGCCAGTTCCATCACGGAACCGACGATGACTGCATCACCACTACCATCGCTGGGTACGGCCGTTACGGTAGCCGAACCATTGAAGGAAGCGGGGGTAACGGCGGCCAGGGTGCCCATATCGAAATATTTAGCGGCGCCAGCCGGCAGGTTGTTGTGTGTCACCACAATGGGTGGATCGCTGGGAGCAGAAGCATTGTAGATGTTAACGGTCAGGTTAACGTTTTCGGAACCCACATTCTGGATGGAGAAACGAGAGGTGGTGGCAAATTGATTCTTCAGCACAGTGGGCAGCAAAACGCTGGAGGAACCGGCACTGAAGCCATTAGACAGACCACGATTCTTTACCGCGCTGTTTGAAGAAATCTGCACCAGTGTAGCCACGATGGGTTGGTCAGAGGACATCACAGCGGAGCCGCTAAATCCGGGGGAAATCTCGTTCAGGCTACCAACAAACAGTGAAGAACCGGCATTGGCAGGCAAATTACGGCTTACTTCAATCGGGGTGCCGCTATTTTCTGCATAAAATTGGAACAATACGCTGGCATCTGAATTGCTAACATTCTGGTAGGTAATGGAAGTGGTGAAGCTGGCAGTATAAGCAACCTGAGCATACGCCACACCGCTAACCACTAACAGAGCAAAAATAGATGACAATAAAATGAGTCTCAAACGTTTCATGAAAACCTCTCCTTTTTTATTTTTATAGTGAGACTAACTTTCGACATGGGGATTCTACGCGTGCCCCGACGATAACTCAATAACCCATACGGAGTATTTTTTGGATTATTCCCAGTTAAGAGAAGGTGTGGTGAGGGTAAATAACATTGCCGGGAACTATTTGTTTCATTACTATTGTGACCAATCTCAATTCAGTGGGGATGTACGCAAAACAAATAGATGGAGAATTTAACTTAATGAATAAGAATTTAGCCGGAATCTTCTTGACGATCTTACTTTTGACAGTGGCCTGCCAGAATACGCCTACGCCAACGGCCGTGCCCGTTGTGCCCGACGCCCCATTATCATCCGCGTCTTCCGTTACTGATACAAGTGCTACTCCCTGTGGGGATGGTGCGTATCCGGCGGAAGGGTATCCTGCGGGATGTGCGCCAAACTCAGGCGCTCAGACCGGTTATCCAGTTCCCCAACCGCTAGAGCCGATGACAATACCAGAAGGTGAAGAATGGTTTGCGGAAGTGTTGCCACCAGGAGCGGGACTGGCCACGGTGACCGGTATTGTGATGTCGGCGAGTAGCGGAAAACCTGTGGTTAATGTTCCAGTAGCGTTGGCGGAAGTGTATTATCAAGGGGACAGTGGTGCTTTTGTGTTGGATGGGGCATTTAGCCCGCACACCGTTTCAGATAGCGAAGGGCGATTTGCTTTTGTGGATGTGCCCGCGATGGATTATGTGTTGGTAGTGGGTAACCCGGAAGTGAATGATTACAAGATTATTGAAGAGCCATCCGGCAAGGCACGGGTATGGACTGCTGCCGCCGACCAAATCCTGGACATGTCCGTTATTACTGTGGACTTACGTATCTGGAAGTAAGTAACTTTGGGTTACAAGCTGCCGGTAAAGGTGGTCATGTTGGTGGGCTACGGCCGTGATCGAGAAATGTTCGGCTACAAAATGCCGCGCCTGTTTTATCATCTCCGCCTTTGCCAGTTCAGGCATCCTTAGCAGCCGGATGACAGCTTCGGCCAGGGCTGATGGCTGATGGGGGGGGACCAATAAGCCAGTTTTTTCAGGTTGAATGAGTTCTAAATTGCCTGCCACCTGGGTAGCAACGACAGGCACGCCAGCGGCCATACTTTCCATAATGACAGTTGGCAGCCCTTCCCAGAGCGATGAGTTGACGAATACATCCATCGTTGCCAGTAGTTCTTCCACATCTGAGCGCGCGCCAGTGAATAGAATGCGGTCGCTCACGCCGGATTGCTGCGCCTGCTGATGTAAAGTACCTTCCAAGTCGCCGGCGCCGACGATCAAAAAATAAGCATCAGGGATACTCTGCAAAATCTGGGGCACGGCCGTTAACAGCACACCATACCCCTTTTGCTCGGTCAGACGGCCGATGGAACCGATGATCGGAGCGGTGGGTGGAATGCCCAGGCTGCGCCGTTTGGCCGGAATGTCCACCAGCAATTGGGCGAAGCGGTTCAGATTCAGCGCGTTGTATCCGCGAATGGCTTGCCGCTTCAAAAGGCGGGCGACCGGCCGTTGATCCAGATTATCCACCACTTTCTGGGCAACCCCCAGTTCCCGGTCAAATCGCCAGGGGTAAAGCCCATTGGTCAGCAACAGGCGGCGCAACGGCCGTTTGCCCCATTCCCGCTCATTGTGTACGGTGCGCACTAAGGCCCTGGCCTGTAACGGCCGTTTGAGCAGCAGCGCCAGCACATCTCCAAACTGGCAGTGACTATGAATAATATCTACCGGCGGCAAATTTTGCTGCCGTACCCCCTGGTAAGCGTGCCAAAAACTGACCGTGGGGCGGCTTTCCTGCCAGGGGGCGGCAATAAAGGCGCCAATTCCCCGTTCCTGCAAAAAGGTGACCCAATCCTGCTCATATGGCGTGTGGTATGACCACATGCCACATACAATTGGCTCAATCTGGGACCGATCTAAGGCCTGGGCCAGTTCAATGCCAAACCGTTCAATGCCTCCCAGTGGGCCTTCGATGGCAAAACCAGAAATGATTTCTAAAACACGAATGATACTCATGGCAAATTTTTAAAAAAATCGGCGGCAATACGCTGCCCAATCGTAGAAGCGGAGGCAATGATGGCGGGCAAACGCGACTGTATGTGTTGTCTGACGGCCGTCTGTTCATCCCATAATCGCTGAAACAAGGCAGTTAGATTGGTCGTCTCTACCTCTTGAATATCAATCACCCATCGTTCCAATTCAAGCATTTGCATCACGCCGCGTGTTTTGTAACGGTACTCAATCATCACCGCCGGTACCCCTTCGCTAACGGCGAAGATATTGGAGTGCAGCCGGGTGCCAATGAATACATCCATGAGACCATAAGCCGCTTTTAATTCTTCGGTGCTGGCTTCTTCGGCAATGAAGATAACGGCCGTGCCCAGGTCAGCCAGTTGCTCCTGCACGCGCCGGGCCGGAATACGATCATCTTCAATTACGGTGGGGCCGCATACCTGTGAAAACAAAACAGCCTGACCTCCTTGTGTAGTAACAAAGGCACGAATGACGTGAGCAACGGCCGTTTCGTACCTCTCCTGGTTGCCAAACGCCGGGTTTTGCACCCCCCAATTCATCAAGGTAACACCTAACAATGGGCGTGTAACGGGGAAAGTAACACCATATCTTTCTAGCAGGCTTTTCCCCATTTCCAGGGGACAGTGGGGAAAAGCGAAGGCGAGATCGGGCACGGCCGTGAACCGGTCATGCGCCAACTGCAAACGCTCTAATTCCGCCAGCGAAAAGCTGTCTCGCACAAACAGCCACCGCGCCCGATTGGCTGCCAGCCGCACCAACCAGCGTTCCCAACCACGCTCCAGCGGGCCAATGGTTTGGGGCATGGTGTAGAATGGTTTGCCCACCAGCCAGGCAAACAACATCGTGTAGATGGCGACCACAAATGTTAACCCACCACGCCCGCTGGTATACAAAAAGTTACCCGCACTGCTGACCACCAGATCGGCGGTGAAGTAACTGGTCAGTAAGGAGCGGTGGCGATGTGGCGCCAGGCGCAATGCCGATTGCCCCATCAGCCGGTAGGCGATTGCCAACAGGGCGGTCTCTACCAGGAGGAATAAAAAAAGGAAGTAGTGACGAAGTGAAATGGGGTCATGCTGGCGGCGGAACCAGGTAAAAAAGGAGCCAATGGCCGTACCCGGCCCCTCATAACTCGCCGGATCATTCATAGACAACACCAGCTCGGCTCCGGCAAAACTGCCAAGCAGTTGCTGTACCGTCACCCGCGTGAGCAAATCGTCCCCCGCATTACGCGAGGAGTGCAGATTGATAATCAAGATTTTCATGCCTGGGCCACACCTTGGACGGGATACCTATGCTGCCAACGCAGATAAAACAGCAAATATCCTACCATGAGAACCGCTTCGGTCAGCACATACACATAAGCCACACCCGCAAGCCCCACCGTTTGGATCAGAGCCACATTGAGGCCAATATTCAAAGCAGCGGCTATGGCCTGCACTATAACGCGCCGACTCTGCCAGCCAACGGCCGTTAACACCGCCGCCACCCCAAAACTGACGCTTTTCAACACCAGGATGGCGCTGAGAATGGTTAATAACTCGCCCGATACGGCATATTCACGGCCGTATACCAGCCACACCAAGGGCCGGGCAATGATCACCATACCTATCCCCATACCAATACCCAGCGCCGAACTCAGCAGGATAATGCGGAAAGCCTGCCGCCGAATGAGCAAGGGGCTGCGGGCATACGTTTCACTGGTAACGGGCAGCATAACCTCATAAATGGCCTGAGGAATCAGGAACAGCGTGGTCATCAGCGAAACGGCGGGCGCATATAACCCGGCGGCCGTTTTGCCCAACCAGTGGCCGATGATGGTCACATCGGCACGCTCATAAATCACGGCCAACCCCTCGGACAGCCCAAAAGCGGCGGTGCTGCGCAATACGGGCCGCATCAGGGGCCGCTGCCACTGCCAGCCTATCCGCCGCGCCGCCAGCCACAAAGAAGCGGCGGCGCTGAGAAGAGAGGTCAACACCCGTGCCGCCATGTATGGTTGCGCCAACTTAACTTCATCTGTTGCCAGAAGGAGAACTGTTGCCAGGAATAGCCCCTGCGAGCCGATCATCAACCAGACTGTAATTGTATTCCGTAAAGCCGTCTTGAAGACGCTCCAGCCGGTACTGGCTAACTCATCAAACCAGATGGAGATGGCGGCCAGAATGAGCAGGGAGCGCGGAAAAATATCCTGGTTTAGCCAGGGCGATAGCAATAGCACGGCCGTCAGCCAGACCAACCCCAGGCTCATTTTTAGACTCAGGCAAAGCCCGGCGGCCAGGGGCAACGGCCATTTGGGGGTACGGCCGTGACGCAGCAGCCACGTGTCCAACCCCAATGAAAAACAAACAGACGTCAACTTGCCTAAAGACAATGCCGCAATATACAGGCCAAACTCATCTGGCCCCAACCGCCGCGCCAGCATAAACAGCGCCAACGCCGACAGTACACGGGCAACGGCCGTGCCTGAAAACAATGCGCCGATATTCTTAAGCAGCCGGTGACTGAGAAATTGACGCGCAAAAGAAACCATCTTAGCCAGCGTCCAACCCTGCTTCGTGATTTGTGGGGTACAAACTGGTAAAAGCCCGCGCCCGCACATCCCACCACAATGATGCGCGCATTTGGCGGGCCGCCGCCCGCATCCTGGCAGCGGCAGCGGGATCATCCAGAACAGCCCGGATGGCAGCGGCCAACGCCGGGGCGTCGTTAGGCGGCACGGCCGTGCCTGCTGCCCCCACCGCCATTTTCCGGTCGCCCACATCGGTGGTCACACAGGGCACACCGCAGGCCAGACTCTCGGTTAACTTCAACGAAAAGCTGGATACAGCCGCCACCGTATCGCGCAAGGGATCAACCGACACATCCCCCAGGGCATAATAAAAAGGCACATCGGCAGCGGTCACACGGTCGGTAAAACGCACGGCCGTTGCCAATCCTAATTGCTCTGCCAGTTGGTGCAGCCCATCTTTGTCTTCGCCGGCGCCCACCAGCACCAGACAGGTCTGGGGCCGCTGCATCCAGATCAGAGCAAATGCTTCCAGCAGCAGGTCAATGGCGTGGCTCACCAGGCTCATGCTGCCCACATACACCACCACCTGATGGTCAGGCGGGATCGCCAATGACTGCCGCAGGGCGACCACACGTTCAGGCGCGTTCGGCGCATCGAGTACCCCAAATTGGGCGCGGTCGGCGCTGTTGGGCACCAGGACGATGCGGTCACGCGGGTAGCCCAGTGCGGTATACCGGTCGGCAATGTAACTATTGTTGACGGTGATGCCGGAGGCAAATGAGGGGATCCAATCCTCAAACCAGGCAACCAGACGTTGCTGCCAACGACCGGAGAAACGATTGTTGAGCTGCTTCATAATCGTCGCTGTCAGGTAAACAGGGAGACGTTTCACTTGATGAACGACCCAGGCTGCCAGCCCATTCATGGGTTGTGCTTTGCATATGTGAATGAGATCGGCCGGGGTGCGCCAGGCGGCCCAGGTCAGGCCCAGGGTGGCTACGGCCGTCACCCACAACAGTTTCAGCGGGTTGAAATAGGTTTTACGGCCGTCTGCCTTCAGCACGTGCATTTGCCCCACATACCAGATGTGTACCCCGTCTTGCACAAACCGCTTTTCTTGCACCCTGGCAAAATCGTGGTGCAGCGTAATCATGGTCACGTCATAACCAGATTGCGTCAGTGCTTTTGCCAGAGGGAAAAAACGGCCGCCGCCGCCGGGGCTTTCCAGGCTGTGCGTGGCCAAAAACGTGACCTTCAATCAGCAATCCTCGCCGTTTTTTTCAGGATTAAAATGTTGCCGAAAGCTGGCTGCGGCCATTGAATGGTTTCAAACCAAAACTGGTTAAAGCGGTGAATGATCTTTTGCCAGAACGCATTGCGGCTACGGCCGTAAAGGGTGGTGAACTGCCCGGTATGGGCGCCAATGCCACAACCCGCATCCAAAACCAGGGCATCAGGCGGCAATGCTATGGACGAGACCAAAAAGTCAAACACCTGCTCGTAATAAGCTTCGTTGGCCGCTGTGCGGAAAACTTGCTCCCATTGATGATGAATGTCTGGTTTAGTTAACGTTTGTTCCAGTTGTGATGATGCCGAATTTTCTTCCATCAAGCCGTTCATCCTTTCCACTCAAGTCACTTCCTGCCAGGCGGAGTGCCTGTATTATACGAGCAAACAAATGCACAGGCAGCATAGCGCCTTGATTACTGTCGCCCCACTACCTTCAAAACGGTATAATCAGCGCATATCCGGCCAGACATGGCCGTACCTGAAAACTAAACACTTCCCATTTACAGGAGACAAACAATGGCTTTTGCAAAAATACAAGTGCCGGAAGGCGAAAAGATTACTTTTGAAAATGGCAAACTGCACGTGCCTGACAACCCGATTGTGGCCTTCATCGAAGGCGATGGTATTGGCGTGGATATTACCCCGGCATCGCTGCATGTGTGGAACACGGCCGTTGCCAAAGCCTATGGCGGCCAACGCAAAATTGCCTGGATGGAAATCTACACCGGCGAAAAAGCGGCGGCGCTGTACGATGGCAACTTTATGCCCGAAGAAACCTTTGACGCTATGCGCGAATATCTAGTAGGCATTAAAGGGCCGCTGACCACCCCCATCGGCGGTGGTTTCCGCAGTTTGAATGTGACCCTGCGCCAGGTGTTGGATTTATACGCCTGTGTGCGCCCGGTGCGTTACATCCCCGGCACACCCAGCCCCATGCGCCAGCCGGAATTGATGGACATCGTCATCTTCCGCGAAAACACGGAGGATGTGTATTCCGGCGTGGAATGGCCGGCCGAATCAGAGGAAGCCAAGGCGATTATTGCCTTTATGAACGAAAAGTTGGGCAAAAACGTGCGCGTGGATTCGGCCATCGGTATCAAGCCGGTCAGCGCCTTTGGCACTAAACGGTTGGTGCGCCAGGCCATCCAATACGCCATTGACCACAACCGCCCCAGTGTTACCCTGGTGCATAAGGGCAACATTATGAAATTTACCGAAGGCGCTTTCCGCGATTGGGGTTATGAACTGGCGCGGGATGAGTTTGGCGCGCAGCCGCTGGACGGCGGCCCCTGGCACACGCTACGCAATCCTAACACAGGCATGGATATCATCATTAAGGATGTGATTGCCGACAACATGTTGCAACAACTGCTGACGCGCACGGTGGATTATGACGTGATTGCCACCCTGAACCTGAACGGCGACTATATGAGTGATGCCGCCGCCGCGCAGGTGGGCGGTCTGGGTATGGCTCCCGGCGGCAACATCGGTGACGGTGTGGCTCTGTTTGAAGCCACGCACGGCACCGCGCCCAAGTATGCGGGCAAAGATATGGTCAACCCTGGCAGCCTCATCCTCAGTGGGGTGATGATGTTGGAGTATATGGGCTGGCAGGAAGCGGCCGATCTGGTGGTGGCGGCGATGACCAAAACCATCGAAAACAAGACGGTGACCTACGATTTGCACCGGCAAATTGAGGGGGCTACCAAACTAAGCTGCTCGGAGTTTGGGCAGGCGATTGTGGATAATATGTAGTTATCCCAGAAGCCCAGCTTTTCGCAAAAGCTGGGCTTCTTTTTTTGCTTTATTGATCCCCCAGACAGGTGCCTAAATTGCGGGCGCTTTGCACCCAGGGATGCTCCAGGGGCACCACTTTTCGTTTGCCTACCACCTGGTCAATGGGCACGGCCGTTGTCCCCTGACCGCGCACAGCCACCATCACCCCATATTGCCCCTCCTTGATGTAATGAACACAGGCACAGCCTAACTGGGTGGTCAACAGCCGGTCTACGGTGGAAGGCGTGCCCCCCCGCTGCACATGCCCCAAAATGGTCACGCGCGATTCCAGGGCGGTGAGTTTTTCTAATTGCTCCGACATGTACATGGTGCTGTGAGCACGGCGCGCTTCAATTTCGGCAATGCGTGTTTTGGCCTTCTGGCGCGCTTCCTTGTTTTTCGCTTTTTCCAGTTCAGCTTGCGCCATTTGTAGTTCGGCCGCAATGTGCTGGGGCATAGCGCCTTCGGAGACGGCGACGATGCTAAAACCACGGCCGTGACGGTATCGCCGTTTGATTGCCTCAGCCACAATTTCTACGTTGTATGGTATCTCCGGGATCAGGATCACGTCCGCCCCACCGGCTAACCCCGCCCCCAGCGCCAGCCAGCCGGTATTGTGCCCCATCGTTTCCACGACGATGATGCGGTGGTGGCTGTGCGCTGTGCTGTGCAGCCGGTCTATGGCTTCGGTGGCAATGCCCAGGGCAGTATCAAAACCAAAAGTCACATCGGTCATAGCCACGTCGTTGTCAATGGTTTTGGGCAGGTTGATGATGTTCATCCCTTTTTGCATCAGGCGATAAGAATTCTTCAGCGTGCCACCGCCGCCCAGGCAGACCAATACGTCCAGGTTGTGTTTGCGGTAGGTCTCCATCATGGTGTCGGTCATGTCTAATTTTTGGCCGCCCATCAGCATTTTGTGGGGTTTATCCCGGCTGGTGCCCAGGATGGTGCCGCCGATGGTCAGGATGCCTGAAAGCGTTTCGCCGTCCAGCCGCATGGTACGGTCGCCCACCAATCCATGAAAGCCATCGCGGAAGCCAATCACGTTCATGCCCATGCCCAGGGCGGTTTTACCAATGGCGCGAATGGCGGAATTGAGACCCGGCGTGTCGCCGCCGGCCGTGAGGATACCTACATACTTTGTCATCTATCACTCTCCATGGGTGTTTTGGTGTCAGGTGTCAGGTGTCAGGTTTAATCGTCTCCTAACACTTGACACCGGGCACATGACACGTATTCTTTTTAGATTCTAAAGGTTTTTGGGAGATTTGTCGCTATGGTTACGAAACAAGGTTTCGCCGATATGCCCCCGAAAGTGCTGACAATTGCCGGGTCGGACAGTGGCGGGGCGGCGGGATTACAGGCGGATTTGCGTGCGTGGGCAATGTTGGGGGCATATGGCATGAGTGTCGTCACGGCCGTGACCGCCCAAAACAGCGTCTCCGTCGAGCGTGTCCAGTACATGTCACCTGAATTTGTGGCCGACCAACTGGATGCGGTGCTGTCCGATTATGGCGCGGTGGCTATCAAAACCGGCTTCATCGGCCAGACCGATCTCATCATCACCATTTCCGCCAAATTGCAGCAGTATGGCTGCCAGAACATCGTCATTGACCCGGTGTTGGTCACCCATCGTGGCCAACCGATATTTGCCGAGGCGGTGCGTATCCATTACTTGCGCTACTTGCTGCCGCTGGCTGATTTGCTGACACCGAATGTGATGGAAACGGCCGTGCTCCTGAACAGCGCCATTCCCGACCCCAGCGATCTGCACCGGCTGGCGCATCTGGCGGCCGAACTGCACCGGCTGGGCGCCAAGAATGTGCTGCTCAAAGGAGGCCGGGATGGGGAGGATGTGGTAGATATTTTCTACGACGGCCGTACCACCCATGAATTGCGCTCTCCCTACATTGAGACGGACAACACACATGGGGCCGGTGACACGCTGTCGGCGGCCGTCTGTGTGGCGCTGGCGCGGGGAGAACGGTTGAACACGGCCGTGTACCTGGCCCACCAATTTACCCATCAAGCCATCCTAAACGGCGCAAACTGGCAGCTAGGCGCCGGGCATGGGCCGGTTTTTCCCGTGATACGCGATGCGTGACCGGAACGACATCACGCATCACGTATCACGCCAATTTGCACCTTATCACTTACCACATATAATCCCCCTAACATTCAAAACGTTTTGAACGTAGGGGAAATTATGCACGAAACATTAATTGGCGTTAACGAGAGTACCGTAGCCGGAATCGGCCGGTTGGCCCGCTTTTTTGGCTTTAATGATGTCATGGGGCGGCTCTATGGCACTTTGCTGCTGAACCCGGAACCATTGTCGTTGGATGACCTGGCCGACCAGCTACAAATCAGCAAGGGTTCGGTGAGCATGAACATGCGTGACCTGGAGCGCTGGGGGATGGCCAAGGAAGTCTGGATGCGCGGTGAGCGCAAGAAGTATTACCAGGCCGAATCGGACATGTGGCAGGTCATTCGCAGCGTTATCAACAGCCGCGAACGGCGCGAGGTGCAAATGGCACTGCAAGTCCTCGGCGAAAGCATTACCAAACTACAATCCGCCCAGGCGGAGTTGACCCCCGAAGAGCGTGAACTGGCCGAATACTACCTGGAACGCATTGCGGATTTGCAGGGCTTTTTCCAGTTTGCCCAGATGGCGTTGGAAACGGTGATGGGCAAAGCGGACTCGATTGATTTCGAGGCCGTGACGAAGATTGAAATTGGGTGATTGGAGATTAGAGATTGGAGATTGGTCAATCTCCGATCTCTAATCTCCAATCTCTTCCCTTTCCTATGATCATCGCCATCGGATCCACCAACCCCGTTAAAGTCACGGCCGTAACCACCCACATTTCGCGCCTCTGGCCGGAAGCACAGGTTGTCCCCGTGGCTGTGCCCAGCGGCGTCAGCGCCATGCCCCTGAGCGACGCGGAAACAATTACCGGGGCGCAAAACCGGGCACGGGCGGCGCGGGCCGCCTTAAACGCCGACCTGGGCATTGGCCTGGAAGGCGGTGTACACCAGGAGCCATTCGGACTGGTGCTGCAAGGCTGGGTGGCGATTGCAGCCAGCGACGGCCGTACCAGCCTGGGTGGTTGTGCCCGATTACCCCTGCCAGAACACATCGCCCGGCGGGTACAAGACGGCGAAGAATTGGGCCACGTAATGGATGACGTCATGGGTGACCACAACACCAAACAAAAAGGGGGTGCGGTCGGCGCATTAACCAATCATCTGGTGGTGCGCGGTGAGGCATTTGCCACAGCCGTCGCCTACGCCCTGGCCCCTTTTGTTTCACCGCACTTATATGATGCGGTGAACTTCTAAAAAACAAGGTTGACAATGACCCAGGAACTCGAACTGATTACTCCCGTTGATCTTTGCCTGCCCAACGGCCGTCTCAACCCGGCGGCTGTGGGCTGGTCACGCCAACCGCTGCATCGCTGTAATCTAAACGGCCGTTGGCCGCGCAAGAAACGCTGGAACTATTGGGCCATCACCACCGAGAGCCACCTCTTTTCCGCCACCATCAGCCACCTGGATTACGCCGGGCTGGTCTTCATCTACTACGCCGACTTCCACAGCGGTCAACTCACCGAAGCCACGAAGCTCTTGCCCCTGGGCCAGGGCTGCCATCTGGCCGATGTCGTCGCTGCCGATGCCGTTTACGACGGCAAGGGGCTGCGGGTGGCCATGCGCCAACAGCCCGCAGAGGTGGATTTGCAGGTGGAGATGGCAGATTTCGAGGGACGGCCGTTAGCCGCCCAATTCACCATCACCATTCCGCCACAACACGAGACGCTCAACGTCGTCGTGCCCTGGAATGACCACACTTTCCAATTCACCAGCAAACAGAACTGCCTGCCCGCCAGCGGCACAGTTATCATTGGCGGGCAAGAAACGCTTTTCCAGGGCGAACAGAGCTTTGCCTGCCTGGACTTTGGCCGGGGCATCTGGCCGCGCCATTGTCGTTGGAATTGGGGCAGCGCTTCAGGCCGGCAAAACGGCCGTCTCATTGGCCTGAACCTGGGCGGGCAGTGGACGGATGGTACCGGCAGTACAGAGAATGGGATATGCGTGGACGGCCGTTTACACAAACTCCCCACCGACCTGACCTGGCAGTATGACAAAATGGCGTTCATGCACCCCTGGCAAATCAGCGACCCGACCGGGCGACTGGAATTGACCTTCACCCCGTTCCTGGAGCGGATAGCCGCCAGCAACGTCTGGCTGGTGCGCTCAGAGGTACACCAGATGTTCGGCCATTACGATGGGTTTATCACCACGGACGAGGGGGAAATTGTACCCGTGAACCATCTCGTAGGTTGGGCCGAAGTCCATGTAGCACTATGGTAGGTGGCGCCACAGCAGCATAAACCCCAACCATGCGCCAACTCAATAAAAAAACACCATCCGCTTCAACAATTCTCAATTTGGCTGGCGGCAGATAAATCTGCACCAACAGAAGGCAAAGTCGGCAGCATCGCTTCGCTCACAAACCTACATCCACAGGTGTCGCGGTCTGGTTTGCCTGCTCCCTGCCGCGTGATTTGGCAACCGTCTGGCGGCGGCGCTCCCTGGTAAACAGGCTTTGTACGCCAATGAAAATCAGCGTCAGCGCGCCCACGGCAATGCGCGTCCACCAGGAACTCAGATTGCCATTAAACTGGATGAGCATCTGAATTAAGCCGGTGACCAATACGCCGAACAAGGTACCAAAGACGTAACCCTGCCCCCCGGTTAACAGCGTACCGCCGATCACCACGGAGGCGATGGCGTCCAATTCCACGTTGGTGGCATACAGCCCATGCCCGGAGAGCAGCGAGATGCTAAACACGATGCCTGCCAGAGCCGAACAAAAACCGTTCAGAGCGTAGACGGAGACTTTAATACGGCCGACCGGCAGACCCATTAACAGCGCCGACTGTTCACTGCCGCCAATCGCGTAGATGGAACGGCCGTAGCGCGTAAAATGCGCCACATAGATACCCACCACCAGCACAACCAGGGCGATAATGGCCCCCAGGTTAAGAAACCCCCGCTCCAGGCCCGGAATCGGCAGCCGGTACAGCGCCATCGCCCGGTAAAGCGGGTGCCGGATGGGAATGGCGTCCAGGCTGATGAAAAAACACATACCCCTGGCAAAAAACATACCCGCCAGCGTGACGATAAACGGCTGCACCTTGAACACGTGGATAATGGCGCCCATCGTCGCCCCCAACAGTGTGCCCATGAGCAGCATGAGCGGGATAACCACAAACGGACTCAGACCCGCCTTCTCTAGCAATGCGGCCGAAGCCACTGAAGTCAGGGCAATAACCGCGCCCACCGAGAGATCGATCCCTTTTGACAGAATCACAAACGTCATGCCAATGGAGGTGATCAGCAAAAAGGCGTTATTGATAAACAGATTAAAAAACGCCTGCGGCTGCCGCATCCCTTTGTATTGCAGATAGCCATACAAATATAAGACCGCAAAGACGCCAATCGTCGCCAACAAAGGCATAAATTTCCGATCAATCTTCAGTCGCTCCATCATGGCTGCACCTCTTTTCGCTCGAATACCCGGCCCAGCACTAGCTTTGTCTGGTCAGAATAGAGCAAGATGACGATGAGAACCACCAGGGCTTTGATGGCCGAGGCGGCCATGGCGGGCACCCCCAGGGCATACATGGTGGTGGTGGTGCTTTGAATGATCAGCGCACCAATGATGCTGGCAAAGAGCGAAAAACGGCCGCCGGTCATCAATGTGCCGCCAATCACCACTGCCAAAATCGCGTCCAGTTCCAGGTTTAAGCCGGCGTTATTGGCGTCGGCGCTTTTGACGTTGGAGCTATAAATAAGCCCGGCCACACCGGCGCAAAAACCACAAATGGTGTACACAATCAGCTTGATATTTTTCTCGCTGATGCCGCTGAGATAGCTGGAACGGCCGTTAATGCCCACCGACTCCACAAACAAGCCAAATGCCGTGCGCCGCGCCAGCAGCCAGGTGAGCAAAAAGACAAAGGCCACAATAAAGAGCGCAAAGGGCAGCCCCAGCACATAGCCGTTGCCAATGAAAAAGTAGCGGCTGTAATAAACGGTGATAATCTGGCCGTTGGTGATCAATTGGGCGATGCCCCGGCCGGCCACCATCAGCACCAGAGTGGCCACCATCGGCTGAATTTTGCCTCTGGAAATGAGCAGGCCATTCCAAAAACCGCAGGCCGTAGAAACCAGCAGCGCTGCCAAAATACACAACCACAACGGCGTATAGGTGACATCCTTGATCAACTCCTCGGAGCTAATCAACTGCCGCGCCAGCGCCGGATTGATGAGCACGGTGGCCGTTGCCGCCGAAATGGCCACCACCGCGCCCACCGACAAATCTACACCGCCGGTGGCAATGACCATCGTCATGCCAATGGATAGCAGCATCAAAATCGAGCCACGATTGAGAATATCAATGAGAAAGCCGGAGAGACGGCCGTCTTTAATTTCAATGTTGTAAAAGCCCGGCGTGAAGAACAGATTGAAAAGCATGATCAAGCCCAGGGCTAACAAAGGCCAGAATAATTGGCTGTCACGCAGCCGGTGCCAGGAAAATCGTGAATGGTTCATGTTGTCCCGCTCTCGGCGCTACTCGCGGCGCCACTTCCCGCCATGACGCGCATAATGGTGTGTTCGTCAACTTCGCCGGAAAACTCGGTCACTTTTTGCTGGTCACGCAAAACGGCGATGCGGTGGCTGGTGCGCAGCACTTCTTCCAGTTCGGAGGAGATGAAGATACACGCCTTGCCTTCTTCGGCCAGTTCCAGCACCAGTTTTTGGATTTCTGCCTTGGCGCCAATGTCAATGCCGCGTGTGGGTTCGTCTAGAATGAGTACCTGGGGATTGGTAGCCAGCCAACGCGCCAGAATGACCTTTTGCTGGTTGCCGCCGCTCAGGTTTTTCACGTGCTGCTCGGCGGTGGGGGTGCTGATGTTCAGCATCTTGATGAATTTGTCGGCCAATTCTTGCTGCTGCTGCCGGCTGAGGCGCTTGAACCAGCCGCGATTGGCTTGCAAGGCCAGGACAATGTTTTCACGGACGGTCAAATCCTCGACGACGCCATCAGCCTTGCGGTCTTCGGGGCAAAAGGCGATGCCTCTGGTGATGGATTCGGCCGGGGAGAATTTGTGAACCTCTTGCCCGGCAAACGTGAGGGAGCCGCTGTCCGGTTTGTCCACGCCAAAGAGCAGGTGGGCGGTTTCGGTGCGCCCGGAACCCAACAGCCCGGCAAAACCCAGCACCTCCCCGGCGTGCAGCTCTAAATCGAAGGGTTGCATGGAACCTTTACGGCCGTAGTCCCTGACCTGTAATAGCGGCTCTTTTTGCTGATGTTGGCCGCTCATCAATTTAATCTGGGCCATATCATTAAAGTCGCCTATCGTGCGGCCGAGCATCAAGGCAATCAGTTCCAGGCGGGGCAGGCTGGCGGTCTCATAGGTACCCACCAGTTTGCCATTGCGCAAAATTGTCACCCGGTCGGTCACGTCATAAATCTGATTGATGAAATGGGTGATGAAAATAATGCCCAGCCCGTCCTCTTTCAATTTGCGCAAGACCTGGAAGAGATTTTCCGTCTCGTGGGTGTCCAGGCTGGAGGTAGGTTCATCCAGAATGAGGATTTTGGCGGAAGAGATTTCCAGGGCGCGGGCGATGGCCGCCATCTGTTTAATGGCGATGGAGTATTCGCCTAAATCTCTGGTGACATCAATAGCTACGTCCAGGCGGGCCAGAATTTCCCGCGCCCGGTTTTGCATCCCCCGCCGGTCAATGCGGCCAAACTTGCGTGGCTCACGGCCGATCAGGATATTCTCGGCCACCGACAGGTTGTCACACAAATTGATCTCCTGGTAAACGGTGCTGATGCCCAGCGCCTGGGCGTGCTGCGGCGATCGGGCTTGCACGGGTTGGCCTAGCAGGGTGACACGGCCGTGATCCGGCCGTTCTACCCCGGTGATAATCTTGATCAGCGTAGATTTCCCGGCCCCGTTTTCGCCCACCAACGCATGAATTTCGCCCGCATTCAGGACGAAATCCACATTCTCCAACGCCTGCACGCCGGGAAAACTCTTGGAAATACCTTGCATTGTCAGGAGGGTGGCGGCTGGTTCTGTGGGCATGAAGTTCACCTAAAACTGTCATTCCGACGAGTCTTCGCGGAGGAATCTTTGTCACTCAATTGCTCTAAAGATTCCTCGCTCCGAAGACTCCGCTCGGAATGACAACTGGAAACGATTACACTCTAATACTTCCGCTCCGGCAGCAGTTCGGCGGCGTTGTCGGGATAATAGACGCTTTCTTCGGAGGGTACCCAATCCGGCAGTTGTTCGCCGTTCACGGCCCGCAGCGCCAGGTCATAGAATTGGGGGCCGAGCAGTGGATTACATTCCACCGTCACATTCAGCTTACCGGCGATCATCGCCTCAAACGCGCCGCGTACCGCGTCAATGGAGACGATCTTGATGTCTTCGCCCGGTTTCAGGCCGTATTCTTCAATCGCCTGAATGGCGCCAATGGCCATGTCGTCGTTGTGCGCATAAAGGCCCACAATGTCGCTGCCATAGTTCTTCAAAAACGCTTCCATCACTTCTTTACCTTTGGCGCGGGTGAAGTCGCCAGACTGCGAAGCAACGATCTCGATGTTGTCATTGAGCGTTTCCCGGAAGCCGGAATAGCGATCATTGGCGGGGGCGGAACCAACCGTGCCCACCAGTTCCACGATTTTGCCGCCTTCGGGCAATAAAGTGTTCATTTCGTTGCCCGCTTTGCGCCCTTCTTCTACAAAGTCAGACCCCAAATAGGTGGCGTATAGTTCGCGGGGCACGTCGGCGCGGCGGTCTACCATGATGACGGGGATACCGGCATCTTTGGCTTCTTGCAAAACGGTTTCCCAACCGGTTTCCACAACGGGCGAGAAGCCGATCACGTCCACGCCTTCAGCGATGTAGGAGCGAATGGCGGCGATCTGGTTTTCTTGTTTCTGTTGGGCGTCAGAGAAACGCAGGTCAACGCCTAATTGTTCGGCCGTTTCCTTGATGGAGGCGGTATTGGCCGTGCGCCATTCACTTTCCGCGCCAATTTGGGCATACCCCACCACCAGGTCATCCATGGTTTTGGCTGTTTGCGCGTCGTTGCTTTCGGTGTTGGCCGGTTCATTGCCGCCGGTGGCATTACAGCCAATCAGCACAAATGCCAACAGTAAGGCCAAAATGAGTAAACTGAGCTTTTTCATTTGTTCGTTCTCCTTTCCTTTTACAGGTCTCCGCAGATCAAAGCGGAGTTCGCATCCTCAGAACTTGTCCTGAGCTTGCCGAAGGATGCGAACCGGTGGGCATCTGAGGATGCCCACTCCTCCCATTTCGATCTACTGGGTGTCAATAAAACGGGGCTTTGGGAATTCCGAGGGTGGTAAAACATAAGGTTTACCACCCCCATGAAATCCCAGAAAACCCACGAAACGATTATTGAACAAAATGATAAGGCTTAACCGGCGCGCCGCTCAATCCACTTTTTCAGGAGGTTCTTGGAGAAAAATTTGGCGTTTTGGCCCATAAAAAAAACCGCCATGCGGCGGGTGTAATTTTTTTAGATGAAGGTTGAAAATTTTTAGGAGGCGAGGCTTTTGCCGAACTCCTAATACCGGCGGGTAGGCAAAATCTCGGCGGCGTCTTCGGGGAAAAAGATGCCTTCTTCAGAGGGTATCCACTTGGGTACCGGCTCGCCATTGACCACTTTCAATGCCAGATCAAAAAATTGTGGCCCCAGCAGCGGATTACACTCAATGGTGGCATTCAGTTTGCCGTCAATCATCGCCTGAAAAGCGTCGCGGATGGCGTCAATGGAGACGATTTTGATCTGCTGCCCCGGCTGTAAGCCATATGCCTCTATCGCTTTGATCGCCCCAATGGCCATGTCATCATTGTGGGCGTACACGGCGTCAATCTCGTCGCCGTAGAGTTGCAGCAGGTCGCCCATCACTTCCTCCCCTTTAGCCCTGGTAAAATCGCCGGAGGCGGAGGCGATGATGTGCATGTCCGGGTAATCCTGGATGATCTCCCGGAAACCGGCGGCGCGGTCTATGGCAGGCGCGGAACCCACAGTACCCACCAGTTCTACGATTTTGCCTTCACCCGCCAACAAATCCACCATCACCCGCGCCGCATTACGTCCTTCCTCCATAAAATCTGACCCCAAATAGGTGGCATAAAGGTCTTCAGGAACATTGGCGCGACGGTCAACCAGGATGATGGGGATACCGGCGTCTTTGGCCTCCTGAAAGACAGATTCCCAGCCATCTTCGACAACGGGGGAGACGCCGATGACGTCTACTTGCTGGGCGATGAAGGTGCGAATGGCTTTGATCTGGTTTTCTTGCCGCTGTTGGCCGTCATCAAAAATCAATTCCACGCCCAGGTCAACGGCCGTTTCCTTGATAGAGGCGGTATTGCCGGTGCGCCAGTTGCTCTCCGCGCCAATTTGGGAGTAGCCAACGACCATTTCTTCGTAGGTGATACGGCCGTCATCCATTTCCGGCGTACTCGTGGCTTCGGGCAACGCGGGATTGGCCGTGCAGCCCATCAACAGAAGGGTGAACAGGAACGCCGCTACTTTAAGGCCTGTTGACATTTGTCAATCTCCCAATCTCCCTTCCTCACCCTGGCAAGGGATCATCACCGACACCTGCGTCCCGCCGCGATACTGGCTCTGGATGGAAAGACCGTATTGACGGCCGTAATACAACTTGATGCGTTTATTTACATTCTCCAGGCCAAAACCACTCTCCTTCATGGAAACTTCCTCCCCTTCATCGGCCAGCGCCGCCTGAATCTGCGCCAGCTTGTACGGCGTGAAGCCGACGCCATCATCCTCCACCTGCAATAAGACCATATCCTCATCGGTTCGCCGGACGCGCACCACAATCAGGCCGCCATTACGCTTGGTTTTAATGCCGTGATAGAGCGCGTTTTCCACGAGCGGCTGCAAGGTCAGCTTCAAGATAGTGTTGTGCAGCAGCGCCTCATCCACCTCAATCCGGTAATCGAGAATATCGCGGTAACGCATCTTTTGAATGGTCAGGTAGCTGCGCACGTGCTCAATCTCTTGCTGCAGCGGAATCCACTCCTTGCCCTTGCTCAGGGCAATGCGGAAAAAGCTGGACAGGGCGCAGACGATCTCAATCACCTGGTCGCTTTTGTTGGCTTCGGCCATCCAGACGATGGTGTCCAGGGTGTTGTAGAGAAAATGGGGGTTGATCTGCGCCTGCAACGCTTTCAGTTCCGCTTTTTTCAGGTTCTCATGTTCCTCAATTTTGGCGTGCAGCAGTTCGCGGATTTTGCCGATCATGATGTTGAAACTGATGCCCAGTTCGGTGATTTCGTCTACGTTGTTGGTGGTGACAAGCGCCTGCAAATCGGCGCCGGTGATGGTGGTGGTCACGTCGTGCAGCTTTTTGATGGGCAGGTAGATGCTGGCGGAGATGATCCAGGCCGCCAGGACGGAGAAGGCGATAACGCCAGGCAGCAAAATCATGTAAAGCAGGGAGAGGCGGGTGAAGCGGGCCTGATTGGCCTTATGCTGTTTTTCGGCCTCGTTCACCTCAAACAGCATATAATCCTGCACACTTGTTTCCACAACGGCCGTGATCCCCCGAATATTGTCCAACACCGCTTCATTTTCCGCTACCCGGCTGCCTTGTGCAATTTGCTGGCCCATCACATCCACATAATGGGTCAATGTGCCCATCGTGCGCCGAATCACTTCCAGCTTGATGCGCGACCGGTCGGAACGGGCATTGGCCGTCAGAAAATCAAGTTGGGCGTTCACCTGGGCGATCATCTCGTATTGCTGCCCGGCGCTGAATTCTGTCTTGCCGGAGACGATGTTCCACATTTCGGCGTCAATGGCCGGTTTTACGTAGCCATTGAGACTGTTGGCGGTAGTGATGTTGGTCATCAGGGCGTCATACTGGCGGTTAAAACGCAGCACTTCCCAGATGAGCATGATGTTCACGGCCGTGAGCAGCAAGATGACGGTGAAAAATGCCAACAATATTTTGGTCCGCAGCGACAGCCGGGCACTGGCAAACAACGTCACAAACTTGCCCATATACCGGGGGGCGAAAAGCGGTTCACTGGCGATCAGTTGGGCGTTCATAGCGGTTTCCAAAAGACCCTAAGGGTTTTCAGAAACCCTTAGGGTCTTAACTAATACGATTGCTGCCGAAACTGCTGGGGGGGGAGACCAATGTGCTTGTGGAAAACGTGGCTGAAATAATGGGGGTCGTTGTACCCGCTCTGATAGGCGATTTCCGCGCATTTCAAATTGGTGGTACGCAGCAATTCTTTGGCCCGCTCCATACGGATGCGGGTGAGGTAATCTTTGAACGATTCGCCCATTTCCTGGCTAAACATGACGCTGAAATGGCTGGCGCTCAAATTCACGCGGGCGGCGACTTCGTTCAGCAGCAAATCCGGGTTGGCATAGTGGGCGTCCAGAAACGCTTTCACCTGATGCACAATGCGGGTGCTTTCGCGCGCGGCCTGGCCGGTTCTAAAGGTCATAGCCTGGGCAAAGATACGGCCGAGCGCCGCCCGCATCTGTTCCACCGTGTGCAAACCGGCCAACAGTTGTTCCAACTCTTGCGCCTCTGGGATGACCTGCACGGCCTCGCCGCCTAAATCGGTGATAAACTGCACGGCCGTGACCACCACATCCACAAACAAATAATGCTTCACCAGGTCAGACTGCACGGCTGCCTGGCTAAGCGGCAGCAGGTGGGTGGTAAAAAAGGCATCAAACTCACCGAACAGGCCGCATTTGAGGAAATGTTCCACGGCCGTCTGATCCAGCTTTAACTTTTCAATGGGCGCACGGCCCGAAGCCGCTTCGGATTCGCCGTTGCCCGCGTTCTTATCACCGGTATCATCGCGCACCTGGGCCAGCGCCTCGGCAAAGGATTGCGAAATCTCCGTCAGCCGCTGCTGTGGCGAGCCAATCCCGGCGACGGCCGTGCAGGGCAGCGCCTCGGCCACATCCTGGGCAATCAACTGCGCCAGAAACGCGCCGTCGTGTTGCAACTGTTCCGGGTTATCGCCGGTCATAATCAGCAGCAGCTCCTCCGCGCTCTTTTGGGTCAGGAACGTACCGTCAAACGCGGCGGTGAGATCGGCGACCAGGGCGCGAATGTGCTGGTAGTCGCCATAGGTTAGAGGGGGCACGGCCGTGTCCCCCTTCACCTGGAGCAATACCACCAGATAATACGGGGCGATAATATTCAGCCCCAACTGCTGGCATTGTTCAATCGCTTCGGTAGAGGAAACGCCACCCACCACCAGTTGGAACAGCAGCCGTTCCCGCTGCAAAGTCACGTTATCTTGAAGCTGGCTTTGCAACTGCTTCAATTTCTCGCGCTCTGCCTGTTCCTGATCCAGCAGGGTGGCGATGCGCTGTAGAACCTGGTGGATTTCTACGGCCGTGATCGGCTTCAACAGATACTCCGACACCCCCAACTTCACCGCCGACTGCGCGTAATTAAACTCATCGTGCCCGCTGAGAATAACAATTTTCACCCAGGGCATCCGCTCCCGCACAATCCGGCTCAACTGCAAACCATCCATAAACGGCATCTTAATATCGGTGATGAGCAGGTCTGGTTGCAAATTTTCAATCAGCGGCAGCGCCACCTCCCCGTCCGGCGCTTCCCCGACAAATTCAAAACCCGCCGCTCCCCAGTTCACCTTATCCCGAATCCCCTCCCTGGCTACAATCTCGTCTTCAACGAGGAATACCTTGTACGCCACGTTGCACCTCCCTTCTTTGGAGATTAGAGATTAGAGATTGGAGATTGGGTAATCTCTAATCTCCAATCTCTAATCTCCTCCTACTGCCCATACACATTGCTATACCGCTGATGCAAACTGGCCACATCGGCCGGGTCAATCTCCTGCACTGTGCCAATTTGCATCGCCAGCCAGACGGTGCGGGCAACATCTTCCACCATCACGGCCGCTTTCACGGCCGTCGTCGCATCCCTGCCCACCGTAAACACCCCATGCTGTTGCAACAAAACGGCCGGGGAACGGCCGATATGTTCCACCACCTGCTGCCCAATCGCCTCGCTGCCAATGAGGGCAAAACCGGCCACCGGAATGGGGCCGCCAAATTCGTCGGCAATCGCCGTCAGGCAGCAGGGGATCGGTTTGCCCACGGCCGCAAACGCCGTTGCGTAAGGCGAATGGGTATGCACAATGCCGTTCACGTCTGGCCGGTGGCGGTAAATGTAACAATGGCTGGCGGTATCCGACGATGGTTTCAACTCCCCTTCCACAATCTCGCCGTCCAACGTGACGACCACATGATCTTGCGGCCGTAAATCTTCATACGGCACCCCACTGGGCTTAATCACCACCAACCCCGTCTCCGGGTCCCGCGCACTCACATTTCCCCCCGTCCATTTCACCAGGTCATTCTTCGGCAGTTCCATGTGCAAAGCAAAAAGTTGTCTTTTAAGTTCTTCTAACATACGTTTTTTATTCCCCAACTGTCATTCCGACGAGTCTTCGAGGAGGAATCCCTGGTAATTGTCATCATGTAGGGATTCCTCGGAAGACCTCGGAATGACATGCGCGGTGATCAGTGAGGAGAGCAGCACGCCCTCGTGCTGCTCGTTCGCACGTGGGTGTGCGAACTCCGCAAACCCTCATTTAAGCCACTTCCGCCTTCAACGCCTTCAACCGCTTCATCACATCATTTGCGCCCCGGCCAAAATAGTCGTGCAACAACTGATATTCGGCGAACAGCCGATCATAGACGGCCTGATGTTCCGGGATGGGCGTATAGACCACATCTTGCAGCCGGGCCATGTTGGCCGCCGCATCCACAATCGAATCGTAACCACCAACGGCCGTGCCTGCTGCCACCGCCGCAAACATCGCCGAGCCAAACGCACCCGCCTGTTCCGTGCCCGTCACCTGGATCGTGCGACCGGTCACGTCCGCATAAATTTGCATCAACAATTTGTTCCGGCCCGGCAATCCACCTGCCGCTACCAGTTCCGTCACCGGCACACCGCTCTTCTCAAACGACTCGATGATGACGCGCGTGCCATAGGCGGTGGCCTCAATCAGGGCGCGGTAAATGTCTTCCGGCTTCGTCGCCAACGTCATGCCGATGATCAGGCCGGTCAGGTCAACATCTACCAAAATGGAGCGGTTGCCGTTCCACCAATCCAGGGCGACCAGGCCATGCGCGCCCGGTTTTTGGGCGGCCGCTTTTTCTTCCAGCAGTTGGTGAACGGTCAGGCCACGTGTTTGCGCCTCTTCGTAGTAAGCCAGGGGCACGCCATTGTCCACAAACCAGGCAAAATGGTCGCCCACGCAAGACTGCCCCGCCTCATACCCAAACAGGCCGGGCACCACGCCATCTTCCACCACGCCGCACATCCCTTCCACCACCCGCTCCTGGTCGCCAATCAGGATATGGCAGGTGCTGGTGCCCATGATCATCACCATCTGCCCCGGTTGGGTCACGGCCGAAGCCGGAGCGGAAACATGCGCGTCTACATTGCCAATGGGCACGGCCGTGCCCACATTCAACCCCGTCAACCGCGCCATCTCCGCCGTCAATCCACCCGCCTTTTGCCCCAACGGGTAAATCTCCCGCGACAACTTCGTCTCCACCACATCCGCCAGCGCCGGATGCAGCGCCGCAAAAAATTCGTTTTGGGGATACCCCTTCTGTTTATTCCAGATCGCCTTGTACCCGGCCGTACAGGCATTGCGTTTCTCCTCCCCCGTCATCTGCCACACAATCCAGTCGGCTGCTTCCACAAACTTATCGGCCGCCGCGTACACTTCCGGCGCTTTTTCGGCCGTTTCCCAGATTTTGGGGATAAGCCATTCCGAGGAAATTTTGCCACCATACCATTTCAGCCACTCCTCGCCCATTTGCCGCGCTGTTTCGTTCAACTGATTGGCCTGCGGCTGGGCGGCGTGATGTTTCCACAACTTCACCCAGGCATACGGGTTAGCCCGCCACTCTGGCAGGAAGCAGAGCGGCGTGCCGTCCGCCTTCACCGGCAGCATGGTGCAGGCCGTAAAATCGGTGCCAATGCCGATCACGTCGTCCGCGCTGACGCCGCTTTGCCGCAAAACCTGGGGCACCGTCACTTTCAGGACCTCAATGTAATCTTGCGGATTTTGCAGGGCAAAATCGTGGGGTAGGGAGCGGTTACTACCCGGTAACTGTTCATCAATCACGCCGTCGGCATAGGGGTGTACGGCCGTGGCCACCTCTTCCCCCGTCTGCACATTCACCAGCACCGCCCGCCCCGACTCTGTGCCATAATCCACGCCAATTGCATATTTCGCCATCGTTTTTACTCCCATTTTGAGATTAGAGATTAGAGATTAGAGATTGGGGATTGAGGTATCTCCAATCTCTAGTCTCCAATCTCCAATCTCCTCTTCACAATGTGCTCTCCCGCACCACCAACGTCGGCGGCAGCCGCAGCGGTTCCGCGCCATTGGGTTCCAGATTTTCAATCATGGTGATCAACTGCTGCGCCCCGACCCGTCCTAATTCGGTCATATCCTGGCGCATAGTCGTCAGCGCCGGGTAGAAGTAAGCGGCTTCGGGAATATCGTCGAAGCCAATCACCGCCAGGTCTTCCGGCACCCGCCGCCCTAACTGCCGCGCCGTCTTCAACGCGCCTAGCGCCATCTGATCATTGCTCACAAATACGGCGTCTATCTCTGGCCGCCACTCCAGCAACATGCGTAAACAGCGTTCACCGCTGCCCGCGCTCCAGTCGCCATAGGCGATGAAACTTTCGTCCACGTCACGGCCGTGCGCCGCCAACTCCTCCCGCCAGCCTAACTCCCGCTGCCGCGCCTCCCACCAGCTCATCGGCCCGGTAATCAGCCCAATGTGCTGCCGCCCCTGTTCAATCAGATGCCGGGTAGCCAGCCGCCCACCCAGCCGGTTATCAATCACGGCCGTCATCTGGTGCGGTCGTGGTTGGGCGCTCAAAAAAGCGATAGGCACAGAGAGGTTGGCTAACTCTTGCTGAATTCCATCCCGGTTCTGCCCAATTTCCGGCGCGGCCCACAAAATGCCGTCCACGTGATAAGCCAACATCTCCCGCATGAGCTGTCTGGCGTCATAAATCTCCGCGTCCGGCAAAATGTTGAGCATGAGAGAATAGCCCTGGGCTACGGCCGTTTCCTGAATCCCTTGTAGCACTTGCGACGGGCCATAATAGCCAATGCCAAAGGTGACAATGCCCAGGGAATGGCTCTGCCCCCGGATCAGGCTGCGGGCGATTTTACTCGGCTGGTAGCCGAGCGACTCAATGATTTGCTGTACGTGCTGGCGGGTATGGGGGGCGACATCGGCACGGCCGTTGACCACCCGCGAAATGGTCTGCGTAGACACGCCTGCCTGGCTGGCTACCTCTTTAATTGTCACTCGTTTACGGCTGTTGTCCCTCACACTTCTCTCCGTGCTACCGCTACTGTTAACGATAACAAAATTAGTGTAACATAGATAGAATCCGGCGTCAATTATCGGTAGATACGCCGATTGACAGGCCGATTGACCCACTTCGGCGCCCTATAAACGGGGAAAATTGTACGCAAACAGACAATAATTACATTGACATGCTTCACGCCAATGCTAAAATGTTATCGTTAACGAAAGAAAAATGTAAGGCGATTTGACAAATCGCCTTACATTTTTGAAGGAGAGTGTGATATGGACATTTATCAAGATCAGGAAGTGTGGTTCATCACCGGCAGCCAGCATTTGTATGGGCCGGAAGCATTAGAGCAGGTGGCGGCCAACGCCCAGGTGGTGGTGGAAGGCATGAATGCCTCCGGTAAACTCCCGGTGCGGCTTGTTTTTAAGCCGGTGTTGACCACCCCCGAAGCCATTTATAACCTCTGTCTGGAAGCCAACAGCGCCCGGTCGTGCATCGGCCTGGTCGCCTGGATGCACACCTTTTCCCCGGCTAAAATGTGGATCGCCGGGCTGAACGTGCTGCAAAAACCGCTGCTCGATTTCCACACCCAATTCAACCGGGACATCCCCTGGGACACCATTGACATGGATTTTATGAACCTGAACCAGACGGCGCACGGTGGCCGCGAGTTCGGGTTTATCAATGCGCGGGGGCGACGGCCAGGCAAAATTGTCATCGGCCACTGGCAGGATGAAGAAGTGTTAACCCGCATCAACGTCTGGGCGCGGGCGGCGGCGGCCTGGGCGGACTGGCAAACGGCCAAAATCGCCCGTTTTGGCGACAACATGCGCCAGGTGGCCGTCACCGAAGGGGATAAAGTGGCCGCGCAGATGCAGTTTGGCTACAGCGTCAACGGCTACGGCGTGGGCGACCTGGTGCAGGTGGTGAACGCCGTCAGCGACACCGAAATTGACCATCTGATTGACCAGTACGAAACAGAATACACCGTCACGCCCGCGCTGCGGTGGGATGGGGCGCAGCGCCAATCGCTGCGCGAAGCAGCCTGCATTGAACTGGGGCTACGCCGGTTCTTAGAGGAAGGTGGCTTTAAGGGGTTCACGACGACGTTTGAAGATTTGCACGGTCTGGCGCAGTTGCCTGGTCTGGCGGTGCAGCGGCTCATGGCCGATGGTTACGGTTTTGGTGCGGAAGGGGATTGGAAAACGGCCGCACTGCTGCGGGCGATGAAGGTGATGGCGAAAGGGCTGCCGGGCGGTACCTCCTTCATGGAAGATTACACCTACCATTTTGAGCCGGGCAACATGAAGGTGCTGGGGGCGCATATGCTGGAAATCTGCCCGACAATTGCGGCGGGCAAACCGTCGCTGGAAATTCACCCATTGGGCATTGGCGGCAAGGCCGACCCCGTGCGGCTGGTGTTTGATACCCCACCCGGTCCCGGCCTGAATGCTACCCTGATTGACATGGGCAACCGCTTCCGCCTGGTGGTAAACACGGTAGAGGTTGTGCCGCCGGATGCACCGCTGCCCAAACTACCGGTAGCCCGTGCTGTCTGGATTCCCCAGCCCAACCTCAAGGTGGCGGTGGCGGCCTGGGCTTATGCCGGCGGGGCGCACCACACCGGCTTCAGCCAGGCACTCACCGTGGAACATCTGGAAGATTTTGCGGCCATGGCCGGCCTGGAAATGCTGCTGATTGACGAAACCACCGCCCTGAGCGACTTCCAAAAGGAGCTGCGCTGGAACGAACTCTACTATCATCTGGCAAAAGGGATTTGATAAAAAACAGCCATTCTCAATTTATCTGCCACTGCCAGCCAAATTGAGAATGGCCGCCACGATTAGCACGAATAGATGGTTAACTGCATTTGGATGTCATGTAAAAGTGTTCCCCAAACCTTTGACAGTTGTTGACATTCCCATTCTTTCACGCCAATATGTCGTTATACGATAGCGGACAGCGGTTGAACTACCCAGCCCGACACGCCATCGCTCTGGGAGATGTAAATGGTGATGGGGCTGTAGATGTCATTGCCGGTAAGTTGGGTGATGCCACTGTCTGGTTTAACGACGGCGCCGGCCAACTGCAACAATTCTACGCGGCGCAACCCTGGCTGCTGGTCAACACGGCGCTGACCTCCCACAAGCGCCGGGCCAGCGTTTCATCCTGAGATGTGGTTGACGGCCGTGCCTCTCGCTCATCCCGAAAATACCGTCCTGTCACATCCTCCGCCTCCGGCGCTGTGGCCAGATAAAGCGAAGTCCGCGCCCCTTCGGCCCAACTGAGGCCGCCGCGCGATACGGAACGGGGCAGCCCGGAATAATCGCGCCCCAGGTTCGTGTCTACTACGCCCGGATGCAGGCAATTGGCGGTCACGGCCGTATCCGCCAACCGCCGCGCCAGTTCAAATGTAAACAGCACATTCATCAACTTAGTATTGGCATACACCTGCGTCGGCCGGTAGCTCCGTTCTGCCTGCAAATCGGCAAAATCCACCACACCGCTGGCATGAACCTGTGAGGAAACGTTGATAATCCGTGCTGGCGCGCTGGTCTTCAACACGTCCAGCAGCAAATGGGTCAGCAGAAAATAGGCCAGATGGTTCACGGCAAACTGCCTTTCCAGCCCATCGGCCGTCACCTCCCGCTGACGGGGGATGACGCTGGCATTGTTGATGAGGATGTGCAGCACCTCATGCCGCGCCTGAAAATCGGCGGCGGCCTGCCGAATGGAAGCCAGCGAAGCCAGGTCACACAGCAGCAGTTCCACATGGGGGTTGCCGGTGGATTGTTGCACGTCACGCACGGCCGTTGCCCCCCGCGTCTCGTCCCGGCACAACATCACCACCGTCGCGCCCCATTCCGCCAGGCCCACGGCTGTGGCATACCCAATCCCCGTATTCGCTCCCGTCACCAGGCAAATTTTTCCGTCCACGATGGTACCTGTACTGCCTTTTGGGAACTTAACCGCAAAGAACGCGAAGGACGCAAAGTTTTATCCTTATCTGTGTGTTCTCTGCATCCTTTGCGGTGAATCATTACCCTTTGTCTTTCATTGTTACATTTTTGCACTTTCCCCCCGCTCCGGTACAATGTATCTTATCAATGTATACCATCCTGGCAATTTGAAAAGTGAATAATGCAAACGGCCGTGCGGGAGAGTATCTGAATCCGTAATCGGTAATCAGTAATCGGTAAACGGTGAACCGATTACCGATCACCGATTACCGATTACCGATCACCGAAGGGGCAACCGGCGAGCGATCTATCGCCCACCGCGAATCTCTCAGGTAAAAGGACCGGACGGCAGGGTGTATCTGAAAAATGCGTAACAGAACGCATACCGAAGGGGCAAACGGCAGGCAAAAGTTTACCTGCTGCCAATCTCTCAGGTTAATGACAGAGGACGCTGGCAAAACGCCGTTTTGCCATGCGTCCTTTTTTATTTTCTACCGTAGGGGCGAGGCAGATGGGTATAAATTTGTCCGACAAGACAACGCATCCCCCATCTGCCTCGCCCGTACCCACAAAGGAGTAGATCATGTCCAAAATCCCTGCAAATTACCGTTTTTCCGATGATGATGAATGGGTGCGCGTGGAAGGCGACGAAGTGGTGATTGGCATCACCGACCACGCCCAGGATTCCCTGTCTGACATCGTGTACCTGCAACTGCCCGATGTTGGCGACAGCTTTGGCGCGGGCGACGCCTTCGGCGTGGTGGAATCGGTGAAAGCCGCCGCCGACCTGTTGATGCCCATTGCCGGGGAAGTCACGGCCGTAAACACCCCCCTCATTGACACCCCCGAACTCGTCAACAGCGACCCCTACGGCGACGCCTGGATGATCCGCGTCCGCCCGGACAACATGGCCGACGCGGATGCCCTGATGGACGCAGCGGCGTATGAGAAGTTTTTGGCAGAAAGAGAGTAAGAAACAGGAAGTAAGCAGTGGGCAGTAAGCAGTGAGCAGTTTGCTTTTACTGCTCACTGCTCACCGCTTACTGCTCACTTTCCCCTACTGGAGAAAACAATGACAACCCACGAAATCATTGAAGCCGGTGAGAACGGACATACGGCCGTGCCCAATCACGACATGCTCCGTCCCGCTGACCGGTTTGTGAAACGGCATCTTGGCCCGCGCAGCAAAGAGGTAACGGAAATGCTGCACACGTTGGGCCTCAACTCGCTGGATGAACTGGTAGACCAGGCCGTGCCCGCCAACATCCGCATGAAGGGAGAGTTGAAGCTGGAACGGCCGCGCAGTGAAACGGCCGTGCTGGACGAACTGCGCGCCCTGGCTAACCAAAACCAGGTGTACCGCTCCTTCATCGGCATGGGCTACAGCGACACCATCACCCCGCCCGTCATCCAGCGCAACATCCTGGAAAACCCCGGCTGGTATACCCAATACACCCCCTACCAGCCCGAAATCGCCCAGGGCCGACTGGAAGCGTTGATCAACTTCCAGACCATGATCACCGACCTGACCGGCATGGAGATCGCCAACGCCTCCCTGCTAGACGAAGGCACCGCCGCCGCCGAAGCCATGACCCTCTGCCAGCGCGCCATGCCCCGCAGCAGCAAAGCCAACACCTTTTTCGTCTCTGAACTGTGCCACCCGCAAACCATTGCCGTCGTGCAGACCCGCGCCGAGCCACTGGGTTACCAGGTCATCGTTGGCGACCACACCAGCTACGACTTTAGCCAGCCCACCTTTGGCGTGCTGCTGCAATACCCCGCCACCACCGGGGACATCCTCGACTATGAACCGTTCATCCAGAAAGCGCACGCGCACGGTGCATTAGCCGTCGTCGCTGCCGATTTGCTGGCGCTGGTACTGCTGCGGCCGCCCGGCGAAATGGGCGCGGATGTGGTGGTGGGCAATTCGCAGCGATTTGGTGTGCCCATGGGCTACGGCGGCCCCCACGCCGCCTACATGGCCACTAAAGACGAACACAAACGCATCATGCCCGGCCGGCTGATTGGTGTTTCCATTGACGCCCAGGGCAAACCCGGCTACCGGCTGGCGCTGCAAACCCGCGAACAACACATCCGCCGCGAAAAAGCGACCAGCAACATTTGCACAGCGCAGGTGTTATTGGCCGTCATGGCCTCCATGTACGCCGTCTATCACGGCCCGGAAGGGCTAAAGCGTATTGCCCGGCGGGTGCGGCTGATCACCCAGGTGGTCGCCGCCGGATTGCGCGAATTGGGCTATGAACTGAACGGCGAGCCGGTGTTCGACACGCTGAAAGTGAGCGGCGGCCCGCTGGCCCAGGCGCAAATTCAGGCGCGCGCTCTGGCGCGGCGGGTCAACCTGCGTACCTTTGCCGATGGCACGGTGGGCGTTTCGTTGGACGAAGCCACCCGCCGCCACGATTTGGAAACGGTGCTGGAGATTTTTGGCGGGCAGCCGGGGCAGTTTGACCTGGAAGCGATGGCCGACGCCGTCTCGCTGGACTACGATGCACTCCACCAGCGCACCAGCCCGTTTCTCACCCACCCCACCTTCAACAGCTACTTCTCGGAAACGGAGATGCTGCGCTACATTCGCCGCCTGGAAAGCCGGGACCTCTCCCTGACCCACTCCATGATCCCGCTCGGCTCCTGCACCATGAAGCTGAATGCTACGGCCGAAATGCTGCCCATCACCTTGCCCGAATTCGGCCATCTGCACCCCTTTGCGCCGCTGGAACAAACCCAGGGCTACCAGGAATTATTCCGCCGCCTGGAAAACTGGCTGATGGAGATCACCGGCTTTGACGCTTTCTCCTTGCAGCCCAACTCCGGCGCGCAGGGGGAATACACCGGGCTGCTGGTCATCCGCGCTTACCACCACGCCAAAGGGGATGCGCACCGCAACGTCTGCCTGATTCCCAGTTCGGCGCACGGCACCAACCCGGCCAGCGCCGCTCTGGCGGGCATGGACGTGGTGGTGGTGCAGTGTGACGATGCCGGCAACATTGACGTGGCTGACCTGCGCGCCAAAGCGGAAAAACACCAGGAAAGGCTGGCGGCGCTCATGGTCACATACCCATCCACACATGGCGTTTTTGAAGCGGCCATCGCCGAAATCTGCCAGATTGTGCATGAGTTTGGCGGGCAGGTATATCTGGATGGGGCGAACATGAATGCCCAGGTAGGGCTGACCCGTCCGGGCGACTTTGGCGCGGATGTGTGTCATTTGAATTTACATAAGACGTTTTGCATTCCACACGGCGGCGGCGGGCCGGGCATGGGGCCAATTGGCGTCAAGGCGCACATCGCCCCCTTCCTGCCGGGGCATCCGGTGGTTGCCGGGGTGGGCGGGGCGCAGGCCATTGGGCCGGTGTCGTCGGCGCCCTGGGGCAGCGCCAGCATCCTACCCATTTCGTATGCCTACATTGCCATGATGGGCAGCTGGGGGCTGACGGTGGCGACGAAGGTGGCGATTTTGAACGCCAATTACATCGCCGAACGGCTGGAGCCGCATTATCCAGTGTTGTATCGCGGGGCCAACGGCCGTGTCGCCCATGAATGTATTGTGGATTTGCGCCACTTTAAGGAGCTGGTGCCGGTGGATGATGTGGCCAAGCGGCTGATGGACTTTGGCTTCCACGCCCCCACCATGTCCTTCCCCGTGCCCGGCACGCTGATGATTGAGCCGACGGAGAGTGAATCCAAAGCGGAGCTAGACCGCTTTTGCGAGGCGATGATCCAGATTCGTGCCGAAATTCGGGCGGTGGAAAATGGGGAGATCACCCACGAGGACAGCCCGCTGGCGCACGCGCCGCACACGGCCGAGGTGATTATGAGCGACAGTTGGAATCGGCCGTATTCCCGTGAACAGGCCGCATACCCGGCAACCTGGGTGCGCGAGCGCAAATTCTGGCCTTACGTAGGGCGTATTGACAACGTCTACGGCGACCGCAACCTGTTCTGTATCTGCCCGCCGGTAGAGGCCTACGCGGAAGTTTCGTAGCAGTGCCAGGCACAGGGCAAAACATTTTGGCCAGCCTGATACCTGATGCCCCGTGCCTGGCACTCCCAGCGCGTGTTATAATCACGGCCGTGAGGTGATGACGATGATTCTGGAAATTGAAACCAAACCTGTGCCGCTGCGAGTAAATGCGGATGGCGTTATTCTGGTGGGTAAAACCCGCGTCCCCATAGATACAGTGGTCTATTGCTTCTGGAATGGTGATACGGCCGAAGAGATTGTAGAGCAATTTGACGCCTTAAAGTTGTCCGAGGTGTATGCTGTTATTGCCTATTATCTAGATCACCAGGAAGAAATTGACGCTTATATCAAACAACGCAAACAAGAAGCGGAGATCATACGCCAGGAAAATGAAAGACGGTTCCCCAGCCATGGATTGCGTGAAAAATTGTTAACCCACCTGAAAAATGTCGAAGCTGAAGTTTCTGGCTGACGAGAATTTCAACGGCCGTATCCTGCGCGGTCTGCTACGGCGCAACCCTGATCTGGACGTTCTGCGTGTCCAGGATACGGAAGTGGCCGAGGCAGATGATCCGGTTATGCTGGAATGGGCGGCTCAAAGCGGGCGGATTCTATTAACCCATGACGTAAACACCGTGACGAAGTATGTGTATGAACGGATAGCCGAAGGGAAACCTATGCCCGGCGTTTTTGAAATCAAACGTTCCATGCCCATCGGTTTGGCGATTGAGCAATTGCTGATTGTGATAGTAGCCAGTTTTGAAGGGGAATGGGAGAACCAGATCCAATAATTGCCACTTTAGGCCGATGAGTCAAGGTTATTAATGGGGCGGTTGGTGTCCATGTTTTAGTGAACAGACACGGCCGTACCCAACCGCCTCGCCCCTACGAATTGGGTGGGTGAAGAATTGTTATTCTTCTGACGGGGAGGGGATGGACGGCCGCCATAGATCGTAATAAGGTAACTTGCCATCAAGAATAACCCGTAAATTGTCTCCCGATAGCTGAGCCACTGTCAGCGTAGCGAGTGTGAGGTCATCACTGCCTGGTAGCCAAGGATTTATAGACAAAGCCACATATTGACCGTCTGGCGACCATTGATAATCTTCAACATATACATGTGGCTGGCTCGCCTTCCAACGCGAATCCTTCCATAAGTATTCTTCTTACCTTTGTAAATTATCCATTGTGACAGGGCAAGAAATTGTTTTCGTGGGTAATTCCATATAGCAGAAACCACTTTTCTCACTACTCCGTTCTCCCCAATAAACAAACCCGATTTTGCTGCCATCTAAGGTATTCAGTTAAAGATACCAATTTCTACTCCTCTTTCGTCCTGCCATTGGGTGACTGATTCCAGGCAATTGTACTCACCTGTTAATACGTCGAGCATACATGGTGGCCCTTCGTTAAGACTATAAGCCGGATAGAGGAGCCGATAAGGAAGTACTGGTGACCATTTCAAACCTCTATGCTCTAAATTATTGTATTGTGCCTGTAGCTTTCCCTCCTGTGAAAAGATAGCCAGTGCCGGTTCTGCTCTTACACCATAACTTGCCGTTGGGTCTTCAACCCAAATGGAATTGATTGCTACGCCTGGGCTCCATCAAAAGACCAGGTGACATCTATTCCATCAGCAAATTCGTTGTTGAACGGATCGGTTAATTCGATCTCTTCACCAGTTTCAACGTTTATCAATGTGGCCACGGTTGGGGCATTATTATCTTCCACAATACGAATCAGGTAACGGCCGTCTGGTGATGATATACTCCTCACTCCAGGTGTAAAAACCCTGGGCATTTCAAGTCGTTTTAACTCCCCTGTTATTAAGTCTAGCTCCTCCACAGATCTGAATGGATCGTCATATGATGTGAGATACTCAATATGTATGTACAAACCATCTTCATGTTCTATCCATGTTGGATGAACATACTCGGCAACAGGTATATCAAACCTTTCTCCGGTTTGAGCAATAAAAACGGTTACTGCATTCTCACGACCACGTACATCTGATGTATGTAGCAATAAAACATTTACAGCGGGGTCTAACACCCAGGGCGGTATGCTATAATAAACAGGTGTTGGTGTGGGTACGGGTGTAAGAGTGGGTTGTGGTGTATTTGTTGGTCGGGGATCTTGGAAGGTGTTTCGATAGGTGTTGGGGAAAAAGTCGGCACGGCCGTCACCAAAATTCTGCACGGTTGTACCTAATTCCGTCTTCATCGCTACCATCGTGTGCGGTGGAAGGGTGGCGGGCAAACGTAGCCTCCGGCGTACAGCCTCAACATCACGAAACCAACAACAACCCCAGGATATTTGCTTTTGCGGCCATCAGGTTTTGCCTCCTTTCCAGCTTGCCGAAAGTATGCAGAAGTTATCCTGGGCAAACAACAGCTAAAACAAACGAATGGACGACGGTGGGGCTACGAACGGTTGAGGGTCTCAAAAAAATCCGCACGGGCCACGAAGAAAACGACAACCGACCATCAGCTGCCCGTTCGGGCTGATCAACCGTTATCGTTTTCGGAAGCGTCCAGGCTCCTCTTCCAGGCGGCCGACTGTTTACCGGCCCCGGCATTGCCGCCAAAGACCATCATCAGGCCCAGAATGAAGCCAAAATTGTACCAACGGCCGTTGTTATGCAGCTCATACACCCCCACATTGTCTTTGAAAAGGGAAACGCCAAAAGCAAAGGGGGCAATGAACCCGTGCCAGAGACCTTGCCAGAATCCGGCAATTTTCCCTGCCTGATTGGCTGAGTTTTGCAATTCGTTTGGCCCCGCGGCCACCAATAGCTTTTTCATCATACTCTCCTTTTTGTAGCTGCCCAAACCAGGAGAAATGATAAAGGAATGGAGAGGAACATGTGAAGTGCCAAACGGCCGTGACCCCCACGATGGATGTCACCCATTCTCACAACCGGCTGGCTCTCTGAGGATGATCCGTCGTCAGGCCATCCACCCCCAGCCAGGCCAGCAGGCGCATCAAGGCGGGCGCATTAACCGTCCACACCCAGACGGTATACCCGCGCCGGTGCATCCGGTACACAAACGTCGGGTCGAGCAGAACACCCGGCCAGAACACGTCCACCGTTTGCCCCGGCGCAATGGGCGGGATAGGCCACGGTTTGGTGACGGCCAGGCCAATGGGGATGCCGGGGGCCAGGCGATGAAATGTTTCTAATGCGGCGTGGTCAAAGGAGATGACCACCACCCGTTCTTGCATCTGGTGTTGCGCCAGCAGCGCCAGGATTTGCTGGCTGATGTCCGGGTAAAAGTGGGGGTCTTTGATCTCGATCACCAGCGTCGCCGGTTTGTCTTGCAGCAGAAGCAAGACATCGCTCAATGTGGGGATGGTTTCCCCGGCAAAATGTGGGTCAAAGTAGCTGCCCGCATCCAGCCGGCGCAGTTCCGCCCAGGAGAGTTCCCGCACCGGGCCACGGCCGTTGCTGGTGCGGTCAATGGTCTCATCGTGAATCACCACCAGCATCCCATCGGCCGACCGCTGTACATCAATTTCAATGTACGGCGCCTGGTGCGCCAGGCCAACGCGAATAGCCGCCAGCGTATTCTCCGGGGCCAGCCCTGCCGCCCCCCGGTGGGCGATAATGGCCGGTTTGCTCGCGCGCCCCTTCTCGCGGAGAAGCAGGTGCAACCCGGCCCAGAAGGCAGTGAGGAAAAAGAAGAGGGCAGCGGATTTTTTTATCATGGTCATCGTGATGCGTGACTCGTGACCAAACCCTCACGCATCACGCATCACGATAATACCAGACACGCCTCCGGCTGGAAATGTACATTCACCTCTTCGCCGATTTGGGGCACCGCCAGGTGGGGGTTGTTGAACTCGTCCAGGAACAGGCTGTGCTCCTGCAAACGCACCTGAATACGCACGATGGAGCCGAGGAAGGAGATGGTTTCCACACGGCCGTACAGCCGATTTTCCGTGGCCGCCTGCCCATTGCTGCTGGCGTTCAGGGATAGCAGTTCCGGGCGTAGCGCCAGAGATAACGTGCCGTTAGACAGGGTGGTGGGCAACGGCCGTGCCGCCCGAATTTCTTGTCCATCCAGCAGCACCCGATCCGTGCCCGGCTGCACTGTCAGGCCAGGCACAATGTTCAGCGTGCCCACAAAAGAAGCCACAAACAACGTCTGTGGGAAGTTATAAATCTCAAACGGTGTCCCCACCTGCTCCATGCGGCTCTCGTTCATCACCACCACCCGGTCAGACAGCGACAGCGCCTCTTCCTGGTCATGGGTCACATAAATGGTGGTAATACCCAACTGCTGCTGGATCGCCCGGATTTCGGTGCGCAAGGAGAGCCGGATTTTGGCGTCCAGCGCCGACAATGGCTCATCGAGCAGCAGCAGTTGCGGCTGCACGGCCAGGGCGCGGGCCAGCGCCACCCGCTGCTGCTGTCCACCGGACAACTGGTAGGGATAGCGGTTGCCCAGTTCCGACAGCTTCACCAGCGCCAGCATCTCCGCCACCCGCTCTTTAATCTCGGCGCGGGGCCGCCCCGCCACCTTCAGGCCAAAACCGATGTTATCCGCGGCCGTCATGTTGGGGAAAAGAGCATACGATTGGAACACCATACCGATCTGCCGCTGGTTCGGCCGTTTGTGGGTGACATCTTTGCCGTTCACCAAAATTTGCCCGGCACTGGGGGTTTCAAAACCGGCAATCATGCGCAGCGTGGTCGTTTTGCCACAGCCACTTGGCCCCAGGAAGGAGATGAACTCGCCGCTGGAGACCTGGAGATTGAACGAATCTACGGCCGTGACCCGCCCATACCGCTTTTGCACCCCCGTTAATACCAATGAACTCATACCTCTCGCCTCGTCTACCGCACTCCGGCAATCTGGCGCTGTTCCGCCTGCCGGCCGCGTCCCAGGAAATAGATCAACATCATCGCCAGCCAGGTCAGCCCAAAACTGATGATCGCCAGCGCCGCTGGTTCATAGGCCCGATCCTGCCCCAACTGCGCCATGTACGGGCCAAACGCCGGCCAGGCCAGCAGCGAGGCCAACGTAAACTCGCCAATCACAATCGCCACTGTCAAAAATGCGCCACTCAGCAGCGCCGTGCGCAAATTGGGCAAAATGACCCGGAACAAGATGGTGGGCCAGCCCGCACCCAGGCTTTGCGCCGCTTCCGTCAGGCGGCGCACATCCATACTGCGCAGCCCCGTATCCACCGCCCGGTACATGTAGGGCAGCGACAGCACCACGTACCCGGCCACCAACAGCGCCGGGCTGCTGACCAGCACCAGCGGCGGCCGGCTGTAGGTGCGAATTAACCCAAATACCAGCACCACCGCCGGGATGACAAAGGGCATCAGGGTAATCAGTTCCACCACCGGGCGCAACTGCGGCAGCCGCAAATGCACCCAATACGCCGTAGGCACAATCAGCAGCAGGCTGACCACAATGCTCAACAGCGCCATTTCCAGCGAAAAGGTGAAGGTACGCAGGAAGCGAGGGTCGCCCAGCACATTCTGGTACGCCAGCAGACTGTACGTCCCTTTTTGCGCCTTCAGCGAAAATTGCAGGACGGCAACCAGGGGCAGGAAAAAATAAAAGGCCCCCAGACCGATCCAGAGCCAGGCCCAAAATGAAGATCGTTTCATTTCAACCACCTCTCGGCGCGGCGCTGCAACAGGGAGTAGAGGCTGATGGAGACGGCCATCACCACCACCATGCCCAGCGCCAGGGCATATCCCAGGTTGGGATTGTGCAGCACGTCGCCACGAATCTGGGCGCCAATGAGAATGGGTACCAGGTTGAGCGAACCGCCCGTCAGGGCGTAAGCGGTGGCATAGGCGCCAAAGGCATTGCCAAAGAGCAGGATCATCGTGCCCAGAATGGCCGGTAAGAGGACGGGAAAGGCCACGTAGCGCCAGTATTGCCGGTTGGATGCGCCCAGGTTGTGCGCCGCTTCTTCCCACTCCGGTTTTAACCCTTCCAGCGCCGGGGAGATGATCAAGATCATCAGTGGAAATTGAAAGTAGAGATAGGTCAGGCTCAGCCCGGCAAAGCTGTACAGGTTAAAGCCGTGTTCATACGGGTTGAAGTTGAACAGTTCTTTGAGCAGGACGGTGACCAGCCCCACCCGGCCCAGGGTGGCGATGAAGGCAAAGGCCAGGGGCACCCCGGCAAAGTTGGAGGCGACGCCGCAGAAGGTGAGGATGGCCGTGCGCACAGAACGGGGCACCCCACCCAACACGGCCGCATATGCCATGAGAAAACCAAAGACGCCGCCGAGTACGGCCGTGACCGCACTAATCTGAATCGTCGTCCAATAAGCCCGCATGATGAACGGTTGGAATAAGGCGCTAATATTGGCCACCGTCAGCTCTCCCTGCCTGTTTTGAAACGCCCCCAAAAAGAGGTAAAGGGTGGGCAAAAAGAGAAAAGCAAAGGCAAACAGAAAAAAGGGAACGACGCCCAACCAGTTCCAGAAAAGCTGGCGGGTGGCCGCGCCACGTGTGCTGGATGCAGGTGCAGTTAAAGAGGCCATAAAATAGAAAAAGACCTGACAGGTCTTTGAGACCTGTCAGGTCTGAACCCTTTCATTTTTTAATCAGATACGTTCACATTCACCACGCTGTCCCACTGCTCCGTCACCACCGCTTTAGCCGCTTCCAACTGGGCAATGGTGGGGAAGATGGCTTTGGCGTACAGTTCCGCCGGGGGCAGTTTGGCCGCCAGTTCTTGCGGAATCACGTTGCGCGCCACCAGATCATCATAGCGGATGGGATGGCAGTATCCTTTCAACCAGATCAACTGCCCTTCGTCCGAATAGAGATGTTCCATCCATAATTTAGCCGCATTGGGGTGGGGCGCATAGGCGCTGATCGCCTGCACATAGACGCCACCAAAGACGCCATCTTCGGGAATGACAATGGTGGTAGCGGGATTATCGCCGAACGTGTCCCGGTCGGTCAGCCCCAGGTAGTCCCAACGGACGACAATGGGCGTCTCCCCGGTGGCTAACGTCCCTTGTTTGGCGATGACGGGCACGAAGTTACCGGCCCGGTTGAGTTGGGCAAAGAAGTCCAGGCCGGGCGCGGCGTTATCCAGCGAACCGCCGTTGGCCAGGGCGGCGGCGTACACGGACTGGATGGCCTGGTTGGAGGTGCGTGGGTCGCCGGCCAGGGCCACCTGCCCTTTGTAGGCAGGATTCAACAGGTCAGCCCACTTCTGCGGCACGTTCTCAATCACATCGGTGTTCACCTGGAAGGACAACACGCCGTAATAATCGCCGTACCAGTAGCCGTCCGGGTCTTTCAGTCCGGCCGGGATGCTGTCCCAGGTAGCCACTTTGTAGGGTTGGATCAACCCTTCATTTTGCGCCTGGGGGCCAAAGGCAAAACCAACATCAATGACATCGGGGGCTTGTGGCCCTTTGTTGTCTTTGTTGGCGCGGATGGCTTCCAATTCATCGCCGGAACCGGCATTGGGGTCAAGTTCGTTGATGGTGATGCCGTATTTTTGTTTGAACGTTTCCAGCATTTCGCCGTAGTTGCACCAGTCGTGCGGCAGGGCGATGGTGGTGAGCTGCCCTTCGGCCTGCGCGGCCTTGATCAGGGCGTCCATTTCGCTCATTTCACTTTCGCTGCCAGACGCGCTGCTGCCGGACGTGCCGCTGTTGGCAGGCGCGCTGGTGGGGGTGGCGGCGGTCTGGCTGCCGGAGCAGGCGGCGATCAGCGCCGCCAGGAGCAGCAGCACAGCCAACTGCCAGGCAAATAAATACGATTTTCGGGTCATGGAATTCTTCTCCTTCGTGAAGATGGAATATAAGAATGGCCGTCCCTGGGGTACGGCCGTGTTGAACACACGGCCGTTACTATATCCCCCACCACATCAAAGCAGATCAACATCTTGTTAACTCTTTGTTAAGTTCTGATTAAGAAAACAGGCTCTTTTACGCCCTCTGCCATAAAGAGGAGGCTGTTTGCGTTCACTCTGTCCGGCGGCGATCCCCATTTGACCAGGATGTTTTGGCGGATGCATGGCGCTTCCAATTGTGTGTAACGGGGGAAGGGGCCAATCTACGCTTGCTCCCAATACGGGAGCGGCGTATAATCCAGAAATGCGGATTATTGCCCGTCGAACCTTACGCGAATTCTGGGAAAAGTACCCTGATGTGGAACAACCCCTACGTGCCTGGTTTGATCGGGTGAAAAAAGTTGACTGGCAAACGCCAACAGCGGTGAAGGATGATTATCGAAATGCCAGCTTTGTGGCCAACAACCGTGTTGTGTTCAATATCAAGGGGAATGATTATCGGCTGGTGACGGCCGTCAATTATGAGTTTGGCATCGTCTATATCCGTTTTGTGGGTACACACCGCGAATATGACAAGATTGATGCCAGCACGATATGAGGGACAGACATGGATATCAAACCGATTCACACGGAAGCAGATTATGAAGCAGCGTTGCAGGAAATTGACGGGCTGTGGAATGCGCAAGCAGGTACAGCCGATGGCGACAAACTAGACGTTTTAGTGACGTTGGTAGAAGCGTATGAAGAAAAACAGCATCCCATTCTGCCACCAGACCCGGTTGAAGCCATTTTGCATTACATGGAAAGCCAATCCCTGACACGGCATGATCTGGAACCGTATCTTGGTTCCAGGGCGCGGGTGGCGGAAGTGTTAAATCGGAAACGGCCGTTATCCCTCAACATGATCCGCAAATTGCAGGCCGGGCTGGGCATTCCGGCCGACGTGTTGATTCAATCCTATGAACTGGAACGGGCGTAAACAAGCACGGCCGTACTCCCACCTCAAATAAAAAAAACCGGTAACAGCGGCGCGTGCTACGCCACCGATTACCGGTCACCGTTTACCGATTACCGTCTCAACCCGGCTTGATGTTCTGGTTCAGGCTGAACAGGTTGGTCGGGTCATATTTCCGTTTCAAGGCCACCAGTTTGTCATACTTGCTGGCGAAGGCAGTGCGCATCATGTCGTCGCCTTCCTCCTGGAAGCCGGGGAAGTTGAGGTAACGGCTGCCATCGGAATAGGGCTGCATGGCCGCCAGGAAGTCGCGCACCCAGGCGATGTTCTCCTCATCTTCCGCCGGGTGTTCCCAGTTGGCCTCCGGGTTGATGACGAAGTTGACATGACGGCCGTGAAAAGCCATGGCCGCATCATCCATCCGTTGAATCGCGCCGCCGTTGTACCAGATGTCGGTGGTGCTGTGCGCCGCTGGCTGGCGGCGGGCATGTTCTACCAGGGTATCAATGGCCGCGTCGTCCAGCGTCGTCAGGTTGAGCGACTTCCAGTAGTAGCGCATTTCGCCCGCCGGGTAATCTTCGTCAAAGAAGGTTTGGGCGGTGACGTAGGGCAGGCGGCTGCTGACGTCAAACAGCGGTTGGCGGAAATTGCGTAAGGGCTGCAACACCCGCTCCCCTTCAGCAGCGGCGCCGATGTAAACGCCGATGAGAGCCACAAAGTGACGGCCGTGCAGCTCTGCCGGGAACATCTCCGCGCCGGGTGGGAAGACGCCGCAGACAGCCAGCAGGCTGATCTCGTCGGGGGCGGTGGCACAGAAGTCACGAAAGTGACGTAATACTTCGCCCATGGCCTCACCATCGTGGAAAACGGCCACCTGCATCACTTCCGGCCCCAGGGGGTACGCCTGGAATTCAAACTCAGTGACGATGCCAAAGTTGCCGCCGCCGCCGCGCAGCCCCCAGAAGAGGTCGCTGTTCTGACGTTCGCTGGTGTGCAGGACACGGCCGTCGGCCGTCACCACTTCCGCCGCCAGCAAATTGTCGCAGGTCAGGCCGTATTTATTGCGCATCCAGCCAAAACCGCCGCCCAACGTCAGCCCGGCAATACCGGTCTCGGACACCACGCCGGTGGGCAAGGCCAGGCCATACTGCTGCGTGGCCGCATCCAGTTCACCCAGGGTTACGCCGCCGCCCACGCGCACGGTGCGCCGTTCCGGGTCTACCACCACCTGCTTCAGCGGCGAGAGGTCAATGACCAGACCGCCGTCATTGGTGGCGTGCCCGGCCACGTTGTGCCCGCCGCCGCGCACGGAGAGCAGCAGATCATGTTGGCGGGCAAAGTTCACGGCCGTGACCACATCTTGCGTCGTTTCACAGCGGGCAATCAGCGCCGGGTATCGGTCAATCATGCCATTCCACACGGCGCGGGCGGCGTCGTATTCCGGGTCGCCGGGCAGGATAAGTTGGCCCTGTAGCGCCAGTTCCAGCCTGACCATATCCACTTTAGCCACTGTCATTTCGAGAGTTGGGGTTAAAGTCATCATGAGGTAAATCTCCTATGGAATTTCGTGATGCGTGATGCGTGATGCGTGGGTTTTGATTGGTTACGCTTACGCATCACGCTTCACGGTTAATCAATGGGCCAAGTGCCATCCTGCTGTAGGTACGTCCGGTCCATCAGGGGGGCCTGTGTGGGCTGAGCGGGCGGCCAGTTACCGTACTGTTGGGCATAAAGCAGCGGCAGAGCATCACTAGACGGCCGTGTCGCCGCCTCTTCGTCCTTCACCAGCCAGGGATAGGCGTAGGCGTAGTCCAGTTTGGCTTCGGCGGGAACAGTCGCCGCCCATTTTGCATAATTGGCCAGGGAGCCCGTTGTTTCCGCCACGTCAGCCAGAATCGGGTCATGTACGGGATTCAAGGAAACAGCGGGCTGGCGGGGATACCAGACGAAGCTGCTTAAAAACAACACAGCCAATAGGATAAGAATCAATTCAATAGCAATAGGTTTTATCTTTTTCATGTCAATCTCCATGTGAAAATAATCTTGATTTACACCGTTCTTACGAATTCGTTTGGGTGGTGAGCAATGAGGATAGTGTAGGGCACGGCCGTGTGCCTCACATCTGGCAAAGGTTGGTTTTAAGGGTTGGGTTGGGGGTTGGGAGCGTTTATCCAGCGTTAGTTGGGCGTATTTCGGCTCTTTGGGTTTTACGTGACGAGTGATGCGTGATGCGTGAGGGAAACTCTCTGGTCACGCATCAAGGAATGAGGCCAAGCTGCCGCGCCTGGGCGACGGCCTGGGTGCGGCTGGCAACGGCCAGTTTGCTGTAAATGGCCCCGGTGTATGACTTCACCGTGCCCACAGAGATGACCAGTTGGGTGGCAATTTCCTGGTTAGACAGCCCGTCGGCAATCAGGCGCAGCACTTCCAGTTCGCGGTTGGTGAGCGGGTCAACCAGTGGTTGGCCGGGTACTGGGCCGGGCATAACCGGCGCGGGCTGGCCCGCCGCCGGGAAACGGAGGGGCTGCATTTCCAATTCGGTCAGGGTTTGGGTGGCAATGACGCTGGCGCTATTTTCCGGCAGTGACGATGGCAGTTTGCCGGTAGGCAGCAAGGCGGCGGCGCGTTCCCTGGTCTCTTGTTCGGCGGCGGGATGTTGGCGGGCAAAGGCCGCCAGTTCCTGGCTGCGCGTCTTGTCCCCAGCGGTGTGCAGCAGATGGGCAATGCTGACCAGCAAGGAGAGGATGAGTGGCTCCCACTGCATCTGGATGGAGATGTGCAAGGCTTCGTGGTAACAGGCAACGGCCGTACCCCATTCACCCTGGGCTACGGCCGTATCCCCCATCCCCTGCAACGTGCGCACCAGCCCGCCCTGGTCGGCAATCTCGCGGTAGATGGCCAGGTTGCGCCGGTATAGCTCGCGGGCGTCTTCATAGCGCCCCTGCACATAAGCGATCTGCGCCAGGTAATTGACCGCCAGGGCCATACCCTCGGGGTCATTCATGCCATCCTTCAAATCATAACTGGCCTGGAACTGCTGCGTGGCCTGGGCATAGTCGCCCTGGGCGCGGGCGATATTGCCCATGACGATGAGCAGGTAGGCCAGCATCCACAGATTGCCGGTGACCTGACACGCTTCATGCCCTTGTTGGGCCGCTTGCCGCGCCTCGTCGTAGCGGCCCAGGTGCAGCAGCACATCCGCCCAGATGTACCAGACCAACTGCAAACCGGCCACATCCTGGCGAGCGGCGGCCAACTGGTGCGCCTGCTGGCAGTAGGCCAGCGCCGCCTGATAGTTGCCCTGGATGTTGGCCACCAGCGCCAGACCGCTGACAGGGTCTCTGGCAAAACCGGGCGGCGCTGCCACCGCCAGCTTCTGGTAGAGCGCCTGGCCCTGTGTAAAAGCGGCCTGAGCCTGGGCCAGATGCCCCAACCGGATATACGTCCAGCCGAGGAAGGTGTGCAAACCGGCGAGTAAATTGTCGGTTTCGTCGTGGGGCGGCAGGGCTTGCAGGCGGGTTACGGCCGTCGCCAGCATCGTCTCGGCTTCCCGGAACCGCCCCTGATAGTCAAGAAAGGTTTGCAGCGGGTAATATGCCTGGCCGATGGCGGCAATATCTGCCTGCTGCACAGCATGAGACCAGGCGGTACGCACGTTTTCCAGTTCGGCGGTAATTTCGCGCACCGCTTTGACCTGGCCGGGGCCAAGCAGGGCATCGGCGCGGCGCTGTAAAAAGGCACAGTAATAGGCGCTGTGCTGCACCAGCGTTTGCGTGGCGTCATCGGGCACAGCGGCCAGTTGGCCGGAAGCAAACTGGCGCAGGAGCTCGTGTATCTGATAACGGCCGTGCCCATCTTGCTGCCCCCCGCCCGATTCCCACCGCAGCAAAGATTTGTCCACCAAAGCCGACAGGATCGTCAGGGAAGCGCCGGCCACTTGCTGCGCCGCCTTGGCCAGAAAGCCACCGCGAAAGACAGCCAGCCGCCGGAACACATCTTGCTCCGCCGGGGATAACTGCTGCCAGGCCTGGTTAAAAACGGCGCGCATACTGCGGTGGCGTTCGGGTACATTGCGCAGGTTGGTTTCCAGAAAGGCGATATTTTTTTGAATTTCGGCGGCGATGGCGGCGGTGTCCAGCGCTTTTGTCCAGGAGGCGGCCAGTTCCAGCGCCAGCGGTGTGCCGTTCACCAACCGGCAGATGTGTAACATGCCGTCGGCTTCCTCGGTGGGGTTGAAGGACGGCCGTACCCGCCGCGCCCGATCCACAAATAATTGCACCGCCGCCGCTTGCTCCCAGGCAGGTTCCAGGTGGTCGGTGGGGTAAGTCAGGCCACCGACCGGGAATTGCCACTCCTCTTGCAGGTTTAGTGCCTCTCTGGACGTGACCAGCAGTTTCAAGCTGGGGGCAGTGTGCAGCAGTTCCGACAGAATATCAGCGCCATCCACCAGGTGTTCAAAATTATCCAGCAACAGCAGCGTCTCTTTTTGTTGCAAATAGGTGAATAGTTGCGCGTCTGGCGGTGTTGGCCCACCCAGGGGTAGGCCGACGGCGTCGGCAATAGTGGGCAGCAACGCTGCCGGGAAGGGCGTGGGCTGCAAATTGACAAAGTGGGCGTCGTGGGCAAATTCGGCGGCGGCCAGGGTGGCGGCCTGGATGGCCAGCCGGGTTTTGCCAATGCCACCCGGCCCCAGCAGCGTCAGCAGGCGGCAGTCGGGGTCAAGCAGCAGCCCTGTGATTTCCCGGATTTCATTTTCGCGGCCGATGAAGGAGGTGAGTGATCGGGGCAAGGAGGTGGTGTTACGACTGGTGGGCGTCTGCATTGTTCGCTTATTGGCTGAGATTAAGAGATCAGGAGATTGAGAGATTGGTAATCTCTCAATCTCCTAATCTCAAATCCGGAACTGGTTTTAAGCAGCTTAATTTGTGCCTCATTCTACCCACCGCTGCGCAGTAATTGTTGAATTTCCTGCGCTTTTTCGGGGGAGAGGCCGCGTATCTCGCAAAAGGTCAGGAAGGGGTCTAGCTCACCAGCCTGCCACAACCAGGACGGCCGTAGCCAAAACCCCTCTAGCACCTGCGACGCCACCCTTTCATCATCTTCGGTAGCAAACAGATCGTAATGTCCCTTTTCATCCAGGTGGTAAAAATCGGCCCGCAGTTTGCCAGGGCGCGGGTCAATAATCCAGTATTCGGGCACACCCTCCGCCCGATACTCATTAAATTTCTGCCGCCGATCCCGATGCACGCTATCATCGGAAACGATTTCTATCACCAGATCGGCCGGCCCATCCAGATAATTATCGGTCAGGCGGGTAACATGTTTTTTAGCCACAAACAACAAATCTGGTTCTCGTGAGGATTTTGACAATTTCATGGCAAATGGTGGTGATAAGATAATGCCGGAGTCAAACAAGCGGACGAAAAACCCGAGCAATTCGAGTAGAAAACCCATGACTTCCTGATGAGACTTTTTAGCTGGCATAAATTCTATTACTTCTCCCTCTACCCATTCGGCATGGGTGTCTTCACCGGCCCAGGCCAGGAACTCTTCATAACTCATGCGCAGGACAGCAGTTTCTTCTCTTGGAGGAGTAAGTTCTTGCGTGATCATGTGGTTATTGTAACACAGCCAATCTTTTTTTGACGCAAAGGGCAAAGAAGATGTAGGGCAATCGCATACTCAACTCCCGGCGATTAAAATCGCGGCTACAGAAGGCAAAGCCCCCCTTCGTGGGCTGGGTTCCAGTCGGCGAAGGCCGACTTTGCCTTCTGTTGGTGCAGATTTATCTGCCGCATCGAGGAATATGCGATTGCCCTGAAGAAGATGTAATGGGGTAATTGGGCAGTTACTCAATTACCCCATTACGTGTACACCGCCACTCCAGGGGGGGAGGGTGAAGGTGTGGGTGTGACGGCCGTGCGCCACCGCCACCACCCGTTCCTCCTCACTCAAATTCAGGGCAACTAAAATTGTCTCGTTTTCGTCAAAGCGGGCGTAGGCGTAGGTTTGGGTGGTTTCGTCCAGGTGAATGGTCTGGCGACGGCCGTGCCACAACACCGGATGTTCGCGCCGGAAATGGATCAGCCAGCGGTAAAATTCGCGCAAATCGGCGTCCTGCTCATCCCCCCACAGCATCGGCTGGCGACACTCGGCCATGCCCTGGCTGCCCTGGTCCCACATGCCCATGTATTGGCGTACCCCCACCTCCGAACCGTTGTAGACAACAGGTGGCCCGCTGAGGGTAAATTGACAGAGCGCCGCCAGTTTCAACTTGCGTGTATCATTTTCGGCCAGCCAGGAGAAGCGGTTCATATCGTGATTGTCCAGAAAGGTGGGCAAGATGTAGGTGGACGGGAAGTAGCGTTCGTGCTGGTGCAGGAAGGTGTCGAAGGCGCTCAGGGTCATGCGCCCCATGGCAAAAATGTCCCGCATCGCCTGCATCAGCGGGAAATCCAGGCAGCCATCAAACCGCCCTTCGTAGCTCAAAATGGTAGCCGGGCTTTCCACCACTTCGCCGTAAATCCAGGCGTCGGGGTTAACCCGTTTGACTACCTGGCGCAGTTCTGTCCAGAAGTCGTGCGACGGCCCCAGGGCATAATCACAGCGCAGGCCATCAAAACCGACCTCGCCCAGCCAGAATGAAACGCTGTCCAGCAGGTAGCGGCGCACGTCGGGATGGTTCACATTCACCTGCGGCAGGTGCATGACGCCAAAAAAGGTTTCGTAATCGTGCGGGTAGTCAATCCAGTGATACCATTCGTAATAGCGGCTGGTGGGGTCTTTGAGCGCTTCCTGGAAACTTTCGTGCTGGCTGCTCCAATGGTTGGCGACGAAATCCAGCAGCAGGCGGATGCCCCGACCGTGGGCGGCGGCGACCAGTTCGTGAATCTCCTCCATGCTGCCCAGGCGGGGGTTGACGTTGAAGTAGTCGGTGGCGTGGTAGCCGTGATGGGTATTGTCGTCGGGGAAGAAGGGGTTGAGCCAGATGGCGTTGAAGCCCATGTCGGCCACGTAGTCCAGCTTATCAATGATGCCGCGCAGGCTGCCGCCGTAGATGTCGTTGAGGCTGTGAACGTGGTTCCAGTCACGGCCGTTCCCCGGATAAAATCGGTCGGGAAATATCTGGTATGTCACCGAACCGGCGGCCCATTCCGGGGCGCGTGCTTCGCCCACCAGGTAGGAAAATATTTCCTCATCATCGGTGCCCAGTGGCGGTGAGCCATCAGCCGGGTAGGCGCGAATGTGGTAGCGCACCAGCGTGCCGTCCGGCTCGGCGGGCAGGGTGGTTTGCCAGCTTTCAATGTAGGCCCAGTTGAGTAAGTCCCATTCAGTTTTGACGAATTGCAGGGGGAAGACGGCCGTACCCGGTTCCACCACCACACATTCGACGCGGGCAATGGGCCGGTCTAGCTGTACGGTGACGGTGAGGGTGGGTTGGTCGTGGGCGCGGGGGGCGCGGGGCGTCAGGCGGTTGTGGTGTTTGATGCCCTGCCGCCAGGTACGCATGTGCGCGACGCGCTGTTCGATGGTAGAGAGGGAGCCAAAGACGAATTCTTTCATAGGTGATGGGTGGTAGGGGCGAGGCAGCCTCGCCCCACCAATTACGGCGTTAAATCAATCACAAAGGTGCTAAACGGCGGCAGTTCCGCCAGCGGTACATAATCGCTAAAACCACCGGCGGCGTTGACCGTGGGGGAGGTGACAGCGCCATCGCCAAAGAGGAGGACGGCCGTACTCCCCGCCGCCAGCGGCCCACTGTCCAGGTTCAGGGTGTAATCATCCACCACCTGGTTAGACATGTTAATGACCACCATCACGGTTTCATTATCGGTATAGCGCAAAAAGGCATACACCCGATTGGGGGACGACTGCACTTCCAGCCAATCGCCGACGCGCAGGGCTTCGTGGGTATTACGCAACTGGATCAACTGCCGGTAATGGGCGAGCAGGGAATCGGGAGCATCCGTTTGCAAAGCCACGCTGCGCGTTTCATAGTCGCTGCCGGGGCGACGCCAGGGGGAACCGGTAGTGAACCCCACTTTGATGTTATCGCTCGTCCACTGCATGGGGCGGCGAATGTCCTCGTCCGGTTTGGCCCCCATCAGGCCGATCTCCTCGCCGTAGTAGATGAAGGGCACGCCGGGTGAGGTGAGCAAAATAGAAGCGGCGATTTTGGCCCGGTCTTCATTGCCGATGAGTTGGGACATGACCCGGTTCTGGTCGTGGTTGGTGAGGAAGGTGGCGTATTGGCCGCGCGGATAAGCGGCGGTGATGCTGTTGAGCCGGGAGGTAACGGCCGACCCATTGCCCCGTTTGACGCTGTTGAGAATATCTTCGGCCAGGTCGAATTGAAAGGCAATGTCTACCTCATCGCCGGTGTAATCCAGCACCTCCCGTGTGGTCGTCCACGCTTCGCCGACGGCAAAAGCGTCCGGGTTTACCTCTTTGTAAAAGGTGTAAAACGCTTGCAGCCATTCGTGGGTGGCGGGGGTGTTTTCCTGGGCGCGGCCGTCTTCAATCAAATGTTTGATCGCATCCAGCCGGAAACCATCCGCGCCCATTTCTTCCAGCCAGAAACCGGCGGCGGCCAACATCTCAGCCGTCACGTCCGGGTTTTCCAGGTTCAAATCGGGCATACCGTCCCAAAAAACGCCGTAGTAATAGCCGTTGAGGGTACGGTGCCACACTTGCTGCCCCCAGGGACCAGCATAACCGGGATCGGTATCACTCCACACGTACCAGTCGCGTCGTTCGGAGTTAGGGTCTCTGGACTCCACAAACCAGGGGTGGTCGCGCCCGGTGTGGTTCAACACCAGGTCTACAATCACCCGGATGCCCCGTTTGTGCGCTTCTTCCATCAGCCGCTGGAAATCCTCGTTTGTGCCGTACTCCGGGTTCACCGTGTAGTAATCCACCACGTCGTAGCCATGATAGCTGGGGGAATCCATAATGGGCATGAGCCAGATGCCGGTGACGCCTAAGTCATCGGTGGTGGTGGGGTCGCCATCGTTCAGGTAATCGAGCATTTCAATCAGGCCGTTCAAATCGCCGATGCCGTCGCCGTCGCTGTCCTTAAAACTGCGCACAAAGACTTCGTAGAAGACGGTATCGTTCCACCAGGGCAGGCCGTTACTGCCCGGCGGCAGCAGGCTGATGGGAGTGGGGATCACCGTTGGCGTGGGCGGTATCGGGGTGGCGATGGTGGTGGGGGTGGGGGGCACGGCCGTCGGCGTACTCACCACCTGGCTCTGGTCACATCCCACCAGCCACATCCCCACCAAAAGAAGCAATAAAAGCAGCCGCTTCATCACATTCTCCTCAAAAAAATAGCCCTGCACACCGCACAGGGCTAACAAGAAGGTAATTGAGTAATTAAGTAATTGGGTAATTGAGTAATTTCCCAATTACCCAATTACTTAATTACTCAGCCTTTCACCGCACCCGTCGTCAAACCACCCACAATCTTGTCTTGCAACAAGATATAGACCGTCACCGGCAGGATGGAACCCAACACCGCCCCGGCCGCAAAGACGCTCCAGTTCTGCCCATAGTTATTGCCGATAAAGGTTTGCAGCCCCAGCATCAGCGTAAACAGTTCCGATTTGCGAATCATAATGTTGGGCAAAATCCAGTCGCCATAGACGCCAAAGAAGGTAAGGATGACAATGACGATGACGATCGGCCGTACCAGCGGAAAGATGAGATACCAGAACGTTTGCCAGTGCGTGGCCCCATCCACCATAGCCGACTCATCAATATCGCGGGGAATGGAATCAAAAAAGCCCTTCATCAGCCAGACGTTCAACCCCATGGCCCCACCCATGTAAATCAGGATCAGGCCGCCATGTGTGTTTAGCCCCAAAGCGGGGATACAACAACTGCCCAACTGATCCAGTAGGGAATACAGGGCGATCATGGCCATCAGCGCCGGGAAGACCTGAATGAGCAGGATGCCCAACAGCAGTTGGCCGCGGCCGGCAAACCGAAAACGAGAAAAGGCATACGCGGTAAGCGTGGTAATCATCGCCGACATGAGCGCCGAAATAAGGGCGATTTTGGTCGTATTCCACATCCACAAGCCAAACGGCTGCTCATACAAAATATTGCGGAAATTGTTCAATGTCGGATTGGCCGGGATGAGTTGACGGCTGACGCCCTGGACGGGGCTGAAAGCGGACGAGATGGTGTAGAGAACCGGCAGCAATGAGTAAAACAGAACCACCGCCGCTACCAAGAGTTTCACGGCCGTGACAATCCGTCGCTGGTTTTTTTTGGACTGCCAGAATATCTGCCACCGGCTTAATTCCGGGGTACTCCTTGTAGAGGTAGAGGTTATATCAGACACTTTCGCCCACCTTTTCCCAGGTTCGCATGAAGCGATACTGGAACAATGTAATGGTCGCCAGAATGAAGAAGATGATCACCGTAATGGCCGAGGCATAACCAAAATCCTGCCCGGCCGAGGCAAAGGCCAGCCGGTACACGTAGCTGATCAAAATATCGGAATGCCCGGCCGGCGTGGGTGTGCCCACAATGGGCGGGCCGCCGTTATTAAACAGGTAGATCAGATTAAAACTGTTAAAGTTCACCAAAAAAGAGCCGATGATCAATGGCCCCACGCCCACCAGCAGCAGCGGCAGCGTCAGGGCGCGGAACTGGTGCCAGGCATTAGCACCGTCAATATCGGCTGCTTCATACATATCCTGGGGAATGGCCTGCAACGCGCCGCTGTTGATCAGCACGTAATAGGGGTAAGCCAACCAGACATTGATGATAATCAACGCCACTTTTACCCAAAAGGCATCGGCAAAGACGTTAATTGGCGTCCCCATCAGGTTAGAAAGCCAGATACCAACAATGCCGTTCACCGGATTCCACAAACCGCGCCACACCAGAATGGTAAGTACGCCGGGAATGGCAAAGGGAATAATGAGCAGCGATTTGATCACCTTCTGCCCTGGCATGTTCCGGCCAAACACCAGGGCGATCATTAACCCCAGCGCAAAGGAGAGGACGGTGGAAAAGAGGGCAAACGTGACCGTCCAGGCAAAGATCATCACGAGTGGGCCACGGAAGGCCGGGTTGCCCAGAAAACGCTGGTAATTTCTCAAGCCGATAGGCACGGTATAACCGGGAATAAGGACCTGGCCTTCGGCGGAAATAAACTCACCGCGCTGATCATCGCCAATGTAAACCACGCCGGTCTGATTGTCAGTAATGGTGTCGGTTTCTTCGTTGTAGGTATAGCGTGGTTGTAAGGCGGCGGCACGGTCAATGCCCCGAATTTGCACGGCCACCTCCTCCCCGCCAAACGTCGTTTGCTGCAAATCTGAGAGTGCGCGCAGTATAACCGCTCGCGCCACGCGCTCAAACGGCTCATCCACTTCGGGAATAATGATGTTGACCGGCAAACCATCTTCAGCCAAAGGCCCCAGTTCAGGTTCCTCAATATCCTCCCCTGGTATCACCACAATCGGTTCGGCTTCGCGATCACCCTCTGGTGTCAGTAGCAGGGCAAACTCGCCATACGCATTTTGGTACAGCGTAAAGTTATACGCCAGCCCCGATTCCGGCAGATAGCGGCGCTGCTCCAAGACCTCAATCGCCTGCACTTTGGGCAGCAAATGGCCGGTGCCATAGTTGGTGAAAGAAATATAGACTGTGTAAATGATGGGGTAAACAGAAATGAGAATCATAAACGCCAGACCGGGGGACATCCAGCGTAAGGGGTAGGTCTCTGGCCGGAGCCAGATGTAGTTGATCAAGACGGTGATGACGGCAATAACGGCCGCAAACTGCCAGTACCCATCGCCCCACATGGTCAAGATCATCCAAAAGGCCCCCGCATCAAAAATCATCAACCCCAACAACCGCAGCGCCAGACTGCTGGCCGTGAGCGATCCACCCCCCTTTTCCGGTTTCTTTTCTTCCTCAAGATTGACTGCCCGCATAGCCCCTACTCCTTCTTCCTTCCCACCACCGCCCTCGTAGGAGGCAGCCCACCGCCCGCTACGAGTCGGTGATACTAAAACAGGGGACACGTCTGTACCCTGTCCCCTGTTTTATCACCAATTTACCAATTGTAAAGACCTGACAGGTTTGGGAAAACCTGTCAGGTCTTAAAGGTTAGTTGCTTTCTTCAATTGCCGTGCGGATTTGCTCGGCGGCGTTGGTAAAGGCATTCACCGGGTCATCACCCTGTTGGGAGATGAGGACGACGGCATTGCCCCACGCATCCCACACGGAAGCCATTTCGGGAATGGCGGGCATGGGCAGCGCGTTCATACCGGCTTCGCCAAAGGCGGCAATGTTGGGGTCATCCAGCGCATCCAACACCGGCAGGTAAGCGGGTACGCGCGGGTCGGCATCGTAGAAGGCCTGCATCACTTCGGGCGTGGCTACAAACTCGGTCAGGAAGATTTGGGCCAGCAAGGGGTCTTTGGCAAAGGCGCTGATCATGAAGCCCTGCGCACCCAAGAAGGGCGAACCTGTCTCGTTGACCTCACCCGGAATGGGGCAAATCTCATACGGAATGCCGGAATCGGCAATACGGGAAGTGGCCCAGGGGCCGGTGATGGTCATGGCGGACTGGCCGCTTTCCAACATCAGGTGCATGGTGTCCCAGTCAACGGCGGGGGGCTGCAAACCAGCTTTCACAAATTCGTCCCACCAGGTGGCGGCGGCCAGGGAGCCTTCGCTATCAATACCTACGTCAGTGGGGTCATAGCCTTCATCGGTGACGCCAAAGACGTAGCCGCCAAAAGCGGTCTGAATGGGGAAGAAGTGATAGGGGTCGCCTTCCATACGCACGAAGCCGTACTGGTTGGTGGCCACGTCATCAGTGTTGTTGGCGGCGCGTTCCATGGAGATATCCATCACTTCGTCCCAGGTTGCCGGGCATTCGGGCACGATGTCGGTGTTGATGAACAGGGCCACGTTTTCGGTGGCGTTGGGCATACCATACAGTTCACCGTCGTAGGTGAAAGCTTGAATGGCGGCGGGGGCAAAGTCCCCTTCTTTGGCGCCCAGATCAATGGGGGCCAATACGCCATTGCTAACTAACTCGCCTAACCAGTCATGGGCGCCGACGATGATGTCTGGCCCTTGCCCCGCCGGACCGGCGATAGTCAACTGATCACGGATGTCGCCAAAACCCAGTTCTTCCACGATGAGGGTGACGCCATACTCTTCCTGGAAGGTTGTGGCCAGGTCACGCAGGATGGGGGCGCGAGTGTTATCGGCCCAGATGGTGAGGCTGAGGCCAGAGTCAACGGTGGCTTCGGCGGTTGGCGCTTCGGTAGGTTCGGCAGCGGCAGCAGCGGCGGCCGCATCGGCCGTGGCTTTGGCTGAGGCAGCGGCTTCTTCAGCGGCGGCGGCAGCTTCGGCAGCAGCAGCTTCGGCGCCAGCAGCAGCGGTAGCAGCGGCGGCGGCAGCTTCGGTGGCGGCGGCATTGATGGCGTCCCCGGCCTGTTCAGCAGCCTGCTCGGCCGCCTGTTCCACCTGTTCTTGCGTGGTTGTACCACCACAGGCGCTTAATACCAGCGCGGCCATCAACAAAAATACAAACAATATGGTCAAATTTTTTAGTTTCATCTCTCTCCTTGATGTTTTTGAATGTACCCAATGGGTTGGATCAATAAACTATGGTTCAATTTGTCGTTATTTTTTTAGAAAACATCACCTCCTACGAAATTAGGAATTATGAATTAGGAATTATGAAGGATGAGTTATGACTTTCATCTCTCGTCGTGCGCCTGGTGTATGGGAAACCTCTAAAGAGTGCTTCTCTATTGGCTGATTTCACACAAGGTGATGACCGTTTGGGGGCGGTGTTTGCTGCGCCAACTCTTCCTGGAGAAGGTGGTGCAATCTGTTCAGGTTTTCGATGAGGGTGTTTTGAACGGCCGTATCAACACTGTTCAGCCGGGCGATGTTGTAAGCAGTGTGGGCAGAGTGGACTTCGTTACAGATGGTTGCGCCTTGGGGGGTGAGGTAGAGGCGTTGGGCACGGCCGTCACTCTCGTGTGGCCGCCGTTCCAGATAGCCAGTTGCCTCTAGCCCTTTCACAATGCGCGTGACATTGCTTTTATCACACAACAGTTTTTGACTTAAGTCACTGGAAGAAATACCAGGCTCTTCACTGACATGCAGCAGCACATAAAAACGGGGAGGGGTCAGGCCAAAACGGTGAAATAACCGGCGGTCGCCGTCGTCAATGACGATGAAAGTTTCTTTGAGCAGGTTGTAGAGGTGTTCCATTTCGTTCATCATCTGCGCTTTTCGGAAACCTGGTGAGCCGGGGGGCCACTTAGTTGATGCCGCAACAGTTGATGTATCAACTATATCATGGATTTGTAACAAGTCAATGAATTTGGGCAGGGATTTTTGGATGAAATGTATGGAGATTGGAGAATTGGAGATTAGAGATTGAGAGATTTAGTCTCTAATCTCCAATCTCTTAAACGAACCGACGCGCTTGCCACGCCTGGTAGAGCAGAATGGAACCGGCAATGGCCGCATTGAGGGAATCTACCTGCCCTTTCTGGGGTAGTTTCAGGCGAATGTCACAGCTTTGGCGCACCAGACGGCGCATCCCTTCCCCCTCATGCCCCACGACAATGCCAATGGGCATATTCAGGTCAACTTCCGGCAGCAATTTGGCCCCTTCATCTAAATCCAGCCCTACGATCCAGATGCCTTCAGACTGGAGGTGTTTCATGGCCTGTACCAGGTTGGTGACCTGGGCAATCAGCAGATGCTCGGTGGCCCCGGCCGAAAATTGAGCTACGGCCGGGGTGATGTCTGGCGCGCGCCGGTCTTGCAGCACCACGCCGTGTACACCCACAATTTCGGCCGTGCGCAGCAGTTGGCCGATGTTTTGTGGCCCGTGCAGTAGATCGAGCAGCAGCAAAAAAGGTTTCTCATTTCGCTGCGAAGCCAGGGTGAGGATGTCATCCATGTGGCTGTAGTTGTAGGGGCCAGCCTCCAGGACCATCCCTTGATGGGAGCTATCGCCGGCGAGTTTGGTGAGGTGGTTTTTATCGGCTATGCGAATGGGAAGTTGGCGGGTGTGGGCGAGGGTCTGGTACGGCCGTGTCACCTTCTCCTCTAGCCCCTGCTGCAACCACAAACAGTGGAGTTCGCGGCGGCTGCCCCGCAGTGCTTCCCAAACGGTGTTGCGGCGGATCAGGTATTCGCGCATAGTGTCCGTGATGCGTGATGCGTGAAACGTGATGCGCCCTTTCACACATCACGTTTCACGCATCACGTTTCCACCTTCCAGATCGTGCCATCGGCGCGGTCTTCGAGGATGATGCCTAAGGCTTTCAGTTGGTTGCGCACCACGTCGGCGGTGGCCCAATCTTTTTTCTGGCGGGCCTCGGCGCGCAGTTGAATGAGCAGCCGCACCAGGCCATCTTCCCGGTTAGCGTCGGCGCTGCGTTCGGCCTGGTCGGGGATAATGCCCAGGACGGCGCCGCCCAATTCACGGTAGAGCTGGTCTACGGCCGTGAGTGTCCCTTTTGTCTGTGGCCCCTGTTCATTCAGCAGCACATTCACCTGCCGCGTCAGTTCTTGCAGCACGGCCAATGCCGCCGGGGCGTTAAAATCATCGCTCATCTTCTCCACAAACGCCTCCCTGGCATTGTCCACAATAAGCGCCGCTTCTGACGACAACGCTCCATCCGCCGCCTGGCGCAGTTGCTCGCGCACTAACGTCACCGCACCCCAAATCCGCTGCCATCCTTTAGCCGCCGCCTCTATGGCCTCATCAGAAAAATCGAGCGGGTTGCTGTAATGGCTAGACAGAATAAAGGTGCGAATCGCTTCCGGTCGCCAACGCTGCAATGCCTGTTTGACTGTGAGCGTATTGCCCAGGCTCTTGCTCATCTTCACCCCATCCAGGGTCAGCGAACCGGTGAGCATCCAGTAACGGGCAAACGGCTCGCCATGCGCCGCTTCGCTCTGGGCAATCTCACACTCATTATGCGGAAAGATATTGTCAATGCCGCCGCCATGAATATCAAACGTCGTTCCCAAATACCTGTTGGCCATGGCCGAACATTCAATGTGCCAGCCGGGAAACCCTTCCCCCCAGGGGCTAGACCAGCGCATAATGTGTTCTGGCTCGGCCTTTTTCCACAGGGCAAAATCGAGTGGATGCCGTTTGTCTTCGCGCACCGCCTCACGGGTACCTTCCTCTAGCTCTTCCACACGCCGCCCACTCAGCTTGCCATATTCGGCAAAAGAAACCACGCTAAAGTACACATTGCCATCTACCTCATAGGCATGTCCTCTTTCAATGAGGTCCTGGATCATCTCGATTTGTTCGGGGATATGCCCGCTGGCGCGGGGGCTGATGTCTGGCCGCTGTACGCCCAGCGCATCCATATCGGCAAAGTATTCGCGCATATAGGTTTCCACCACCTGCATGGGGCGGGCCGATAGCTGCCGGGCTTTTTTGAGGATGCGGTCTTCACCTGTATCCAGCATATGGCCCACATCGGTGATGTTTTGCACATAGAGAACATCATTGCCAATGTACCGGAGGAAACGAACAATGACATCAAAGCTGACATACGTTTTGGCGTGGCCGATGTGTGAGTAGTCATACACAGTGGGGCCACAGACGTACATGCTAATTTTGCCTGCCACCAGGGGCACAAATTCTTCTTTTTTGCGGGTTAAGACGTTGTAGATTTTGAGAGACATAGAAACTCCAAAGTGATGAGACTGGAGATTAGAGATTGGGGATTGGCGATTAGCCACGCCAATCCCCAATCTCCAATCTCTTACGTGCGGGCAAAAATCATGCGGCCGGCCGACGTTTGCAGCACTTTGGTGACGGTGACATTGAGGGTTTTATTCATCAGGGGGCTGCCATCTTCCACCACCACCATGGTGCCATCTTGCAAAAAGCCAATACCCTGCCCCGGCTCGCGCCCTTCTTGAATGATTTTGATGTTTAATGATTCTCCGGGCAGCATATTGACTTTGACGGCGTTAGCCAGATCGTTGATATTGAGGACGGTGACACCTTGCAGTTCGGCGACGCGGTTCAGGTTGTAATCGTTGGTGAGAATGGGGCAGCGCAGGTGTTTGGCCAGGGCTACCAGTTTGCTGTCGGCTTCCCGCACTTCAGACACGTCCATGTCGGTGATTTTGGTGGGAATGGGGGCTTCGTTTTGCAGGTTGGTGAGTACATCCAGCCCCAAACGGCCGCGCCCCCGGCGCAGGGGGTCTGGGCTGTCGGCAATGTGTTGCAGTTCGGAAAGGATGAAGTTTGGCACCAGCAAGGTGTCCCGAATAAAGCCGGTTTTGCTAATGTCGGCAATACGGCCGTCAATAATCACACTGGTATCCAACAGAATAAACTGCTCCGAGGGAGTGCTGCCGTCGCCGTCGCCGCTGTTTCCGTTCCCCGGCTGTGAAATGCGCAGCCCACTGAGAAACGTTTTTAACTCATTTTGGCGCGAAACCATGATAATGACGCTCAGATAACAAAACACAAACGCTGTGGTCAGCGGTAATATCTGCCGGAAAGGGGAGCCGAGTAAGGAAAGGGGCAGCGCCAACAGAGCGGCGGCCATGAGTCCCACAAACAGGCCAATGATAATGGCCACCAGCCGTTCCGGCGGCATGGTGATCAGTTGATTGGTAACGTAGCGGAGCGGCCGAATGGTCAAGTAAGGAGTGAGAATGAACCCGGCCAGAAACCCAATGAGGGCAAAAACAAAGGCATAGGTTTCGGCCGGCCCCTCAAAAACAATGGACAACTGCTGCCCCAAATAAGCGCCCAGCAAAGCACCGGCAATGGCGCCAATAATACGAAAAATAAACTCGGTACTAATTCGCATGAGAATATGACCTTCTTCATCGGTAGCTGTCATGGCAAAAGGGCAAACAACCTTCCGGTATATTCACCACTATGGTCATATATTCTGGTTTGACGGCCGTCAAACGATGGCAGTTTGTGCGTGAGAGTGGAAACTGGTTCAACCGATTATCAATTGCAGGGACTCCCAACGAGTAAAAAAGTGCTGTATACCCTCACCACAAGAACAGCCACAATGCCTTTTTGCCTCAATCAATCTGTTAAAAAAATAAATGAATACCAATAATCAAAAAAGATGGTAGCACAGGCCAGATGAAGCGGCAACCAGGATTAAGACTGGCAGACAAAAACGTCTGGCGTTTTGGTAAACGCCAGACGTTTGGGGAATCAACGTGGCTGACGGCGGGGTGGGATTGGCGGCGCGTTTGTTGGCCTGCCTGCCGTGTGTTCGGGTGGTGAGGCGCTCATCGCCGGGCGGGTAGAGGGGCGCGGTGGCCCTGAGCGGGCATAGGTTGGCGCCGATGGCGCGCCGCCTGTAGGCTGCTCACCGTTTGTGGACCGGGAAGCCGGGCGGCTGGTGCGCACAACCGCCGGTTTGGCCGGCTCCTCGGTGGCAGCAGACGTCGCCTGAGAACGGCGCAGGTCACGCATGTCAAAAATATATTCACCGGCCACAGAAAACGCGCCAATAAACAAGATGCGCGTCAGCCATACCAGTGTGGCCACAAAAAACGGCACCCAACGCAGCAGTTGTTCGCGGCTGAGGACTTCGTTGCCAAAGTCATGGGTCAGCAATGTGACCGAAACGGCCCACCAGGTCATCATGGCATTCATGGTGGCGGCAATGAGCCAGGCGCCCATCAAATACCATACGGCCGTTGGCTCTTGCCGCCCGCGCTCCGGGGTAAACAAACGGGCCAGCCCGGCAAAATCAATCGCACAAAAAGCCACCGCCAGAATCGTGGCCCACCGCAGCCCGGCAAAACTCACCTCGCCCAGTAAATTATCCAGCGCATAGCGCGTGGTATCAAAGTTAAACAGTTCAAATGCTACCAACGCTACCAGCAAGATAACGCCGGCAATGAGTTTGCGCGAGACATTCAGGTTTGCCAGTAAGTGAGCTTGTGACTCCTCTTGTGGCCCACTGTCAGGCAAGCCCCGACCAGGTAAGCCATGACCACCGCCGCCCCGGAAAAATACGCCCTGTTTTCGCATGATAGAGTTCCCTGCAAGTGTGCGGCCACTTGCCAGACAATGCTGCTCCGCCTCAGCATTGGTGTTGATGTTCCGCAGAATTTCCTTGTTGTTGTGAATTTGCCATCTCCGGCTCATTCTCGCGTTTGTCGCCCTGATACCTTCTGCCGCCGGTGGTGATGTGTGCCAGAGAGAGGGGTAGCGCCGGCAAGGGTCGCATCTTGCCGGCGCTGTAAAGGGGAAGAGGGTATGTGTTGAGAAGAGGGAAGAGGGTTTGTATGTCTGACAAGAATAATAGCACAGATGTTCTATTAAGTCAATAAGAAAAACGGCCAAACGGCCAAACGTTCACGGCCGTCCCCCCTCCTCCCTTTCTCTTTTTCCTCATCAAAGTCACAGCCACGCCGCGCCAAAACCGCGTATAATCCGCGCCAGCATGAAAGGTAGCCTGAAACATCTCTCCTACTGCCTGTTGTTATTTTTCTTATCCGCCTGTTCCCTGGGCCAGATGCTGGAAGAAGCCCCCCTGCCCACGCCGGTAGCCACGGCTCAACCCTGGTCACTGGCGCTTGCGCCCTCCGGCGACCTGGTGTTTGACCCGGTGAGTGACGTAGTGCCGGCCGTGGACCCGGATGTTGCCGGTTTGGTCACGGCCGTTTCCCATCAGCAGCTCATGGGGTATGTACAGGCGGTGGAAAGTTTTGGCACGCGCAACACCTTTAGCGCCACCGACAACCCCACGTTTGGCATTGGTGCGGCGCGGCAGTGGATTTTTAACGAATTTCAGCGGGTGGGCAACGGCCGTCTTCAAGTACAGTTCCAAAAATTCCCCGTTTATTACTACGGGTTTGCTGCCGAAGGCTGGAATGTGGTCGCCACCCTGCCGGGCACATCCGGCAGCAACGACGCTATTGTCATCATGTCCCACTATGATACCCGCCCCGACAGCGCCGTTGATGGCGAAAGCCTGGCGCCAGGCGCCAATGACAACGGCAGCGGCATCAGCCTGCTGCTAGAAAGCGCCCGCCTGCTCAGTTCCCGCGAATGGAACCAGACCATCATCTTCCTGGCTACGGCCGCCGAAGAACAAGAAACTCAGGGGGCGCGCCTGTTTGTGCAAGAGGCTTTTTTGGGGGGCCTGGACGTTATAGCCGCCATCAACTATGACGGCGTGGGCGGCGAGGTGGGCATCCCCCAAAACATTCGCCTCTTTGCGCCGGAACTGCACCAATCCGCGGCCGGTGAACTGGCCCGCTACTATGAATTTGTGGCCGGGCTATATGTGCCCACCTTTCCCATTCACCTGATTAACGCGGCCGATCGGGAAGGGCGCTACGGTGACCAGCGTGAGTTTTTGAATGCCGGTATGCCCGCCATCCGTCTGACCCAGTCCGTTGAAAACCCCGATTTGCTGAACTCCCGCCGCGATAGCTGGTCACAAATTGATTATCGTTATTTACAGCAAGTGGTACAGATGAATGTGGCGGTGGTAGCCAACCTGGCCGGCTCTCCGGCCACGCCAGAGGTGCCCCTGATTCGGGCCATGGAAGAACCAGGGCAATATCGCCTGAACTGGCCGGTAGACCCGGCAGCAGCGGGTTATGTCATTGCCTTTCGCCCGGTCAATCAGGAACGCTATCCGGCATTTCGATTTGTACGGGCGCGGGAAGCGGGGGATATTGCCTTAACCGGGTTTGATCCCGGCGCAACTTATGCAGTGAGCATGGCGGCGCTGGATATACACGGCCGTGTCAGCCATTTTACCTCTGAAGTCCTGGTGGAGCCGGTTCTCCAGACGGCGAGTAATCCCTGATGTGTGCGGCCTGAAAGCCGGAGAAATAGAGACGGCCGTCCGCCCACACCATCGCCTCCAGAATCGCCCCATTTGGCAGCCAGACCCCTCGCGCAAAATGACTGTATCGCTGCATCGCCTCCGGCGTCGCCTCAGTAGCGCCGGTCAGCGCCGACCAGAGCAGCGCCCGTAAAAACAGTCCATGGCTAAACACGGCCACAAATCCGGCCGTTTGCGCCCGCATAAGTTGCAGCGTCTCCTGCACCCGCGCCAGCAGCGCCGCAAACGATTCACCACCGCCCCCTTCTTCTTCCCAGGGATCGTTGCGTTCCCAATAAGCCTGAGCAAAGGGGCCGCGCTCCGTGCCGGTGGTGCCACTGTAACGCTCCGGGCCCAGGTAGCTGAATTCGTGAACCGGCCAGGTGACGACGGGGACGTGGGGAAAGCGGTTGAGGGTGGGCACGGCCGTTTCCCGTGCCCGCACATACGATGACACCACCATCAAATCTGGCGCTTCCGTAAACGCCCCCGCGATCAGCGCCGCCTCCTCATGCCCCCGCGCCGTCAACTCCGACTCCGCCGGATGCCGGGTGGGTAAATCCGCGTTAGATACACTCTCCCCATGCCGAATAAACCAGACTCTTGTCATACAATCACCTGATAAAGATTGGACAATGAGGAGTCTGGCATCCTCAGATGCCAGACAGGGCGCATCTGAGGCTGCGCCGCTCC